>JAIPCC010000026.1 GCA_021738405.1 Crocinitomicaceae bacterium | reverse complement strand
GTGCTTTTTTGGCCATTTTTTCAAAAAAAAAGGATGCCGAAGCATCCTTTCATGTATTGTGCCAAAAGCCGCATACTTTTTGTTGTACATAATTGGTTGAAAAGACATCCAAATTAGTGGCAATACAAACAAACACGGTATGGCTACGATCGGTAAAAAAGTAGTGTCGATTTCTGAGTTGGTGTACTTCAAGGGAACCCCCATTAAAGCTACAGCTAGAAAACTAAACATTGCGTTTAAAGCAAATAAGCCTACATTTTGCCATTTTCTTTCCATGTAAAATGATAATACAGAGAATGTACAGGCGAGTAAAAAGTAGAAAAGAACTACTTTCCAAATTGGAAGGATTTTTATTGTTTCATCAAACTCGAACGAATAAAAATAGTTGAGAAAAAATCCAATAACTGCCGAAGATAAGGTGGCGATAATCAATCCGAAAGCAAGTATTCTTAACATAATTCTACTTTTTAATGACTGGGATTGTTGCTGTAATTTTGATGGTATCAGCTACGCCGCCATTCTTTTTTCCGATCTGATAATCAGATCTATCTACGCTAAATTTAGCAATAAAAGTGCCTTTATTCCCTTTCTTGGCAAAAGTAAAAGGAATCGTAACCTCTTTGCTGACGCCATGCATTTGCAATTTACCTGTTGCTTTAAAGCCTTCGCTCGTCTTTTCTATTTTAGACGAAGTAAATTCGATAAACGGGTATTTGTCTGCGTTGAACCATTCTTCGCCTTTTGCATGCTTGTTCATGAGGCCGTTGCCCGTATTGATTGATCCTACTTCAATTTTAAAACTGAGTTTAGAACTTGAAAGTTTGGTGTCGTCAAAAACAAGTGAAGCCGCGGTAAGCTCATCAAACGTGCCGCTTACATCCGGGTTGGAGAAAGATATCTTGTGGCCGTCGGCAAGTTTGTATTGCTGGGCAAGACTAGAAAAAGCAGCAAATAACAGGAATAATATAGCGTAGCCTCTCATCAATATTAGTTTTTAGCGATTTCTAAATCAGCTTGAAGTTTTACTTCGTCTGCCAAACCTGGGCTTACTTCACCCATTCCGAACTCAGAGCGTTTTACAGCACCTGTGATTTGCAAACCTGCAACTTCAGTTCCTTTGTAATTCTTGCCATTGCCAGTGTGTACACCGTTGAATACAACTTTTTTGGTAGTGCCGTGCATGGTCAACTCACCTTCAATAACGTAAGTTCCTTTTGCTTTAGCAGCAGTCACAGAAGTGCTTTTGAAGCTAATTGAAGGGTGTTTTTCAGCGTCAAAGCAATCTGCCGTGCGCAAGTGGTTGTCGCGGGCTTCGATGCCTGTATTGACAGAAGCTGCATCTGCGTTCAAAACGATAGTAGCGCCTGTGAAGTCTGCATTTGGTGTAGTGACTTCCATTGTGAATTTTCCGAAGTTACCGTGAACGTTTGTGATGCCGTTGTGAAGGATCGTGAAACCCAAACGAGAGTGAGCGCCATCAACAGACCAAACACCTGCTTGAGAAACGACAAAAGAAAATAAGGCGAATGCGCCAACTAAACCAACTAATAAATTTTTCATGTTTTAATTTTTAAGATTACTGTTTAAACAAATTATCGAACACAAAGTTGCGATAAAGTCACTTCTTTTCTCTTGACGTAGGTCAAGGAATCAATTTGTGGGGTCCTGAAGCGCTTGTAATTTTTGAAAAGCGTCTTTAATATGGCGGATGGGCTCAATGACCAACCTGAGTTTGTCGTCTTTTTGAGCGAGTCTGTAGCCGGTGGGTTGGGCCAAGATGCGGTTGAGCATCTGCTGAAACTGCTCGGTTTCATAAAATGGCGACTGCGGATTGGAAATAAAATGCCCGACTAATTTTTCTGACTTGAGCACCAAGCGCTCGAGCCCCATGGATTCTGCCAACCAACGCAGCTCAAATGAAAACAAGAGTTCCTTGACTTCTCTGGGTAGTGGGCCAAAACGGTCTTGGAGTTGGGCACTAAAAGCGGCGAGCTCTTCTTTGTTTTTGAGGTTATCCATGGCTTGATACAAACTCAAACGCTCCGCAACTTGGTTCACGTATTGGTCTGGAATCCGGACCTCCATGTCGGTTTCAAAAACGCAATCCTGGACAAATCCGTTGAATTGATCGGTGGTTCTTTCCTCGAAAAGTTCTTTGTGCTCGCTTTCGCGGAGCTCTTGCATGGCCTCGTTGAGAATTTTCTGATACATCTCAAAACCAATTTCTGCAATAAAACCGCTTTGTTCGCCGCCGAGCATGTTGCCAGCCCCTCGGATATCGAGGTCTTTCATGGCAATATTGAAGCCCGAACCTAAATCGGAGAATTGCACGAGCGCCTCTAAGCGCTTGCGGGCCTCGGAGGTCATGATGCTGAATTTTGGCGCAATGAGGTAACAGAAACCTTTTTTGTTGCTGCGTCCTACCCTGCCCCGCAATTGATGCAGATCGCTGAGCCCAAATTGGTGCGCGTCGTTGATGATGATGGTATTGGCATTAGAGATGTCGATCCCGGACTCGATGATCGTGGTGGCTAAAAGCACGTCGTAAGCGCCTTCGATGAAATCCATCATGATTTTTTCGAGTTGCTTGCCATCCATTTGGCCATGGCCGATGCCCACCCGAACACCCGGACACAAGCGCTGGATCATGCCGGAGAGTTCTTTGATATTCGACAAGCGGTTATTGACAAAAAACACTTGGCCTCCGCGCCCTACTTCATAAGCAATGGCATCGCGGATGAGTTCTTCGTTGAAAGAAATAATATCGGTTAAAACCGGCTGACGGTTGGGCGGTGGTGTATTGATGATGCTCAGGTCTCGGGCGCCCATCAAGGAAAATTGCAAGGTGCGCGGAATGGGTGTGGCGGTAAGGGTGAGCGTATCGACGGTGGTGCGCAAGGTTTTGAGCTTGTCTTTGACAGCAACCCCAAATTTTTGTTCTTCGTCGATGATCATGAGGCCGAGGTCTTTGAACTTGACGCGCTCTGCAACCAAAGCATGGGTGCCAATTAAGATATCGATTTGGCCAGCCGCTAATTTTTTGAGTGTTTCGGTGATTTCCTTGGCAGACTTGAAGCGATTGATGTAGTCTACGGTAACCGGGAAGTTCGAAAGTCTGTTTTTGAAACTGCGGTAATGCTGCAAAGACAAAATTGTCGTCGGGACCAAAACCGCAACTTGTTTGGAATCGGCAACGGCTTTGAAAGCAGCGCGAATAGCAACCTCAGTTTTGCCAAAGCCTACATCTCCACATACCAAGCGGTCCATTGGTCGCGGCGCTTCCATGTCGCGTTTGATGTCTTGGGTGGCTTTGTACTGATCGGGGGTGTCTTCGAACATAAACGAGGCCTCGAGCTCGTTCTGTAAGTAGCTATCTGGCGCAAAAGAAAACCCTGGTTTGCTGCGGCGTTGGGCGTAGAGTTTGATGAGGTCAAAGGCGAGTTCTTTGATCTTCTTTTTGGTCTTGTTCTTGAGATTTGACCAGGCCTGCGTACCGAGTTTGTTGAGTGTTGGGGCGCTGCCATCTTTGCCCGTAAATTTGGAGATGCGGTGCAAAGAGTGAATGCCTACATAAAGCACGTCGCCATCTTTATAAACCAAACGAATGGCTTCTTGCGGTTTGCCATTGACGTCTATGGTTTCAAGACCAGAAAACTGGCCCACACCGTGGTCTATGTGCGTCACGTAATCTCCTTTTTGGAGCTGATAAATTTCTTTAAGCGTTAGCGCTTGCTTGGCTTGCTTGAACCCTTCTTTGAGCCTAAAACGGTGATAGCGCTCAAAAAGCTGGTGATCGGTGTAGCACACCAATTTCAGGGACGGAAAGATAAAGCCCTCGTGCAAGGCCAATGGCAAGGCACTGAACTCACCCTCTTCACCGATATCGCTAAAAATTTGGTAGAGTCTTTCTACTTGACGTGGCTGATTCGAAAAAATGAGGTTCTGAAAACCTTCGGCTTTGCGCGCGTTTAAATCGGCATTGAGCCGCTGAAAATCTTTGTTGAAACTAGGTTGCGGGATGCAATCAAAGGTTTCTGAGTGCGTTGCCTTGAAATGGTAAACAGGGCCAAATTCGATCACGCGGTGTGCTGCAAGCTGGGTTTCAAATGTGAGGTGTGAAACGAATTTATCTTGGGGTAAGGCGTATGGAACGGGGCCGTCGTGTTTGCTGTGGATTTCTACTGCGCGCTCGTATTCGCGCTTCAATAGATCTAGTGTTCTCTGCACATCAGCCATCCAGCAGATGGTCTGAGGACCTACAAAACCCAACAAAGTTTCTTGGATTTCTAGACGCTCGCCCGACTGAATATTCGGAACAACATTGAAAAATTGATGACTCGCAATCGATAACTGGCTTGCGGCGTCAAAAGTGCGGATGCTCTCTACCTCATCGCCAAAGAATTCAATCCGAAAAGGGTGCTCGTTGGCATAAGAGAATACATCTAAGATACCGCCTCTGATCGAAAACTGACCGGGTTCATACACAAAATCGACGCGCTCAAACTGATATTCCAAAAGCAATTCATTGAGAAAATCAGTGCTGTAGCTTTTTGCCACCTCAAGGCGCATGGTGTGCTTGACCAAGTTTTTTTTGGTCGGTATTTTTTCAAAAAGTGCCTCAGGATAGGTTACTACCCAAGTATTTTGTTTGTCACTGAGTTTTTCGAGTACCTCGGCGCGCGCCACAACATTAGCGTTGTCTGTTTGCTCTTGCTGATACGGCACGCGATATGACGCCGGATAAAATAAAATGCGCTTGTCTTCAGGGAACAACCCTTCAAAATCATTCAAAAAATAAGCCGCTTCTTCTTTATCTGAAAGAATAAACAAATGGGTGCCCGGAACTTGCTGCGCAACCATTAACGAAAGCAAGGACTTTGCAGAACCCACCATGCCTTTCCAATGTAGTCTGGCATGAGCCGTTTGCAAGGCCGCTGCACTGCGGTCTAGCGCAGGATGTTTGGCAAGGGTTTTGATAAAAGTAGTGAGTTGCATAGCGGGCTGCAAAATTACGCAAAGTATCCGCGGAGCGAAAAAATTTGTGACCTTTTCCGGTCATAACGTTACAAATAACAATTCAGTGTGAATATCTCCAAAGAATTCAAGCCGCCCGACCTCACTCAATGACTAATTTTAGCGTACCAAATTAGAACCCAATTATGAAGTTTTCAATCAAATACACCTTAGTAGCAGCGTTCTTGATGAGCGCAGGAGTTTTAAGTGCTCAAGTTGCAGAAGCCGCAACCGAAGAATCTTTCAAAACTGTCGAAGAAATTTCGGCCATTGACTTCCTCATGAAAGGTGGGGTCTTTTTGATTCCAATTGCACTATTATTGTTTTACACTACCTACGTAGCTGTTGAACGCTTTTTGTATATCCGTCGCATGACCAAGCAAAACATGCTACTCATCAACGAAATACAAACCCAACTCAATGCAGGCAGCATGCAAGGAGCCCTCGATGTCGCGAACCGCGACGTAACAGCTTATGGTTCGGTCATCAAAGAAGGCGTTCAGTCTATTGGCCAACCCATTGCACAAATTGAAGGCAACATGGAAAAAGTAGCCAATATCGAAATTGGCAAGATGGAGAAGAACATCAACCATTTAGGTCTGATTGCAGGTATTGCACCTACTTTAGGATTTATCGGAACCATCTCAGGGGTTATCAAAATCTTCTACAGCATCTCTATCTCAGAAAATGTATCGATCGGTAATATCTCAGGTGGTTTGTACGAGAAAATGATTTCATCTGGTTCAGGTCTTGTTGTCGGTATCCTCGCGTTCACAGCCTATCACCTACTCAATGGCATCATTGATAATTACGCGTTGGGCATTCAAAAATTGAATTTAGATTTTATCAAATTAATGAACTCAAAAGATGGCCATAAAGCGAAATAGAAGGTTCCATGCAGAGGTGGCTACTTCTGCATTGAGCGACATCATGTTCTTTTTGTTATTGTTCTTTTTGATCATCTCTACGCTAGCCAACCCGAACGTCATCAAAGTTCCGTTGCCTAAATCAGATGCCAACGAAAAGACGCAAAAACAACACGTCACACTCACCATTAAATTTGACGAGAACCAACAGCGCCATTTTTATGTCAACAACGATGAAATCGCCTTGGATCAGTTAGAGGGTGTCTTGATCGGAGAAACCAAAAAAATTGGCGACAACACCGTCATTTTACGCTTGCCATTTGATGCGCAAGTGCAAGAACTCGTAGACTTACTCAAAATTGGCATGCTCAATGACCTCAAAATGATCATTGCCACCAAAGAAGGGTAATTCTATTTATTGTCAAATTAGCTAGAGCTCCTTATCATGGAACAATTTCAATTAGAATACATCGGCGCGCGCGAAGATTCCAAAAAATCTTTGATCTACACTTCAGTGTGGTTGCTATCCATGTTGCTATTGGCTTTCATTATTAAATTTGACGCCCGACCAGATCAATTGGTGGATACCCCTCCACTCCGCTCAGATGAAGTCATTGAAGAATTTCAGATAGATAACGTAGAACTCGAAGAAGTTGCCGGAGGTTCTCGAGGTGGTGGCAACCCTGGTTCTGGCCGCATTGCACCACCAGCCGACCAAACCGAAAGAGTAGCAACAGCTAGCCAAAGTGATTTTAGCCATAATAGCGGCAATTCAAACAACCACAATTCTCAGAACGGCACCAATGCTACCTCCACCACATCACAAAGAACCAACCTCTTTACCGGGAGCGGCGGCAGTGGCAACGGAAATGGCTCTGGAAACGGGCCTTTCGGCGGGAATGGAAACGGCAACGGGGAAGGCGATGATGGTATTGGATCTGGTAGAGGATCTGGAAAAGGCAGAATTCGTTTAAACAACGTAAGCATACCTTCTTACGAGAGTGATTTTGATTGCCGCATCGGGTTTAATGTACAGGTCAATGCCGAAGGACAAGTGGTAGGTGTACGCTCCATTAAATCGCTTACGACTTGTGTCGACGACCGCATCATTAATGACATCAAAGAGCGCATCAAGCGCGAGGTTAGATACAACAAAGAAGCAGGGGCAGGAGTTGTGGAAATGAAATACACCATTGACCTAAAAGCCAAATCGTAGTCCAATCAAACTTCTTATAATTTGTTAAGAAAGCCCCATGGCTTTTTCCACCATTTGCTTAGAACCAATATAGAATCCTACACGCTGGTGTAATTCAGTAGGTTTGATGTCTAAGATGCGATGGGTGCCATTGGTAGCCAGGCCACCTGCTTGTTCGGCGATAAACGCCAGCGGATTGCACTCGTAAAGCAAGCGCAACCGCCCTTTTGGAGCCGAGGGAACGGTCGGGTAAATGTAAATGCCTCCTTTGATCAGGTTGCGGTGGAAATCGGCTACTAAAGAACCGATATAGCGTCCGGAATAAGGCTTCCCTGTTTGATTTTCGTTTGATTGGCAATATGCCAAATAAGCACGTAGTTGTGTGTCGAAATCATTGAGATTGCCTTCGTTGACAGAATAAAGCCTACCGTTTTCTGGCATTTTCATATCGGGATGCGACAAAAAGAATTCGCCAATGGAAGGGTCCAGGGTAAAGCCATTGACACCATTGCCGGTGGTGTACACCAAAATGGTAGAAGAACCGTAAAGCACATAGCCAGCAGCCACTTGTTGAGTGCCTGGCTGCAGCATATCTGCCAAAGTTGCTTTGGAACCTTGAGGTGAAACCCTGCGGTAAATAGAAAAGATGGTGCCGATGGATACGTTGACGTCTATGTTAGAGGAACCGTCTAGCGGATCAAATAAAATGACGTAATTGGCATTCTGGGCTTGTTCGGATTCAAAGGCAAGGTAGTCGTCGTTCTCTTCAGAGGCAATGCCGCATACTTCGCCGCCGTTTTCAAAAGCGCGAATAAATGCTTCGTCGGCAACGACATCTAACTTTTGCTGTTCTTCGCCTTGCACATTTTGACCGCCTTGGGCGCCGAGGATGTGGTCTACTAATCCGGCTTTGCGGACATCATTGCTGACAATTTTGGAAGCTAAGGCGATGTCGCTCAGCAAACGTGAGAGCTCTCCGGTA
Source organism: Crocinitomicaceae bacterium (assembly GCA_021738405.1). GTDB lineage: Bacteria > Bacteroidota > Bacteroidia > Flavobacteriales_D > Crocinitomicaceae > UBA952. The sequence goes on along the minus strand of JAIPCC010000026.1, from coordinate 20,039 downwards.
GCAAATGGAAAATCTTTTTGCTTGCTGACAATAAACTCGTGTAGGGTAGTGAGTTTAGACATGCTTACATAGAGAACATGTTGCTGTAGTCAGAACCTAAGTGAATAGGGTTGACAATTAGCGTTGGAATGAGTGCATCATTGGTGATGATGTACTGCTCGTGATTAGAAGTAAGGGCCGTAAAGAGGTTGTTGCGCTGGAGGTTCATGATGGCGATGAGATCAGCATCTACGCTCACGGCATATTTGACAACTTCTTTATCGAAACCGGAACTTGGTACTACTGCGCTGGTCATTTCAATGCCGCGGTCTTTGAAGAATCCTTCAGAGAAAGTGATGTTGGAACGCACTTGGTGACGCAAAAACTCGTCGGTTTCGTCTGGTGTAACGACATGTACTTTAGACTTGAAGTATTGTGCCAAATTGGCAACAATTGAAAGTTTTTGTTTGGTTTCTTTGTGGAGGTCCATCGGAACAACAATGGAGTCGTAACCACTTGCTTTAACGGCCTTTTCTTGGACGATAATGAAGGGAACCTGAGAGCTTGTCACTACTTTAAGTGCATGGCTTCCGGTGATGTGCTGCCAGCCGTGTGCACCATGGGTGCCCATCACGATAAGCTCTGCTTGGTGCTCGGCGGCAAAAGCGCCGATGTCTTCGAAAATGCTACCAATGCGCACATTGGGTTTGAGCGCTACGCCTTCTTGTTCAAACTGACCAATAATATTTTCTAGCTGCGCAAGTGCTTCAGGAATTTGGGTGTCTTTGGAAACCACGTGAAGTACTTGAATTTGAGCACCTAAAGGCTTGGCTGTGGCAATGGCGTGTTGAAGGGCGATATCGGCCACTGCAGTAAAGTCGTGAGGAACAATGAAGGTTTTAGTTTGCATAGTCAAGTTTTTTACAAATTTAAAACAAAGTGCAGTAAGAACGCACTAGTTTTCTCTTTATTTTTGTGTGAAGTCTCTGCTAAAAAAGCTTCTTTTCAAATGCCCATAATTGGTAAGCTCATACAGCGTAGTACAGCAATAAGTTTCAAGCGCATCTCCCGCATTAGTGCTGGCTACAAACAACAACTCGAGGTCTTGGGTCAAAACATAGACCTATCCAAAAAAACAGCTTTCGGACAGCGCTATCAATTCGCTGCCTTGCTTCAAAAAACCGATCTCGTTTCGCGTTACCAGCAAAGTGTTCCAATCACTGAATACGAACAATTTTATACAGATTGGCTCGAAGACACCATCAAAGGTAAAAAAGATGCCATTTGGCCGGGCCGCATTAAATACTTTGCGTTATCCTCCGGAACAACCGGTGCGCCAAGCAAAAGAATTCCGGTGAGCACCGAAATGATCCGGTCTTTTCAGCGGGTCTCGTTAAGACAATTCTCCATCTTACACGAATTGAACCTTCCAGATTCATTTTACAGCGCTAAAGTACTTGCCGTTGGAGGCTCTACTAAGCTTAAAAAAATCGACCAACATTTCGAAGGCGACCTCAGCGGTATCTTAAAAAAGCACACATCCCTCATTGCTGCTCCATTTACAAAACCGACCAAAAAAATTACCCATCTCAAAGACTGGAAAGCCAAACTGCCTTTAATGGTGCAGGAAGCCCCTAAGTGGGATATCGGTATTATGGCGGGCATCCCGAGCTGGTGTGTACTCTTACTCGAAGAAATTGTAAAGCACTACAAACTCAACAACATCCACGAAATCTGGCCAAATTTCCAAGTTTATGTGCATGGCGGTGTCTACATGGACCCGTTTGTGGAGCGCTTGCAAAAGATTTCAGGCAAACCGGTCGTGCTGCTCGATACCTATTTAGCGAGCGAAGGCTATTTTGCTTACCAAACGAGCCCGAAAAAAAGAGGCATGACCCTACTGATGAACAACAGGATCTTTTTTGAGTTTGTGCCGTTTAACGCCGAATACTTTACGGAATCGGGCGAGCTCAAAAATAAATTCAAAGCGTATACCATCAGTGAAGTAAAGCCCGGTATAGACTATGCGTTGGTCATTAGTACAAATGCGGGGCTCTGGCGCTACATGCTCGGCGATCTCGTGCGCTTCACAGACACCACCACCCATGAAATCATTATCTCGGGGCGCATCAAGCAATTTTTAAGTTTGTGCGGAGAGCACTTATCTTTAGATAATATCAATCAGGCCTTGAAAACCGTGAGCACGCAATTCAAGCTGTCTTTTTCTGAATATACTATTCATGCCGACGAAAAAGGTTTGCAGCACTGTTGGTACATTGGTTGCGATGAACAAGAGGCCACACCGAGTATCATTGCGGAAATTGACGCAGCGCTACAGCTCATCAACGACGACTACGCCTATGTGCGCAAACACAGCATGCCCCTACCTCAGCTCAAATTACTACCTACTTCGGTATTTTATGCCTATTTGGAAAGTATCGGAAAACTGGGTGCTCAAAACAAAATGCCGCGCGTCATGAACAAAGCACAAGCCGAACAATGGACTGCATTTCTTAGCGCAAACGGCTACCTTTAAACGCCGATTTTTTGAGGAAGGTATAAGCGAGGTTGAGCTCAACAGAATGTCTGAAAACAGAAGAAGTTGCTCCCAAATCTGCATCGTAAGAAATCCCAAAGTCAAAAGCACCCAAATCTAAGGCAATATAAGGTGCTACAGCAGCTGTGGAGCGAAAATAAAGGCCTGCACTCAGGTATCTTGTGCTCACTTCATTGGTGACCTGAGAACTGCCGCGGAGCTTCATGCGGTAAATGGCGCCGAGCATGCTTTCGGAGTGGCCGCCTTGGCGCAAATGCGTGAGCGAAAACTGCAAAGCTGAAACTTCATTGAGCCCAAGCGAAAAACAGGCGTAGGCAACTGCTTTTCGGTACAAACGATCGGCAGAAAGGGTGTTGTATTGTAAGCGAGGGCGGTTGACGTGCTGAAAAGACAAGCCTGTTTGCAAAGACCATTGGCCGTCGCGCAACTCACCGCGCTGATTCGGTTCAAAACGATACGCTAGCCCCAAGCTTGCATCTACAAAAGCAAAATTGACAAAATCGTTTTCTTCGCCCGAAAAAACACTCGGGTCTAGGGCGCTGCCATTCCATTGCGAGTAATACAACAAGCTGCTGAAATCGGCGCTGCGTTGCTGAATAGCCGTTTGAAGGCCAGCATCTAGCCAGTGGCCTTTTGCCAACGGAATATGGCCACTTGCGGTGAGTCCGAAAGATTTTTGAGACATGCGGGAGTCGCCGCCAACGTCGTTGCTAAAAGAAGCGCCAATACCTGCATAAGCACGCTCAGATTGACGGGTTCGGCCGGGCGTGAATTCAGCCATGCCGTATGTCGTCAAAAATTGGGTTCCTGAACCAATCCATTGGTTGCGATTGAGCAGTGTTATTCTTTCGAAGCCTTTGTAAGCCCCCACAAAAGCAGGATTCAGAAAAGGCATACTGCGGTTTGCCTGCGTCAGGTGAAAATCTTGGGCAAGGCCCACATTCGGAAAAACTCCGAGCACAGACAAGGCAATTGTAAGTGAAAGTAGACAACTTTTGAAGTGCATCGCTTATCGAATTAAAGTGATGTTCCCTGTAAATTTCTTCGTACTGCCGTTTTCATAAGTAACGTCACAAACGTATGCATACACACCGCTGTTGCAAGGTTTATCCTTATGGTTGCCATCCCATTTGAATTGTTTGTTGGTAGAAGCATACATCAGGTTACCCCAGCGGTCCACAATTTTAAAGTTGATGGCTGCGATATCCTTACCCGCAATAATTTGATACACTTCATTGAGGCCATTGCCAACCCCATTTGGTGAAAATGCCGTTGGGAAGAAGATTCCGGTAGCGCATTCAGGGCTGCTTCCATCTGGATCACATGGGTCTAGCGGATTGGAGCCGTTTGCGAGTTCTGTGCCATCGTTGATGCCATCGCCATCGGTATCAGGATTGAGTGGATTGGTGCCGAGCACGCCTTCTTGTGCATCGGTGAGCCCATCAAAATCGGTGTCTATTTGACAACCAGGGAGGGTGTCGTCGGGGTCGCAAGGGTTGAGCGGATCAGAGCCGTTGGTTACCTCTGCGCCGTCGGTGAGGCCATCGCCGTCGGTATCAGGGTTGGTAGGGCTTGTACCCGCAGCATTTTCCTGACTATTGGTGAGGCCATCGCCGTCTTGGTCACAAGGGCCAGCGTTTGCATTTGGAATACACGGATTGGTGTTGTCTGGGTCGAGCTCATCCATGACGCCGTCGCCGTCGGTGTCTATAATTGAAGATTCTAGTGCGTCAATAATGCCATCGCCGTCGGTGTCTGTTGGAGCGCCAACATTGCCAATTTCGGCGCAGTCGTTCTCGCCGTCGCCGTCGGTGTCTGGGTTTGATGGGTCTGTACCCAATAGGTTTTCATCGACGTTCAAACAACCGTCGCCATCCACGTCTGGAACGTCCGGAATAAAGACAGCTACAATTGTTTCTGGGCCATTGATATTGATGAAGTTATTGGCTGTAGTGCTTGGCAAGCCAAGAGGGCCTGTAGTGACGGTCCAGTGGCTAAATACAAAGCCAGGATTGGCATTTGGCTCAATAAGCGTTTGAATGCCGCCAAAATAAGTAGTAGCCCAAGGATAGTTTGGCGGATTAATAGAGTTGACTTGAATGGTACCCGCACCCACTGGCGTGACGTTAAAAGTGACAGCAAACGGGCCCGAAAGTTGGTAGCAATCGATAAGCCCTTGTTCTAAAGCCAAGCAACGCTGATTGATGAAATTGCGCAGTTGGGTCACGCGAGATTGCCATCCATTATAAGTTCCTCCCCATTTGGCGCAGTGTGCGGTCATTTCGGGATCAATTTCGTTGACCATGCTGTCGAGGAGCGCAATCATGGTGGCACAACTGAAAGAAGTGTTGATTAAGTCGATGTAACGGGTGATGTAATACTGTTCAACAATTGGGTTCTCATTGATCAGTTTTTCTAAGATATCTGTATGGCCTTGCCCGCCCGGATTGGGTAAGTTTTCTGCGTTACATGGGTCGGCATTTGCGCTTGGGTCAGGAATACCTGTATAGTTGATGTAGTGCCCAAAAGTAGCATCCATGTCCCAGAGGGCGTAACCCCATTTTTTGTGGTCGCCGGTGGTGTCCAGGCCTCTCCACCATGCGGTGTTCCAGTTGAGCCAGTCTTGATTGACGGTGTAGGAATTGATCATGAAGTAATCGGCCAACGATTTCCAACTGAGCAAGGAGTCAACGTAGTTGAAGTTTGCCGGTGTGCCCATGTTGTTGGTGAGGATGTAATTGCGCAAAGCATTCCAACTTGGTTGCGCATTGGGCGCGCCGTATTCTTGCCAAGTTCCGCCCCAAGTTTTGAGGTAGTGCATATTGTATTTATCCTGGTCGTAGTAGATGTCAGCGTAGTCGTGGTCATCTGCTTTTTCGCGGATTTCATATACACCCCAAAAACTGCCATTCAAATAAACTACTGCCGGACGCCAAGTGCGTTCGTCGAGTTTCATGTCGGCTCGGATGGATAGTGTGTGAATGAGGGCATCGCGGATGTGGGCGCCTTGTTCAAATGGATAGTTGTCGCTGGCTCCTGGTTTCAAGATCACGCGCTGAAATTCATCGCGCGTCTTTTCAGGAAAAATTTGGTGGTCCAGGTCCCCATTTTGACCGTATTGGTCTCTGCAAATGAAGTCGAAGCCTCGCTGCGCATAGGCCCAAGAATCGTTGCCATGTTTGTTGAAGTCTCCTTCAGATTCATCTATAAATGCGCCATCTTGTTCAAAAAGCTCGAATGAACCAATGCGGTTAGGCGGGCTTTGGCTGCCGTTTGCCACCAATGAATAAACCCCTTGGCTACAAACCGAAACGACCGGAACCGTATGATTTACATTGATAAAATACGTGTTGGTTTCGGTAAAAGAAGACAGGGTGGCGCCAAAAGCCGTGGCGCGCAATACTTTGGTGGTGGTGATATTGATGGGCGTGCTGTAGGCTGTGGAGGTGGCAATTGGGTCTGAACCGTCTAGTGTGTAGCGGATGGTGGCTGTTGGGTCGGCACAGGTAATAGTGATGGTTTGTGCACCCGGATAAAAACCCGGAGCCAAACTAAAAACAGGTTTGGATGGGTAAAAATTGACGCCACCGGCATTGTTTGCATTGGGCGTTGGGGTGGTGAATAATTTGAAGTCTATGGCACCATTGCTCGAGCGACCAACAGAATGATTTGACTTGGTGAGGTGCACAATTTTAAAAGAATCTACGACAACAGCCGATGGATTGGAAAGAATAATCCAGTCGCCATCGGTTTGAGAAAGATTAAAGTTAGGATGGTATTCATTGCCAGAAACTAAATTTCGTTTAGAGCAAAAAACCATCTTGAAACCATTGGCGTTGATGTTGCCACTCGGAATTTGCCACTTAGTGAGGTTACTCGCCTTATCAGAAAGATACCAACCTGTTAAATCTACAGCCGCTGTTGTTGAGTTGTAGAGCTCAACCCAGTCCTCTCGCTCGCCGAATGCATCGGTAGGGCCAGTCATGTTTGAACACGAATATTCATTGATAACAACCTGCGAGAAAACAAGAAAAGGTAGACAAAAAAGGAAGGAGAGTAGTAAGTGTTTCATTTAGCTTGGTTTAGCGGTACCAATATTACTGAAATATCGATTTTTATCCAAACAAACAGACGCAAGAAGCAGAGAAAAGTTGTTTTTTTCTTAACATTGTCAAAAAAAAGAAATGAAAAGACTTTCCTATATTGTGCCGATTGTAGTACTCGCATTCAGTTTTACAGGCTGTAAAAAATATGAGGGGCAAGGTGGCCGCAGTCAAATTACAGGTAAACTGACCATTAATGAAAAGCTCTACATCAATGGGGTATTGGCTCAGATTGTAAGTTACGCAGGGGCTACCGAAGATGTTTATATCGTTTACGGAACCCAAGACAGCATTTTCGACGATAAAATTGAATGCAATTACGACGGCACGTTTAGTTTCAATTATTTATTTCCAGGCACCTACACTGTTTTTGCCTACAACAAGGTTTTTCATACAGGCAACTCGATCATCAATAACGACGACGACTACTACACCAAAGAACCGGTCAAATTCACCATTGAAATTGGTAAAAATGAGACCAAAGATTTGGGTGAAATCATCGTTACTCGTTAAGCATGCGCAGCATAGTTCTTAGTTTATTGTTATTTCCGTTTGTGGGCTTGAGCCAAAACAGCACCGTGTTTCAGGTCTGGAATGAAGTGGGCGTGGGTTATAAACTCGATAAAAAACAAAGTCTCGCTTTTGACCTCACCACACGACATGGTGCCGGAGGCCTACAAACCTTCTTCCCACAAATTTCCTACAAGTATAAAATCAACAAATACATTCGTCCGTCTTTAGATTACCGTTACATCGGAAGCCGCACTGATGAGGGCAACTTTACGTATCAGCACCGATTAAATGTCAATTTACAAACCAATTATGACCTTGATCGCTTACAACTAAGCTTGAGAGCTCGTTATCAATTTACAACAAATCGGCTTGCGGCCAATTATGAACCTGAATTTGGCGAGGCCTTTCGCCTCAAGCCTAGCATCGTTTACGATGTCAAAAAATCTGTTCTTTTGCCGCAAGCATCCATGGAATTTTTTACCGGCCCAATGGACGGACAACAAGGGTATCACCTCAACCGCATTCGCTGGAGTGTAGGACTTGGATTTGATTGGGATGGGCCACACACATTAGAACTCGCCTATTTTTACGACCAACGCATCATGAGCCCTGGCGCTTTGAACCGTGCCATTCTGAATTTTTCTTATGGTTATAATATTACCAGTAAGAAAGCCAAAAAACCTGCGCCAAAACAGCGCAACGGTCGTTTTTTATAAATCAATCTATATAAGCATCTGCGGCCAAGCGGTCCAAGACTACTTGTAGGTTTTCTTGTTTCTTTTTTTGACGAGACTCAATCGCTGTTGTGGTAAAATACTGGTGCTGCTTGAGAAAGTTCACTTGGATGGTATCCCATTCTTTGCGCGACTTGATTTTGCCCATTTCGCTTAGCTCTTTTCTCAGGTTGTCGGCAATTTGCCCGAAGTCTGAACGCCCCAAATAATCAAGGTCGGCATCGCAAATGATTTCTTGGAGTTTATTGATGGGTTTGTGCGGAATTTCAGTGGCATGAATGAGCTCAAAGATGGTTTTAACGTGCTGCTCAGTATAACCGTATTTCGGCAAGATTTCTTGAGCCATGCTCGCGCCAATTGCTTCATTGTGGTCGTATTGCTCAATGAAACCTGCATCGTGGAATATCGCTGCGGTCTTGAGTAAGAAAAGCCCTTCGTCGGTGACGCCTTCTAGTAAGGCAATGCGCTCCACAGATTTAACGACATCTTTGGTGTGATTGATCGAATGGTAATAGAGCGTTGGGGAGAGGTTTTTTTGAAGAATACCCATAACGTGGTGCTCGGTCTTGTAGTATTTGATGGAGCTGTAATGGTGTAATTTTTTGATCTCTTCAAAACGAGAATTTGGAATGAGTCCTTCCCCATTGACCGAAAGTTCGGGCTTGATGCGCTGGACCACATACATATCTACTTTGGTGCGCGATTTTGTCAAGGCCTTTCCTTTGTAATCACATTCAAAATAAGGCTCAATTTGCTGAAAGGTATTGCCGGTAATGGTTACTTTTCCGGGCTCGCCGAGCATCTCCATGCGCTGCGCAAGGTTTACAGACGATCCCCACACGTCGTAAGCCAAGCGGATATTTCCAATGATGCCGGCAATGACGGGGCCTGTGTTTATCCCCAAGCGGATTTCCCAGTAGTCTTCGTGGTCAGCGATGGCTTCGTACTTGAGCTTATCCATGAACGCTTGAATTTGCAATGCGGCACAGCACGCATCTATCGGATTGGTCGAGTTTTCTACCGGTACCCCTCCTGCACACATATAGGCATCCCCAATTGTCTTGATTTTCTCTAGGTTGTTGGCCTGAATAATTTCGTCGAATTTCTGAAATAAGATGTCGAGCTTAGAAACGATGCGGCTCGGTGCCATGGATTCTGAAATCCGGGTAAAGCCAACTACATCCGTAAACATGATGGAAACTTGCTTAAAAGCCTGTGCTTTTACTTTTCCATTGCGCTTGAGTTCAATTACAACCTGTGAGGGCAAGGTATTGAGTAGCCACTGTTCGGTACGGTCTTTTTCGCGCTGCAAGAGCGCTTGCTGTTCCTCTACTTTGTTTTTTTCTTCTTCTAGTAGGCGCTTTTGCTCCTCAATTTTGGTCTTTTGGAACCGGATTTCTTTAGTGCGCTCGGCAATTTTGACCTCGAGTCTTACTTGATTTCTGCGCGAAGTTTCTATACGACTGCGGATAAAAATAAAAACCAACAAAAACAAAAGTGTGGCTGCCAAAATAGACAGCCACCACGATTGAAAAATAAAGAGCCCTATGAACAAAACCTGATGCACGCGCCCTTAAAATTTATAAAACCAACTGGCCATCGGTAAAGGGAAAGACATGCCATCGGTAATCACACCCGCCAAACTGATTTGAAACGCCTTGCTTTCACTGCGCTGAAAACGCATGCCCGGCATGAGAACCAATACATTCTGACGCGTGGTGCCTGTGGTGATGGTTTCTTGATAATCATAGACCTCTACCTGACTTAACATGCCATTTACGTCATATTGCGGAGTAATTTGCTGATTTCCTGTAACTGACTTGTAACTATTGTTTGCCATGATAAACATGCAGTCGTAAATAAAGCTGGCCTTTTTACCCACTTTGGCTTGGCCTGCAAGTCCAATGATAGGTGCTTTGTAGTTAGATTGGCTGCTTGAATAATAATAGCCATCAATTGGGATATTCGGATAAATACCATTCGTTGCAGTATAAACGCCAGGCGTATAAATAGTTTGACCAAAATCTGTGTTGGACATACCTGGATTGAAATAGCTGTAGCCGACAGATAAAGTTGCGTTGTTGCGGCGATCTCCGTAGGTAATCATGCCCCAATGTAAGCCGCCAAAGCCTCTGCCTTGATTCAAGTAGCCAGACGAACCAATGAGCGTTCCCACACCGTAGTTGATTTTCGGATTGGCCGTTCCGCGCGTGTATTTGAGTGCCAACGCAATTGGCGAGCCTATCCAAGTAGACATCACGCCAACCGAAAAATCTTTATGAACCGCAAAATGGACTTCGGGGCCGTAAAGATTGAGCATGGCATAGTTTTCCCCTTTTTTGATCGGAAAACAGTTGGTTGTGAACTGATAACGCGTGGTAAAAACACCTGCAGTGCTCACCTCACCTTTAGCGATGTCCTCATTGTAGTTGATTGGGCGCATCGATTTGATATCGCTTTTCGGAATATAGATTTTTCCCAAAGATTTGGTCTCTATCAGGACTTCACGGCCGTCATCGGATAGGATTTGACCCACGTATTCATTGCCGTCATTTTTGACAATTAAAAATTTGGTAGTGTCAGTGCTTGGTGCGCTTGTGTTTGGTGCTTGCGCATGCAGTTGTAGGCTTCCAAGTAAGAAAAATAAGATGGGAAGAAGTGCTGAAAAACTTAGTCGTATTTTCATGGTATTCAAAATATAAATCAATTAGAGAGTAAATCTAGTTATAACGATACAAAGAGCCAAAAAGCGTGTCTAAAAATGCTATAACTTGAAAAACCAACTCGCCATAGGAAATGGCCTAATATTGTTTTCGGTAATGATGGCTCCTAAGGTTACTTGTAGCGCTTTTTTAGCTGTGCGCTCAGTGCGAATACTCGGTAAGATGACTAAAACAGGAGTCTTGCCGCCTGGGCCTTTATCCCAATATTCCGGCTCCGATACAATGACCTCTTGCAGCTGATAATTTGCGTTGACATAACCATAATTTTCATCGGGATATTGAGAAAGACCCATATGATTTGCAGAGTGGTTAGTCGCATTGAGATACATGCAGTCAAATACAAAACTTCGTTTTTTGTTCATTTGAAAATGGCCGGCTACGCCAATAATAGCTGCATCAAAAACAGAAGCGCCTCCAAGTGTGACCACTTCTTGTACGGGCAAATTTGGGTAGTTTCCATTGATGGCCTGATAGGTTCCCGGAACATATATTGTTTCTGTGCTAGTATATTTACTACCATCATTGACATGTCCGTAGCCCACAGATAGCGTGACGTTGTTGCGGCGGTCACCGTACGTCACCATACCCCAATAAAGTCCGCCGTAGCCTCTACCCCCGTTCAAATAGCCAGAAGAACCCAACAAAGCACCTACGCCATAATTGATTTTTGGATTGGCCGTACCCCGCGTATATTTCAAGGCAAGAATGACTGGCGAAGCGCTCCATAAAGTCATGACCCCGACGGAAAAATCTTTATGGACAGCAAAATGTACTTCTGGGCCGTATAAATTGCACATGGCATAAGTTTCCCCTTTTTTAATCGGGAAGCAATTGGTGGTGATCTGGTAGCGCGTCGTGAAAACGCCACCGCTGTTGAATGCAGTAGCTTTCGGGTCGCTATTCGGTTCAAAAGGTTGCATGGACTTGATGGCAACGGTTGGTATTTGGATTTGGCCAAGCGATTGCGTCTGAAGCAATACCCCATTGCTATCTTGTGCGAGCAGCAAGCCGACATATTCGGTCCCGTCAGCAGTAACGACAAGGTATCTCGTCGTATCGGTTGCCGGTTCCACCTTGCTCGGTGTTTGCGCAAAAACGCCCTGACTTCCGAAGAAGCAGAGCGTCCATGCGAAACACAAACTAACGAAAAGATGTGCTTTCATATCGATCTAGTTTGATTGGAGAACTAATAATAACGCTGCGGACTAGTCGTTTTATTAATTGGTTGTTTGCTCTTTTGAACGTTAAAGCCCATATTGACACCAATAAAACCGCCGCCCTTTTGCGAGCTGTAAAATAAATTGACCGGGATATTCAAAGAACCAGCCTGAAAGGTACGGCCAAAGGCAACCAAGAAAGATGTAGCCAATTTTTTAGAGCCATCGCTGTCAAAATGTTCTGTAAATCCTTGATATGGTTCCAAAATGAGTTCTCCTGTATTTACATTTATTTTGCCTCCGGATGCAAGCCATTCGCTCTTGGTGTAATAGGCGCCATCTGGGCCATATTCTGCGTCTGTGTCTAAGAAGCCGATGGATGTCGATTTGATGCCAAATCTCGGGCCAAAGGCAAATTCCCAGTTGGCTTTGCCAAAGCGAAAACCGTTCAATAAAGACATCGATGGAATAAAGTTGCTTTGCTCTAGGCCAGAGATATTAAAGATGCCTTCAACCAATGCTGAAAAATTATCTGTACCGACGTACTGGCCTTCAATCTGATAACCAATCATTGAGGTAAATGGTTGAATACCCAAACCACCATAAATTTCTGAGCGTGTTGCAAATTCGGCAACGTCGCCGGTCATGGCTGCAAAACCAATACGAGGGCCAGAGTTGTTGATTTTCCCTACGTTGTTGGAGGTAATGACTTCATTTTTGAAGGCCAAGCGATCTGCAATGACTTTGTCTACGGTGAGTCCATGCATTTCGGCCAAGACAATTTCTACCATGCGCTGGATTTCCAATTCTTGGTTGTCAAATTCGCGGACAGCCGACTTATAAAGACTTTGCGCCTTGACATCAATGATTTTAACAGTCACGACAATTTTATTGCCCAAACCGTCTATTGAGCCAGACATCACGTAATCTACTTTGAGTTCTTCACCCAATCTAGACAAGCAATTTTGGCCATAACAGCCCACTTTGTACTCCTCTTTGGCCTGGATGATTTCGTTCATGTCAAATTCATCATAGACTTTGTACTTGTTGATTTTAATCAACTCTAAGCGCAGCATTTTGGCCACAGACTCTGCCTTGATAGTGAGTGCATTGACATTGGGGTTGGCCACAGCAATTGTACTGCTCGGTTGGGCAAAATAACTTGCCATGCCACTAAAGAAAATGGCCACTAATAATAAAACGGATTGTAAATTTTTTGTTTTCATAGCATCAAATTTTATGCTACAAAGGTTAGCCTAAATCAAAGCGCCGCAAAACTGAATAGCGGAGCTACCTCATTTTGAGTTGCGAAAAACGCAAGTTTCAAGAAAGAAAGTCGAGATCTGCTTCTATTTTTTTGCGAAACATGCCGATTGTTTTCTCAAAATCAGCAAAGAAGTTATTGCGCTCGCGCTCGTTCACGACGCTAATGAGGCTGGAGTTGGCCAATTGCTTATCGATCACTTGCTTGGCGTCTTGCACATACTGCGCATCGGTTGTTTGCAAGTAATTCATGATGTTGTGCGAGAGAAACAAGCCCTGTTTGTCTTTGCTTTCGTAATAAAAAGCGGAATCGGCATTGATGGTTTCGTTGAGGTACATCTCAAAACGGTTGCCCGTGGCCGGTGCCTGGGTTCCATAAATGAATTTTTTACCGTGGCCCGCTTGTTCGCGCAGGTGGGCAGAAAACATCAGGAGGCGATCGCACAAAAAGAGCGCATAGCTTGGGTCTTCGAACTGATTGGACTTGTAGTAATAATGGATCTGACGCAAGAAACCACGCATGAGTTCGGGATCAAAGATTTCTACAGAAGGAATGGTATTGTAAGATTGCAAGATGGACTTCCCGAGTTCAAAAGCGCGGTCGGAAGTTTTTTCGTGGCGAAATAAGACGTTTTTGTAATCTGGTATTTGCAAGTGTGTTTTGGCCCAAAAGAACAACTTAAAGCGCACCAATTGCGGAAAATTCAGCAACTGAAAAAAATGCGTGTTGTTGATGGTGAGCATGATTTTTGGGTCCTCTAAATGGCGCAAGCGCTCAAAGGCTTCGAGTATACCTTCTAGGTAAGATTCCAAGGAAAAATCATATGCATTGAGCGGCGTATACCTGAAAATCACATTCGTTTTTTGTTGTAAAATCAACGAGTCAAAAGAGATGTCGAAGGTTTTGCACAACCTTTTGAGTTCGTCGATAGTGAGTGCCGTTTCGTTGCGCATGCGGCGGTAAGCAGCATCCATGCTGATGTGTAGTGTCTCGCTCAAGACATGGCCCAAAGCGTCACCAGGTTGGAGCTTTGCTTTAATGAGCTGCAATAACTGATCTTGAACGGTCTCCATGGTTAAAACTTATAGAACCAACTGAGCATTGGCACAGGAAAAGAATAATTATTTACGTTGAGCTGATAGTTGACGATTTCTTCACGGCGGCCAATTATACCGGCGAGCGTCACCTGAAAAGCCTTGTTTTCATCCTTTTGAAAACGCATACCTGGCATGATCACAAAATTGGTGCTTTTGACCTCTCTAAATGGATCATTGTATACCACCGAACTTGGCTGACCAGTATTTGGATCGTAGAAATATTGGATTTGCTGATCGGTGAAAATCATTCTTTTATTGCCACCAATGATCATGACATCCCAGATAAAGCTCGCTTTTTTACTGACCGCGGTGATTCCCGAAATGCCAACAATTGGGGACTTGAAATTTCCTACTTCATTTTCGTAGGTAAGCATCTCTGGTATCGGAAAACTATATGCCCCTTGGCTAAAAACAGCCGCATAGGTTCCTGGTTGATAATATGCATTCTGACTTGAAAAAGAGAAGCCGGAGTTGAAATAACCATACCCCAAAGAAAGCGTGGCGTTGCTGCGGCGTGTTCCGTAAGTAGCCATTCCCCAATGCAGGCCGCCGTAACCTTTGGCTTGATTGAGGTAACCAGTAGAAGCCATGATGGTGCCGACGCCAAAATTGAGCAGCGGATTTTGTGTGGGAATGGTATATTTCAAAGCCAATGCGATTGGGCTGGCAATCCAGGTAGCCATAATGCCGACACTCAGGTTGGGCATGATCCCAAAATGAACTTCGGGCCCATATAAATTGATGAGCGCGTAATTTTCGCCTTTTTTAATCGGAAACGCGTTGGTGGTGAATTGATACCTGGTTGTAAAAACACCCGTGCCTAAGTATTCGCCTGCTTTGAAGTCGGTTTGCTCATCTACTAAAGTCACGCTTTTCACCTCTGACTTCGGGATGTATATTTTGCCGAGTTGTTGGGTTAAAATCAAGAGCTCGCGGCCATCGTCGGATAAAATTTGGCCAACGTATTCAATGCCATTATTGCGGATAACTAAGTATTTAAGGGTGTCGCCTTCTGATTTTGCTACCTGAGCGGTGGCCATTAGTGAACAACACAAAATCAAAAACAACAGCAAATTTTTCATCATAATGCGGGTTTTATAAGCTTAAAATTAATCATTCACGTAAGTTCTTTGTACGCGAGGTGAGATACTTGTAAGAATTTCATAAGGAATGGTCTGCGCTTTTTCTGCAAATAGACTGAGTGTTTGCTGCGAACCGATAATTTCTACCTCTGCATCTGGCCTGGCGTGGGGCGCCAAAACCATGATCATGTCCATACAAACTCTTCCAATAGTTGGGCAAAAGTTGCCATCGATATAAACTCCTCCATTTCCATTGCTGAGATTTCGCTTGAAACCATCGGCATAGCCAACAGGGATCACTGCAATTTGGCTATCGGCTTCCAGTATTTCTGAACAACCATAACCAACACAAGCGCCTTTTTTGAGTTGCTTTAATTGGGATATCTGACTGGTCCAGGAAAGCACTGGCTTTAATTTATGCTCAAATTGCGGATCGTGATTGACTCCAAAAAGGCCAATGCCTAAACGCACCATGTCAAATTGCGCTTGCGGAAAATGAGCTGCGCCTTCTGAGTTCAGGAGGTGTTTGAGAAAAGGATAAGGGAGCGCGCTTTCGAAGTGGCTGCAAATGGCGCTGAAACTGCTAATTTGCTGCGCGTTCATGGGGTGCTGGGGTTCATCTGCACAAGCCATATGACTGTAAATGCTCTTCACGCACACTTCTGGTTGGGCGCGCAGCGTTTGCAGCGTCTGATCGGTTTGCTCGGGTAAGAACCCTAAGCGATGCATGCCGGTATCAAACTTTAAATGAATGGGGTAATCTTGAATTTGCGCGGCAATTAGCGTTCGGATAAATGCGTCGAGGTGTGCTGGGCTGTAAATGGCGGGCTCAAGTTGGTAGGCAATGCAGCTCTCAAATCCGGCTGGCTCTGCGTTCATGACTAAAATTGGCAGCTTTATTCCTGCCTGCCTAAGTAAGACACCTTCATCTGCATAAGCGACGCCAAAATAATTGACGCCACCCGCAAGCAGTTGCTTTGCAATTTCAACCAAGCCACCGCCATAAGCTTGTGCCTTGACCATGGCAAGTATTTGAGTTGTGGGGGCCAAACTTTGCTGGTACTCTCGCAAATTGTGCTGGAGAGCTGAAAGATCATAACGCACCACGGTGCTGTGCGACTTGCGCTTCCATTTGGCCAGGAGCGCTTCGGTCAATAAATGCTGATTGCCTTTGATCAAGACGACCTGATCGGAGATATCCGGAAGGCTCGCGGGCAGCGCTGTCCAGATATGAAATGTATCTATTTGGTTGGCCAAGAGCAAGCGAATGATTTCATCTTTCAAGTGCACTTGGTTTTCGGAGAGTAAACAACAGACCATCTGCTGTTTGCCCGGAGCCACGGCCTTCAAAAAGGCAAGTGAACCCTCAAAAGCAAGCAGATCTAAGGTATAAGCATCATTGATGAGCGTGGCGCCATGAATGCCTTCGAAGGTTTCGAGCCGATTGGCCAGTTTGGGAAGCTCCGCAACAGCTTTTGGGTCGCAATGACCCAAACGAAGTGCGCAAGCAATAGCCACGCGTGCATTGTGGACCCGTACGGGATCATTGAAGGGAATATGCTCAATTAAATCTTTGGAATTTTCGGTAGTAGGCCATTCTAGGTGGTCGCCGTCGATGCACCAATCGGCGTCAATTGTAAGGGCTTGCAGCGCTTGCGCATAGGCTTGATCAGTATCAAATTCATGGCGAAGACCTGCATTTGTGCTCGTAACGACCACATAATTGGGCGCAATCATGGCATGGAGTTTTTCCATTTCGCCAGGTTTACTCACCGCGGCCTCAATGAGGGCTAAGTCGCCTTCTAGCGGCAGCTGCATAAGCGATAGCGCTACCCCGAGTTGCGAATTGTAACTTTTAGGGCTGCGCTGTACCTTGAGTTGGTCAGCTAAAAGATGGTAAATCCACTCTTTTACGGTGGTTTTGCCAATGGCGCCTGTAATGGCTAAAATGGGGTAATTGATTCTTTTGCGGTGAAACGCCGCAAGTTTTTGGAGTGCTTCAAGCACATCTTCAACAATATAAAAGCACACAGCCGGATACCCCTCAGCAGGTTGCTGATCCAAGACAAAGATGCGAATACCTTTATCGTATGCCGTTTGTATAAAATCAAAGCCACTGCGCTTGGGGCCATTCAGTCCAAAAAAGGCCACGCCTTCACTGCGCGAAATTTTGCGAGAGTCGTAAACTACTTCCTGAACAAGGGCAGTACTGGGCTTTCCCACAAAGCGTGGAGCAAAAATATCAATCAATTGGGCGTGGGTCAGATTCAGTTTCATGACAGCGCTTTTTGATAACAGCTTCTGCAGAGCGGTTGGTATTTTTCTACAGCGCCCACTAAGACTTGCTCGGTTTGGGCTACCGTGCGGTGCGAGAATTGCGCTAATTTTCCGCAATGTACACATACCGCATGCACTTTACTGACGTATTCTCCAATAGCCATGAGTTGTGGCATAGGGCCAAATGGCAAACCTTTGTAATCCATATCGAGGCCTGCGACAATAATACGCACGCCTTTGTTGGCTAAATCAGTGCAAACTTGAATGATTTGTGTGTCAAAAAACTGGGCTTCGTCTATCGCGACAATTTGTTCTCCAGACCACAACGCTAAGATGTCAAGAGCTGCAGCCACGCGTTTGGCCTCCCAACTTTGACCTTGGTGACTCACTACCTCCTCAGTGGCGTAGCGGTCGTCTATAATGGGTTTGAAAAGCAAGATAGACTGTTTGGCAAAAGCTGCTCGGCGAAGTCTGCGGATGAGTTCTTCGGTTTTTCCAGAAAACATAGAGCCACAAATCACCTCTATCCAACCTTGTTGTCCGTTTTCTTTGGTAAATTGCTCTAAAAACATAGTGCTGTTGAATGAGATTGTGAAATGTTTTCTAATTTTGATTCGGTAGTGCAATATACTGCCGATTGCACGAAATTAATAAGTTATAAGCAATGTCAGAAAAAAGTCCCTCTCTAATGATCAAAACAATTCTTGGACACCTTCAAAATGGTGTAGAAAAACTAGAATCTGGACACCTAAGTCCAGAAGACATGGAATTATTAGTCGAGGACGCTAAAGAACTCTACGAGCGCATGGTTATTTTGCGCTACAAAATCTACGAAACCAATGTTTTGGGCGTCAAAGAAGCGGTCATTTCTGCCAGCATCCGCCAAACTGAAATCGAAACCCCGATTGACCTATTTGGCTCCATAGATGAGCCCACACCCGCACCAGCATTCGAAGTTACATTTGCCAATGATGAACCGAGCGAAAGTACAATCGGTGATGAAGAAGCAACGCTAGAGGAAGACCTTTTTGAACAAGAAGATGAAGAAGAAGCAAGCGAGGAAGAAGCAAGCGAGGAAGAAACGATTGAGCAAGAATTAATTGAGGAGGAAACGATTGTAGAAAATCTATTTGAAGAGGTTGAAGAAGAAGCATTCGAGGAAGAAGCAATCGAGGAAGAAACGATTGAGCAAGTAGTCACGGAGCAAGCGGCACCGTCTAGCTGGGAGCCAGAATTTTCTGGAGACCAACCCATTTGGATGGCAGAGATGGAAGCCAACATCCGCGACAACCGCAGTGTGTTCCCTTTAGAAAGTCTTATTGGTGCTTTTACACTCAACGAAAAACTCCAATTTATCAATGAATTATTTGACGGATCTTCAGACGACTTCTCGAGCAATGTCAAGCAACTCGACCAACTCGCTTCTATCGACGCAGCGCGCAACATGATCGCTGAACTCGCCGATACTTTTAGCTGGGATACCGAATCAGAGATTGTAGAAGATTTCATCTACAAAATTTGTCGCCGCTATGCGACTGGCGCTTAGTTTTGTTTTTAGCCTAGCCCTCACTTTTGTCTATGGGCAGCAGTATCCATATCGACAGACTATTGCTACACTCTGCTCGCCGGCCTACGCTGGCAGAGGTTATGTAGAGGGCGGCCGCGTCTTGGCCGCTAACTTAATTGCAGCTGAATTTCAAAAAATTGGCCTGCAGCCCTTTAAAAATAAATTCCACCAAACTTTTACCCTACCCGTTCAAACTTTTCCGGGCGCTTGTTTATTTGCTGTAGGCTCAGACACGCTTAAGCCCGGTATCGATTATCTGGTGCATCCGGGTTCTGCGGGCGTAGCGCTTCCTTCGAGCTATCAGTTGGTCTATTGCAATGCAAGTACGCTCTATCGCAGCGTAAATGCCTTTAAACCTTGCCCAAAAGACCGCATGTTGGTGGTTCAGACCTCAGGTTTTGGTGGAGACACCAATAAAGTACTGCAAGCCCGCCTTCAGGAACTCCAACAATTTGCAGCAACTGTAGAACTCACCTCAAGCAAGCTCACGTGGTCGGTGAGTCAGCAAGTAAAGCCCTACCCTGCTTTCCAAGTAGTCACTACTGCCTTTGCCAGCAAACCGCAAAGTGCCTTGATCCAGCTAACAACTTTATTTGAACCAAAATTTACTTCGAGTAACGTCATTGGCTATTTGCCCGCTGCACAAAAAGCAAAGAAAAAACCCTATTTAGTCGTTACAGCGCATTACGACCACCTCGGAAAAATGGGAAAAGACACCTACTTTCCTGGGGCTAATGACAATGCATCTGGCGTTGGGATGTTATTGTACATGGCGCAGCAACTCAGCTTGAAGCGCGACCCTAACTTCAATTATGTTTTCATTGCCTTTGGGGCTGAAGAAGCCGGGCTCGTTGGCTCACACTATTTTGTTGAACATCCGCTATTTGAGCTCAAACAAATTCGCTTCTTACTCAATACCGATATTATGGGGAGTGGCGAAGAAGGCATTACGGTGGTGAATGCAACTTTGTTTAAACCAGAATTTG
>JAIPCC010000088.1 GCA_021738405.1 Crocinitomicaceae bacterium | reverse complement strand
GCCCTAGATGGCATCGCCGCCATCCAATTCCTCCTGAAAGGCAAACCCATCCTCACGTGGCAGGTTTTCTTGGCACACATGGCGCTGTACCGCCATTTTGGTACTTTTTACCAAAAGCGCCCAACTTTTGAACACCAACCCTTGCGCTACCACGGTCTCATCATCTGGGACTACTTCGGCAAAGGCATCCGCGCTTTTAGCGCCCTCAACAAACGAAAATTTCATTCATGACTAAATTCAATATTGGCATTCTTTGCCTCCTACTTTCTTTGCAGAGCCTTTCCCAGGTTCCTGCCCTCCAGAAAGCCAGCGATAAAGCACAAAATACTTTTGGCGCCTCAAGAGAAATTCCCAAACAAAAAGAGATCTTACTGCCCACCATGCTGGTCAATCCCTTGATTGGCACAGGCGGCCACGGCCATACTTTCCCTGGGGTTTGCGCACCTTTTGGCATGATGCAACTTAGCCCCGATACCCGTTACGACGGATGGGATGGCTGCGGAGGCTACCATTATTCAGATTCTATCATTTATGGCTTCAGCCACACGCATTTAAGTGGCACCGGCGTACCAGATTACGGTGATTTATTAGTGGTGCCTCAAAGCGGCGAAGCCAAGTGGAAAGGCAAATTCGAGGACCCGAACGGCTACGGTGCACGTTTCAGTCATCAAAATGAAGCGGCACGCCTCGGCTTTTATGAGGTACTGCTCGAAGACGAAAACATCCGTGTCAATTTATCTTGTACAGAAAGAGCCGGCATGCACCAGTATACCTTTCTCAATGCCAACGAGCGCAAATACATCTTGCTCGACCTCAATTACCGCGACAAACTCCTCCAAGGCTCCTTTCAACTCATCGACAAACAAAACATCAGCGGCATGCGCAGCTCTGAAGCATGGGCCAGCGAACAACACTTTTATTTCCACCTCACCACGTCCATCCCTTATATTGCACATGAGTTAAGAGATCAAAATGGTCAAATGAAGCTCTTGCTCGAATTCCCGATAGACACCAAAGAAGTGCTGATCAAGGTGGGGATGTCGCATGTAGATGTCGCAGGGGCTAAAATGAACCTCGATGCAGAAATACCCCATTTTTCGCTTGCAAAGGTGTACAATGAGAACCTCCAAAAATGGAATCAGGAGTTCCAAAAAATAAGTTTGAACGCAGACCGCGAAACCAGTACTGTATTTTACACAGCGCTGTACCACAGCATGGTGGCGCCTAACCTCATGAGTGATACCGATGGCCGTTACCGTGGCCGCGATCAAAAAATCCATCAGTTGGCCTCACTTTCAGACAAACAATACACCGTTTTCTCCTTGTGGGATACCTACCGCGCCAACCACCCGCTATTCACCATCATCGATCAAGAGCGCAGTGCGGCCTACATCCGCACCTTTCTCAGACAATACGAAGAAGGCGGAGACCTGCCCGTTTGGGAACTCGCTGCCTGCGAAACCGAATGCATGATTGGCTACCACAGCGTGAGCGTCATTGCAGATGCGTATCTGAAAGGCATCCGCGATTTTGACGCCGACAAAGCGCTCAGAGCCATGGTGTCTACCGCAAAAATGAATGAATTTGGCAAGATTGCTTATGCCAAAAATGGCCTCATCAGTGCCTCAGACGAGCCAGAGTCAGTATCGAGAACGCTTGAATACGCCTACGACGATTTCTGTATTTCCGAAATGGCCGAAGCGCTCGACGCCAACGATATCGCCTTGGAGTTTGAAAAACGCAGCTACAACTTCATCAACCTCTACGACCCCAACACCAAATTCATGCGGGCGCGCCGCGGTGCTCAATGGTACGGCCCTTTTGACCCGTCGGAGGTCAATTTCAACTACACTGAGGCCAACTCTTGGCAGTATTCCCTTTATGCGCCACAGCATATTGAGCTGCTCACTGAACTGCTCGGCGGCAAAGATTCTTTAGAAGTTTGGCTAGACCGCCTCTTCACTACCGACATGAAACTCAGCGGCCGCGAGCAAGCCGACATCACGGGTCTCATTGGGCAATACGCCCACGGCAACGAGCCTTCGCACCACATGGCCTACTTATACAATTTCACGAACGCACCGCACAAAACGCAGCTCTACATCGACCGCATCCTCAAAGAAATGTATCAAAATGCGCCCGACGGCTTGGCTGGCAATGAAGATTGCGGGCAAATGAGCGCGTGGTATGTCTTGAGCGCTTTGGGGCTCTACCCTATTGCACCGGGCAAACCCGTTTATCAAATTGGGCGCCCATTGGCCAACAATGCGCAGATCAAATTAGAGAATGGCAAAACGGTTCAAATTGTTTGTCGAAACCAAAGCCAAGACCACCCTTATATCAAAGAAGTCAAATGGAACGGCGTGGCTTTATCCAAATTAGAAATCAGTCATGCAGAACTGCTACAAGGCGGTGTATTGGCTTTTGAAATGAGTGCCACACCCAACCCGCGCGCTACGTCAGCACAAATTGTAAATAAAGTACCCCCTTTCTTCGCACCGGTACCTTTTATCAAAACAGAAGCACGTGTTTTTGATGATTCTTTGTTGATTGAAATGGATGTCGTGCGTTTGAATCAAAGCTATAAATCCAATACCGCTACCCAACTTTACTATCAATTAAATGGACAAAAATGGCAAATTTACCAACAGCCATTTTACATCAAATCAAATGCAACTATTTCAATTAAAGCATGTTATAAAGAACTACTCGTTAAAAGACACGGCGTAAATTATTGGAGTTCAGAGGTAGTATCTACGTTTATCAAAAAAGACCCCAATATCCAACTGGAACTCGAGAGCAACTATTCCAACCAATATGCTGCTTCTGGCAAAGATGCGCTGATAGACGGCTTGCTTGGTGGCAATGAATTCCGGACCGGCGATTACCAAGGTTATTACAACCAAGACGTCGTTTCGATCATTACTTTTCAGACGCCTTTAGCGTTATCTGAAGTGGGCTTTTCTTACATCCAGGACCACAAATCTTGGATCTTTGCGCCAAGTGCCATCAAAGTAGAAGGAAGTATCGATGGCGTCACTTATGTGGCGCTTGGGCAACAAATTCTTCCGCCAGCTAAACCTACTGACAAGAACCCATTAAGAAATCAAGTATTACTTCAATTGGATCATGACAAACATTTGAAATTTAAATATTTGCGCTACACATTAAGTAATCCAGGGAAACTACCAGAATGGCATTTAGGTGCAGGCAACCCCACTTGGTTGTTCATCGATGAGTTGCTCTACAAGTAGCATTTACACAAAAGGCCATCTTCCTTTCAACACCTGATAGTAGGTGTCTTTGGCGCCAAACTTGCGGTAAAAAGCAGCAATGCTTTCTTGATTAGAACCTATAAAATCGAGTGCAGCACAGCTGTCGGCATGCTGTTGAAGCACGGCATCTAATAAAAACACCAAAGCGCCAACCGACTTTCCTTCCTCATTGAGGGTGCCCTTCATGAAATAGAGCTTTTGCTGGTGTCTAAAAAAGAGCCCTGCTGCCACCAACTGATCATTGAGAAAAACACCAGCACAAAAGGCCTGCTCCCTTATTTGCGCTGCTGCATACAACGCCTCCAAACGCAACCAAGCAGCCGCAGTTAAATTACCTAAGTTTTCACCTTTTTGCGAAGTAAAAAAGGTATGAAACACCTTGTAGTCAATTGGCCGCAATTGCAAACCCTTTGCTTTTTTAAGACTGCGCTTCACGTTTTCCGAATAGCCCGCTCTAATTTGCGCTATTCCTTCTTGCCACTGCAACAGCTGATACTTCCCTACAGGTTCAAACGACTCCATTTCTTGGGCTACATCGATATTGAGGTGTAAAAATAATTTTGATTTTAAGGAACTTAGATCAGCAAGTGCTTGGCCAGGAAGCAAAGGCAAAGAACGCAGGAATAATGGTTGCAAGTACGCCCTCAAGCCAAATTTCTTTACAACTGGAATTCTAAAGATGGGATTTTGCTGCGCGTTGAGCAGGTAGCGCCAGTTCGGATGAAGGATATCTTGCACCCAGGTTTGCTCAAAGAAACCAAAAGTGATTTGCGAAGCAACTATTTGTTCGTATTTTCGTCTGAGTTCAGGATGTTCGTCAGCTAGGCGCATGTGACACGAAGTTAAGCAAAGCAAAAGAGCAAACAAGTCATCGTGTAACTTTTTTGCGTATTTTCGTTGAACGCTAACACTTTTTAATTATTCTATATACCATGAAAAAACTAAGTCTTTTTGCCCTCAGCCTCCTGCTCTCAGCAGCAGCTTTTGCTCAACAACCCGCAACCAAGGTACAAGATCCTAAAACACCTGAAGAACGCGCAAAGTTTCAGACCGAAAAAATGGCCAGCGAACTCCAACTCACTACAGCCCAAAAAGAGCAAGTCTACACCATCAATTTAGGCATTGCTCAAAAAAATGAAGGCATCCGCACCAGCAACTTTTCCGAAGAAGAAAAACGCAGCATCATCAAATCCAACCACGAGGCCCAAATTGAGATGCTCAAAAACATCCTCACTGCTGCTCAATTCGAAAAGATGAAAGCCGAAATGAAAGAGCACTCACAAGGCGGAAAACAGCACAACGAGAAGCATTAAATCCATAAATATTTTTTTTAGTTCCAAAAAGGCTCCATTCGGGGCCTTTTTTGTTGCTGAATTATTGTCATCTTTGCGCCATGAATTTTCGCGATTTAAATTTAAAGAAACCACTTTGGAATGCCTTGGATGAACTCGGGTATGAAACCCCCACCACCATTCAGGCTGTGAGCTTCAATGTCATGATGTCTGGCAAAGATACCATCGGCATTGCGCAAACCGGAACAGGTAAAACTTTAGCCTATTTATTGCCTTGTTTGTGCATGTGGAAATTCTCCAAAGAACCGCATCCACAAATTCTCATTATTGTCCCGACCCGAGAATTGGTTGCGCAAGTAGTGAGTGAAGTCGAAAAATTAACGCCTTACATGAATGTGGCTGTAGGTGGCGTTTATGGAGGCACCAACATGAGTACGCAAGCCGCAATGGTTTTGCAAGGCTTAGATATCCTTGTAGGCACTCCTGGGCGCATCCTGGACCTCGCAGCGAGCGGTTCTTTGCAACTCAAGCACATCAAAAAGGTCGTTATCGATGAAGTAGACGAAACCTTGAGCCTTGGTTTTCGCCCACAATTGCTGCGCATTTTTGAATTTTTGCCAGCTAAGAAACAACACATGGTCTTTTCTGCAACACTATCCGAAGAAGTTGCTGTTTTCCTAGACGACTACTTAACCGCTCCTGAGCGCATTGAAGCAGCGCGCGCAGGCTCACCAATAGAAAAGATTGACCAAGTGGGCTACAAGGTCGAGAACTTCTTGTCCAAAGTAGCCCTTTTACAGCATTTACTAGACAACGCCCCAGAAAACTCAAAAATATTGGTGTTTGTTTCTTCTCGTTCTTTGGCCGATCGCTTATACGAAGCCATTGAGCCCGCTTACGCAGAAAGCTTAGGAATCATTCACTCCAACAAAGCCCAAAATTTCCGTTTCAATACCGTTCAACAATTCCAG
>JAIPCC010000025.1 GCA_021738405.1 Crocinitomicaceae bacterium | reverse complement strand
TTACTTGTTCGAGCACTTGGCCTGTGGTGAGGTCTTTGACGACACCGTTAAGACTTGCAGCAGGCGCATAATTGATTTGCAAGACAAACAAGCCTTCTGTGATATCTGCAGCAACTGCTTTGTTGCTGGCAAAAAATGGAAAGACTCCCCAACAACCGTCGTAGCCCGGGGTTTGCCCAACATAAGTATCAAAACTTCCCAAATTGATGAGGTTTTCTGGGTCGTGCGCATCGTGTACCACAACGCCGTCGCTGTAATAACTCGTGATCAAGTAGTTTCCTTTGACGTGCACATTGTGCGGAATAACAGCGGTGCCTTGCGTATTTTGCACGCGGTCGATCTCTTGGATTTGCTGCAAATTAGAGATGTCGTAGGCAGCCACATACGCACCTGAGATTTCGTCGGTGGTGTAGACCACACTGCCGTCTGCACTGGGCCAAATGTTGTGGGTAAATAAATTGGGGGTTGGATGCGTTGCCAAAAGTACAGGACTCGTGTGATCTGAGACGTCTATAATACAAAAGTATCCATCGTAAATATGACCTGTGTATAGCGTGTCGTTGCGCTCAAAACCGTCGTGAACGTATGACATATCAAAAACACCAACTTCTACTGGCTGCATCGGGTTGGTATGGATGTCGAGGATAATGACCCCCCCGTTTCCGCGGTTGGCGCCGAAAATATAAGCGTAGCCGCTCTGCGAAGTGAAACAAGTGTGCGCACTTTGCCAAGGGTTGGCCGCTGGCCCAGTGTAAAGGGTCGTACTCAAATTGACAGATTGCGGCAACGGACCGAGGTCAATAATGAGCAAGCCGTCTTCGGCCTCCGTAGTCACGTACGCGTAGTCGCCGTAGACGCACGGGTCGCGCCAGATGGATTCAGAACCGGGCAACCAAAAAACTTCTTGCGGCTGCGCACCGTTCGTAATGTCTACGATCGAGGTGCCTTTTGAAGTACCAACGATAGCGTATTCGTTGCCTAGCTCATCGGTATAACCCCAGACATCGTTGAGATTGGCGCCGTGCAGCGCTTGGTAATCGATGTGCGAAAGTGAATCTATAGAAAATTGTGCAAAGGTGGAACTACCAACGAGCGAGAACAGCAAAAACAAAATATATTTCATAAATCTTGACATTGGTAGGATACGTTGTTATTGACGGATGAATTTTTGTGCATAAGTGCCACTTGCCGTCTGTATTTCAATGAGGTAGGTTCCGGCCGGATACCCACTGAAGTCCACAAAACTCTCGGCAAAATTGGCAGTCGCGTTCATTTTTTCTCGGTATAATTCCCTTCCCATGAGGTCGCGGATGCGCAATTGAGCAGCACCTTGGATTTCTCCTTCCATTTCAATAGTTACCATTGCTGCACCTGGATTAGGGAACACGGAAATCTCTTGTTGCAACGGAACTTCAGGCACATCTAAAGTGAAACCTACCGTAAAATCGTAGCGGTGGTAATGGCCGAAATCGCCGGGGAAAAACTCGATGTAACTGCCGCCCACCTGACGCAAACGCATTTGGCCAGAGGTTTCCCCTTCTACTTGAGACGAATACCAGAAGGCCAAGCCGTCGTGGTCGGTATCTTCGATAATGATGGAATAACAACCCGGTGCGAGGTCAAAAGTGTCTTTGTATTGGGTCGTGTTTTGAAGGTTGTTGCGCTCAAAAAGCACAGTGCCCGCATGATCTAGCAATTGGTAGCTATTTTCGGTGGCTTTGTTGTTGGTGGTGAGCCAAATAAAGAAGGGGCCGTCGATGCGTTCTGGCGCGTCGTACTTGACGGTCATGAGGCTGTTTTGGTTGTATTGGTCAGGGCCGATATTCCCATTGACATCGGCTACCCAAGCCGTAAATGTGTAGGAGCTGTCTTGCTCATACCACCAGTTCATATCGGTGACTGGAATCTCGACTACTGTTTGCTCTAAAAAGCCCAAATTGCCGGTCCAGTCGAAGACCAAGTTTGAACCGTAGTCTAGCCAACAGAAAATTCGACAAGAGGTAAGCGGCTGTGCACCCGTATTTTTGAGTACAATGCGCGGGTTCTGACAAGACGGATTCCACTTGGAATAGTATTCATAGTTATTTGGATTGAGCACATCGATGATGGCCGCATCGTTTTGGAAGTTTGGCGCAGAATAAGAAATGAGGTCATAGGCCGCGATGTAGTTTCCGCCGGCTTGCCCTGGGTCTGTTGTCGGGACCGCATTGATGGCGTAATCTAAAGAAACGGTGTCTCCGGGTGTGACGTAAGGCGTGAGTTCAAACTCGAACTCCTTGACTAAATCTCCTGGGCACCAACCCTCGCGAGCATAAGGCCAAGTTCCTCCTTGACTGATATTCGGGTTGTCGCCGCAAACCATGGCATCCCAAATGCTCCAATTGAAGCGCGGCACGCCGTCTACTTTGATTTGATGGCTATTGTTGACCCACTCGCAGCAAGCGTAGTCGCCGACTTGGCCATGGCCAGACATACGGGTCTTGACTTTAAACATATCGGCGGTATCGCTCAGCACGACGGGCTTGGCTTGCAAAACAGCGTCAGCCGCCATTTGTCCGAAGTTGTAAGATTTGAACTCAGACCAAATGGGCTCGCGCTTCACGACGTCGCGTGGCGGGATGCCTTTGATAAAGGCAAACTTGAGGTCGATGAGTTCCTGGGTGTTGTGCGCCGCTAGATCGACCAAACCGTGCAGGTATTGCTGGTAGTCCGTAACGTCGTAGATCCAAGTAAAACCATTCGGACCGAGGTCGAACTGGATGCCGTAAGGCGTGATGTAGCGCGCGATTTCTACATCGTGAATGATTTCGTAAGGTGGGTTGTAAACCGTGATGGCTTGATTTTGTAGCGTTTGCGTAGTCAAGATGGGCGTGCTGTTCACAACCTGACCGCTCAAATCAAAAGCGTTTGTAGTGCCTTCAGGAACACCAATATAGGTTTGAGCCAAATCAAAATGACGGTGCAAAGGCACTTGTTCAAAAATCACAACGGGTTCTTTCAATTGGAGCTGGGTAACGACGTTAATTGTTGGGTAGGCCATAATCCCTTGTCCAATTTGCAGCAAAGGTCTGTGCGTCTGGATGGTTTGACCCACAAATTTGGTGTTGTTGGCTTTGATCATGCCAAATTCTGAAGGCATCAGCACGTGGTCATTCGGACCGAGGTCTCGGGTGTATTTGACGTTGTCAAAGTCGTGATAGAGCACCAAGCTTGGCCAATTCGGATGCGAGGCGTCTATCTTTTGTGTGTAGTAATTGGCGATAGTAGCTGCGCTAAGTGCTGACTTGTATATGCGCAATTCATCCAGACTTCCCTTCCATGAAAGCGATTGATTGCTGCCACTTGCACCGATCACGAGACGGTGGAAATAACCCATTTCGCGGTTCTTGTTATTGCCCGACAACCAAAGCTGACCGTTTTTATAAATGAACATTTGACCTGTCGTTTGGTCCTTGACAAACGCCCAATGGTTCCATTCGTCATCGATTTCAGGAGCACTTGCCGCTTGGTTGATGCGGTCGTAGCCGGTTTCGTCGCCAGCGTCAAAATAGATATTGTTGTTGCTCCAAGGCATGTGGATATTGAAAATGCGTCGGCCAGCAGTATCGAGCGCTTCCATAAAGGTGGTATTTTGACCCGCATTGCCATTACCTTTTGCCCAAAATTCAATAGTGAACTGAGCGCCAATTTCTTCGTCGGCGAATGAGGAAAGCGCGTGATTGCTACCACTGAGTTCCAACTGTCCATTGCGCCCAATATAACTCACAGCCATTGGCGCTGTATTGGCGTCCATGGTAAAGTCTATGGCCGGTGTCGGAAAATCATTGCTAATGGCAAATTCGATCAGTAAGTTGCTGACGCCATCCCAGATAAAATCTTGGTAAAAAACAAAGTTATTCCAACCCGGAACCAAAGGCGGCATAGACATCCCTGGTGCATGGGAGGCGCGGTAAACTTCCGTGAAGACCGGATTGAGAAATTCAGAAAGCGCAATTTCTTGCGTACTTGCGATGCGAATGACAGGATGCCAAAGCAGACCGCCCGTTGGCGTATTCAAGCGCAAAGAACTCAAGGCGCCTGGTTGAATACCTGCCGCAAAAAGCTCTGCCGCATGCACTAAAAATTGATACTTACTTCCTTGCTGATTGGTCAAAAATGGCAAGGTCGAAAAAACGCCAGGACTATTGACAGGGTAATGCGTTAGGGCTGAACCGTTTCTTACGAACTCTTCAATTTGGAATTGATCTGCTTCTTGATAAGGCAGCGGCTTGAAATTGACCTGAGTTGGTGTGGCCCAGTTCATCAAAAATTGCATCCCGTTTATATCTGTGGAGTCTAGCTGACCGGTATGATCAAAGACACGGGTATAAGTGAGGTAATCCCACTCACCGCAATCGTATTGATCCCAGGTGGTGAGGGGCGAACACTTGAGCTTGTAATACATTTGTACTTTCTCAAAACGCTCTGTATCCAAAGAAGCTGGGAACTGAAAATCAGCTCTTCTTGTGGTGATGGAATCAAAGGTAAAAGTTTGTACCCAAGTAGTGTCTTGGGCAAAAGCCATTAAACTCGAAACAAAAAAGCAGGCAAATAAAAGGTATTTCATAGCAAGGACTTATAGTAGTCCTCTAAAATACAAACAATTTGAGATTAATTGAAAAACAATTTGAGCGAAAGCCCAAGTGTTTGACGCAGTTCGGTGCGTTCAATGATGTAATCCAAGAAACCGTGTTCGAGTAGGAATTCGCTGGTCTGGAAGCCTTCTGGGAGGTCTCTACCAATGGTTTCCTTCACGACACGAGGGCCGGCAAAAGCAATGAGTGCGCCGGGCTCTGCAATATTGATGTCGCCGAGCATGGCAAACGAAGCTGTTACGCCACCTGTTGTAGGGTCGGTGAGATAAGAAATATAAGGAAGACGAGCCTCAGAGAGCTGACCAAGTTTGCCGGAAACTTTAGCCATTTGCATGAGTGAATAACCAGCCTCCATCATGCGTGCACCGCCCGATTTAGAAATGATCATAAAAGCCGCATTTTCGGCAATGGCAACGTCTATGGCACGAGCGATTTTCTCTCCCATGACAGAACCCATGGAACCGCCAATGAAATTGAAATCCATGGCAGCAATGACCAAAGGCATCCCTTCTAGTGTACCTTTAGCGGTGCGAATAGCGTCTTTGAGGCCAGTTGCTTTTTGCGTTGCAGAAACGCGATCGGTGTACTTTTTGGTATCCGCGAAGCCCAACGGGTCGCCAGATTGCAAATCTGAATTGAGCTCTTCAAATTTTTGTTCGTCGAAAATAAGCTCAAAATACGCTGCGGCGCCGATGCGCTCGTGGTGCGAGCAGCGGTCACAAACGTAGTTGTTGCGCATGAGGTCATCGCTGGTGTAGAGTGTTTTGCAATTAGAGCAGCGTACCCATAGCCCTTCTGGCACTTCCATTTTGTCGCTTGTGGAAGTCGTGATGCCTTCTTTATTTCTTTTAAACCATGCCATATTTTCAGTTCAGCGTATTGATGTTGTTGAGATCGGCAAAAGACTGCTCTAGGCGACGAACGAATGTCAGTTCACCTTCGCGCAACCATTTGCGGGGATCGTAGTATTTTTTGTTGGGCTCATCGGCACCATTTGGATTGCCAATTTGGGTACGAAGGTAAGCCAAATTGGTTTCAATGTAATCGCGCACACCTTCGGTGAAGGCAAATTGCATATCGGTATCGATGTTCATTTTCACGACGCCATAGCCAATTGCTTCTCTGATTTCTTCGAGACTAGAGCCCGAACCACCATGAAATACGAAATCAACAGGATTGGCCTCCGTGTTGTATTTCTCTTGGATATAAGCTTGTGAATTCTTTAAAATAACAGGGGTCAGCTGGACATTCCCAGGCTTATAAACGCCGTGTACATTGCCAAAAGAAGCGGCAATTGTAAAGCGCGGCGAAATTTGCAGAAGGGCTTCATAGGCTGCGGCCACTTCTTCGGGCTGAGTATACAACTTGGCGTTGTCTACATCGGTGTTGTCCACGCCGTCTTCTTCGCCGCCGGTGATGCCTAATTCAATCTCGAGGGTCATGCCCATTTTGGCCATGCGGCGCAAGTAGTTTTGACAAATCTCGAGGTTCTCAGCTAATGGTTCTTCACTGAGGTCAATCATGTGCGAACTATATAAAGGCTTACCTGTTTCTGCATAAAATGCCTCGCCAGCGTCTAGCAAAGCGTCTATCCAAGGGAGGAGTTTTTTGGCGCAGTGGTCGGTGTGCAAAATGATAGTAGCACCATAGGCTTCGGCAAGGGCGTGTACGTGGCGCGCTCCTGCAATGGAACCTAAAATAGCCGCTTTTTCGTCGGCATTTGAGAGTCCTTTTCCTGCAAAAAATTGGCCGCCTCCGTTAGAGAATTGAATGATGACGGGCGCGTTGAGCTTGGCAGCTGTTTCCATCACGGCATTGACCGTGCTGCTACTCGTGACATTCACGGCAGGTAAGGCAAAACCTTTCTGTTTGGCGAGCTGAAAAATAGCTTGTACTTGATCGCCTGTGGCGACTCCGGGCTGGATCATTGTTGTTGCTTTTGTTGTTGATTGATGACACAAAATTAGAAATTATCTGCGATATAATATTTGACAGTTTTTTGCGTTAATGATTCAAACCTTTAAAACAGCCTATGATTAAAAACACTTACCCAGCACCATCCGCTTCAAACACCACGCTTCTACCCGACCCACGCGTCCTTCAATTCCTAAAGATGTACAGCCAGTCTGTAGAGGTAGTCAAAGGTAAAAAAGCAAGTATTTTTATTGGAAAAAATTGATCGAGCGCCTTCGGGCGCTTTTTTTATGCCCTTTGCTTCAGTAAATAAGTAATGATCTCTATAATGAGTTCAAAAGGCAATGCTTGATGGAGTGGGAATTGCACGGCTCCTTTTGAATATTTATAGCCCCGGGCTTCAAATTCAGCAGCAAAAGCAGCAATGCCTTTAGCACCCGGATACAAACCAATATGCTTCGAGTAGCCCGCATAATGGATGAGGTTTTTACCATTGAGTTGAAAAGTAGGGATACCGTAGGCCATTTTTTGTGTAGGCTCAGGTAGGTTTTGCTCGATAAATGCATGTATAGCGTTTAACTTTTCCTGGATATGGATCGGAAAACGCGCGATGTGTGCGGCAATTTCGGGGTGCATTATTCGCAATAACTTTTGAACTGATTGAGGATGGCCTGATTGACCCTTGGGCAACACCAAGATTCGTGAGCGAAGTTCCAATTGACAACATGCGCGGCTTGGGTCCATTTCTCCCAAACTTGGTCTAGTGGTGCCGCAATTGTAGCCCTCACCTCTAAAAATACTCCATCTGACATGACACAAAATTAGCGAATGTCACTCAATTAATTGGTAATTTTAACCCATGCTATTTGAGCTTGTATCGGACTACCAACCCACCGGCGACCAACCAGAGGCCATCCGTCAGTTAGTGAGCGGCTTAAATAATGGCATCCATCAACAAACCCTTCTGGGCGTAACCGGTAGCGGCAAAACCTTTACGGTGGCCAACGTCATCAAAGAGGTGCAGCGCCCCACGCTCATTCTTTCTCACAACAAAACACTCGCCGCCCAATTATACGGTGAGTTCAAGCAGTTTTTTCCAAACAACGCCGTCGAATACTTCGTTTCTTACTACGACTACTACCAACCAGAGGCTTACATCCCCTCTACTGGCACCTTCATTGAAAAGGACCTCCAAATCAATGATGAAATCGAGAAGTTGCGCTTGGCTGCCACTTCTGCACTGCTTTCGGGCCGCCGAGATGTCATTGTGGTGGCGTCTGTGAGTTGCATTTACGGCATCGGTAACCCCACTGAATTCAAAAACAGCATCTTGCACCTGCAAAAAGGCGATACGGTGGTCCGAAATAAATTTTTGTTTCGCCTCGTTGAAAACCTTTACCAACGAGCTGGCACTGACTTTCAGCGCGGCCAATTCAGGGTTTCTGGCGACACCGTAGACATCTACTTAGCCTATGCCGACTACGCCCTGCGCATTGGCTTTTGGGGCGACGAAATCGAAACGATCTCGGCGATCGATCCGGAGAGTGGCAAAACACTAGAAAAATACGAGCAAATTGATATTTTTCCTGCCAATTTGTTTGTCTCGAGCCCAGACAACACGCGCCAAGCCATCACCCAAATCCAAGACGACCTCATTCCACAAGTTGCCGCTTTCAAAGAAGAAGGCAAACTAGAAGAAGCCAAGCGCTTAGAAGAACGCGTCAATTACGACCTCGAAATGATCCGAGAGCTCGGGTATTGTTCGGGTATTGAAAACTATTCGCGTTATTTTGACCGCCGCCAACCCGGGGAGCGCCCTTTCTGCCTACTCGACTACTTTCCAGAAGATTTCCTGATGGTCATCGACGAAAGCCACGTCACGCTGCCGCAAGTGCGCGGCATGTACGGCGGCGACCGCTCGCGCAAAATCAATCTCATCGACTACGGCTTCCGCTTACAAGCTGCCATAGACAACCGCCCACTCAAGTTCGACGAATTTGAAGGCTTCCTCTCTAATGTCATTTACGTCTCCGCCACACCAGCCGACTACGAAATGCTGCAATCAGATGGCGTGGTGGTAGAACAACTCATTCGGCCAACGGGCCTACTCGATCCGCTCATTGAGGTGCATCCGTCCAAAAACCAGATCGATCACCTCATCGAACAAATCCAAGAAAGAAGGGCCAAAGACGAACGCATCCTCGTCACCACCCTCACTAAAAGAATGGCCGAGGAACTGCAAAAATACCTCGACCGACTTGGCATACCATGTCGCTACATCCATTCCGAAATCGACACCATTGAGCGCGTCGAAATCCTCAGGCAATTGCGCCTCGGCGATTTTGATGTCCTGATTGGCGTCAATTTATTGCGCGAGGGCCTCGACCTCCCAGAGGTATCGCTTGTGGCTATTCTCGATGCCGACAAAGAAGGTTTCCTGCGCAACGTGCGTTCCTTGGTGCAAACCGTAGGCCGTGCGGCCCGAAACGTCAACGGAAAAGTGCTCATGTATGCCGATAAAATGACCGACTCCATGCAGCGCACCATAGACGAAACCGCCCGCAGGCGCCTCAACCAAGAAGCCTACAATTTAGCGCACAACCAAGTCCCTACTGCGCTGCAAAAATCCAAAGATAAAATCATCGAATCTACTACCGTGGCCGATGGCGATCATAATACGCGTCAGGCCAGGTCTTTGCAAGCAGCAAACGAAAAGAAAGTTTCGATCCAATACGATGCGCAATTTGAAAATCCCGAAGAGCGTGTCAAAGAATTAAAAACCCTTAAAAAAGCAATGGAAAGCGCCGCCAAAGCACTCGACTTCATCGAGGCCGCGCGCATCCGTGACCTCATCAAAGCAATCGAAAAATCATAAAAAACCATCCATATGTCTACCAACAAAGCACTCAAACAATTCAGGATCATGGCCATCGCCGAAGGTTTCTCTTGGCTCGGCTTGCTCGTGACCATGTACCTCAAATATGGCCAAAACATGCCCGAACCGAATAAATGGGTCGGCATGATCCACGGTGTTCTCTTTATTGGCTACTGTTTATACATCGCCTATTTCTATTTTGAAGAAAAATGGAGCTTGATCAAATGCCTGGTTTTGTTTCTTACAGCATTTCTTCCATTTGGCACCTTTTGGGCAGAGAAGAAATATTTGAGGTAAAAGTTGTTAACTTTGTTCAAAATTGAAGCACATGTCAAATCATTTACTCAAAGGAAAAAGAGGCATCATCTTTGGTGCATTGAACAATCAAAGTATCGCTTGGAAAGTAGCAGAGCGCGCGCATGAAGAAGGCGCTACGTTTGTACTTACCAACGCACCTATCGCTATGCGCATGGGTGAAATCAACGAACTTGCGAGCAAAACCGGCAGCCAAGTAATCGCTGCAGATGCAACCAAAATCGAAGACCTCGAAAACCTCGTTACCCAAGCACAAGAAATTTTAGGTGGCAAAATTGATTTTGTTTTGCACTCAATTGGGATGTCTCCTAACGTGCGCAAAGGAAAGCACTACACCGAAAACGACTACAACTACTATGGCCAAACCATGGACGTATCAGCGATGTCTTTACACAAAACACTCGCTACACTTTACAAACACGACGCCATGAACGAATGGGGTTCAGTAGTAGCCCTTTCTTACATCGCTGCACAGCGTATTTTCCCTGACTACAACGACATGGCCGATGCCAAGTCTTTGCTCGAGTCAATCGCACGCTCTTTTGGTTACCACTACGGTATCAAAAAGAAAGTGCGCGTCAATACCATTTCGCAATCGCCAACCGTTACAACCGCAGGACAAGGCATCAAAGGCTTTAAGGAGTTCATCAACTTCTCTGAGCAGATGTCGCCACTTGGCAACGCGAGCGCAATAGCTTGTGCAGACTACTGCATCAGCATGTTCTCAGACCTCACCAAATACGTCACCATGCAGAACCTCTTCCACGACGGAGGCTTCTCCAACACAGGCGTTACCCAAGAGGTTATCGAACGCTTCGGCGACGAGTAATACGCAAAGAAATTTGAAAAGAAAAGGCCGCTCATTGAGTGGCC
This sequence comes from Crocinitomicaceae bacterium, assembly GCA_021738405.1. Taxonomy (GTDB): domain Bacteria; phylum Bacteroidota; class Bacteroidia; order Flavobacteriales_D; family Crocinitomicaceae; genus UBA952. The sequence continues at coordinate 18,447 of JAIPCC010000025.1, read as the reverse complement.
TTTTTTAATATACCCCCCTGCTTCTGCGTTTTTTTCGTAATATCGGTGTACACAAGTTTTGCGCAACCCGATTTATTTGAAACTCTCCAAGGAAGACATACAACGCATCCAGCAACAAGATGAGCGCTATATATTAAAGCTCTACAACGATTCATTCCCGTTAATGATGTCTGTGGCCGTGCGCTATAAAAACAACCGCGAAGACCAACTTACAGCTGTTCACAATTCATTTATGAAGATGCTGCGCTACATTGATCAATTCAGACTGAACAGCTCCTTTGAAGCCTGGATTCTGCGGATTTTACGCAATGAATTGATAGACGAATTTAGACGCACCAATAAACAATCCAACTTAAAATTCACCGAACTCAATGCGGATATCCCGGACCAACATTTCGAACTAGAATACTTAGAAAACGCAGCGCCTACTCAGCTCCTGCAACTACTCAACGAACTCCCTCCCGCCTCAAAAATTGTATTTAACCTCTATGCCATCGACGATTACAGCATCAAACAAATCAGCGAAGCACTTGAAATCTCTACTGAAACCGTCAAGTGGCATTTGAAAACGTCTCGAAAAACATTGCGTGCACGCATCTCAACCCTGAAAACTCAAGAACATGAAAACGAGTAAGAAGCAGTTCGACGACCTCTTCAAGCAGAAGCTCAGCTCAATCCATTTTGAGCCGATACCTGCTGCACAAGAAGCATTGTTGAAACAAATAAAGAAGGACAAAAATAAGCTCGTCAAAAAAACGTGGGGCAAACTCAGTATTGTACTCCTAATGGTGAGCACCTTTGTTTTGCTCCAGCACAAAGTACAATACAGCAGTGTTGCCAACTTTTTTAAGTCGCAAAGCACGAACTCAACCTTTGCTGCACTCCAATCTTTGAACTTTGCACCAGCAAATGAACCAACGCAAAAAAGTACTGCTCAACCAAAGAACAATGCCATACAATTGCTTGTTGCGGAACTCCAAGCGGCCGCTGCGCCACAACCAAAAGAACTTTGGGAATCCATCGCGGCTAAAAATATTGTGTTTGACAAACCACAACTCAAAGCAAAAGCGCAGCAACTAGCTCCTCCTATCGCCAAGGTATTTAAATTTGAAGGCAATCCGCTTTTTGAAAGTGCTGCGTCTGCAAATCAAACCATCATCTGCGGGCAAAATAAGGCGCATACCAAACTGATTATCGCGCAATCCAAAGTGGCTAAATTCGATACCGACAGCACCGTTACTGAAATCGAAAACGGCGTATTTAGACCTGCGGGCTTTGACGAAAATGCAGTAATCCAGTACAATATTTTTGACAAACGCACCCTGTTTAGAAGATTTCATGCCGAAAGCATCCATTGGGGATTGGTCCGAACAACCAAAATAGCCAAGCCTGTCAAAACCAAAGATACGACTACTGACATCCAGATAGAATCCGACCCGCACATTCATGGCACTAGACAATACATCGAGCCAGAATACGAGGATTACAACTACAATGTGAAAAACGACAGCATCATTTTCATCAGCGACCGCGTCAATTATGTCGTGATGATGGAGCCAAGTGGCACCATACTTTCTAAAGCACAAATCGAAATCACGGAACCTTTTGTCTATTATTTAGGCGAAAAAAGAGCACTATTCGATGCAGCCACAGGCAAGGTTTACATTTGCGTTGCCACCCTCTACCATTTCAATTTCTACGAATTAGAACCCGCAAATGGTCAAACCAACTTTTTGCTGCAGCTCAATGATGTCTGGCCCAACCCAAATTTTCAAATTGAAAACGGAAAATTGAGCTACTTCAAAAACAACATTGGCTACGAACAGTTGCTCTAATCTTCCTTCCAGTCGAGTCTAGACTTCGTGTACGGGATTTGGGCTTTTTCCAACGCGCTGTGCAAAGCAATGACGCGCGCTTGGTAAGCCTTCAGGTTGGTTTTAAACGTGGCGTATTCCTGAACCACCATAGCGTAGTTGGCACGGTGATTTTTACTGACCCCAGTAGTGTTTTCGGCAAGTTGGTATTCGAGCATACCCAAACGACTCGTGAAGCTTGGCGCTGCTTCAAACTCGTGCTTGGTGCGCAGTTCGTCGCCTGAAAGTTGCAAGCGAAGTTCCGCTTTCAATACTTTGAGTGCCCTGATTTCTTTTAACAATTCGAGATCGGTATTCGGGTAATTGAGTACGGCCTTTTCCACAATAGATAATTCTTCATTGAGCTCCTCGAAGCGCTTTTCGGCACCGCTCACTTGGCGATTGAGTTCGGCAACTTCTGCTCTAAAAGCATTGAGTTCGGTTTGATCTTTAGCCAAAAGCGTTTGGTTGTTGAGTCCTTTGACCACGAAAGTTGTATTGGCTACAAGTTCTTCGGTCTGCCCATTGTGCAGCATGAGCACTTTGAGTTGGTAAGTGCCCGGCACTACCAGTGGCCCTCTGCCCCAGCCGCCAACGGGATTGGTGGTCGCTTTGCGGAGGTCCCATTGCTGGCGAACAATTCCCTTTTGTGGGCTCGAAGTGAGGCGTCTGATTTCGGTTCCTTGTGCATCGGAGATGATCCAAATGAGTTTGGCCGCTTCGTCGAGGGCTTCTGCTCTGAGTGTTTCAAAACTCGGATAACTCACATCTTTTTTCTCTTTTTCGAGTTCCTTTTCTTTTTGCTGACGCGTGCTCACCAAAGTACTCGGCACGTCTTTGATATGGAGCGTAAAAGTGGCGCCAAAGCTTGGGTTTTGGGCCGCCCACATATTGTGACCTTGAAAGCCTGTTCCATCCAAACCAAGTGGATCTGCTTGAATATAAAGCAAAGCGTCCTTGACAGGGAAGAGATGTGCTTTTTGACTTAAGTTTTCTTTGGAAAGCGCGCGCAAAGGTGTGTAGTTGTCTAGGACATAAAAGCCGCGGCCAAAGGTTGCTGCAACTAAATCTACCTCGCGCTCCTGGATGTCGAGGTCATAAACAGCTATTGTAGGCAAGCCTGCGAGTTTGGTCCAGTTGCTACCGCCATCTGTTGAGAAATAAGCGCCAAATTCGGTTCCGACAAATAAGAGGTTTTCTACGACAGGGTCTTGCTTGAGGCAATAAACGGTACCGCGCACAGGTAGGTTTGCTGCAATGTTCACCCACGTTTTGCCTTTGTCGCTAGACTTCAATACATACGGCTTGAAATCGCCTTGACGCTGCGCATTGAAACACGCATACACTACATTTTCCTGGTGTACGGAAGCCGTGAGCATATTGACTCTCGTATTCAAAGGAACACCCGGGAATGTGAGGTATTTGGTCCAGGTTTGACCGTCGTTTTCTGAAACTTGTACTAAACCGTCGTCTGTTCCAACATACAACAAGCCTTTTTTCTTTGGCGATTCATCGAGGGCGACGATATTGCCATAGACAGTTGTAGAGGCGTTTTTCATAACGGCGTCGATGGTCCAGACTTGGCCCATGACTTCGATTTCGTTGCGGTCAATTTGCTGGGTGAGGTCGGGGCTAATGGTTTGCCAGTCGTCGCCTTTATTGGTGGTTTTGAAGAGTTTGTTGGCCGCAAAGTAAAGCGTGCTGGCATCGTGTTTAGACACGATTAGGGGCGCGTCCCAGTTCCAGCGGTAACCCGGTTCGCCAACTGCAGGCATAGGCTGAATAGGCACTTTCTCGCCTGAAGCGCGGTCGTAGCGAACGAGCCAACCGTACTGCGCTTGGGCGTAAGTAATGTTCGGATTGGACCAATCAGTTGCCGATTCAAAGCCATCGCCGCCGTTGGTAATGAACCAATCAGCATTGAGGATGCCCGCTACGTTATTGGTTGCTGCAGGGCCGCCCATAGAGTTGTTGTCTTGGGTGCCGCCGTAGATGTTGTAGAACGGAACTGCGTTGTCAGTAGCGACTTTATAAAACTGAATGATCGGTAAATTGCCATAAAAACTCCATTCTTTGGCGTGGGTGTAGGTTTCGTAAAGCCCGCCGTCGCAGCCAACCAGCCAGTGGTTGGTATTGGAAGGGTCTATCCAGATGCAGTGGTTATCTACGTGCTTGTTTTTTTCGCCGGTTGGCTCAAAGTTTTTACCGCCGTCTGTGCTGTGGTGCATGTAGGTGTCCATGGCAAATACTTTGTTGACGTCTTTGGGGTCACAGATGATTTCTTGGTAGTAGTTGCCGCTCGTAGAGAAAGATCCTTGTTTGGACCATGTTTCGCCTTTATTGCTCGAGCGGAACACGCCGCCTTTATTGTAGCGTGCCTCTACAATCGCATAAACAACATTGGCATCGGCAGGCGAGACCGCCAAGCCCACGCGGCCCATGTCGCCTTTCGGCAAGCCGCTATTGATTTCTTTCCAGGTTGCTCCGCCATCTGTTGATTTGTAAAGGCCTGATTCGGGCCCACCACCAATGTAGGTATATTCGTGGCGGCGGCGTTGGTGCGCAGCTGCATACAAGATGTCTGGATTATTCGGGTCAATGGCAATTTCGGAAATCCCGGTGTGTTCAGAAACAAAAAGCGTGCGCGTCCAGGTAGCGCCGCCGTCTGTCGTTTTGTAGACACCGCGCTCGCCGCCGCTGCTCCAAAGTGGGCCGTAAGCGGCCACCCAAATGATGTTCTCATTAGTCGGATGCACTACAATTTTACCAATGTGCTCAGTGTTTTTGAGGCCCATATTGGTAAAAGACTTTCCGCCGTCTACAGATTTATAGATACCGTCGCCGTAAGAAACTGAACGTTGGTTGTTGTTCTCACCAGAGCCCACCCAAACTGTATTTGGGTTACTCGGCGCAATAGCCAAACAACCGATTGAATACGATCCGTAGTTGTCAAAAATGGGTTCAAAAGTAATGCCGTGATTTACGGTAAGCCAAACGCCACCTGCTGCCGCAGCAACATACCATGTATCCTTGTTAGTAGGGTGCACCGCGATATCAACTACACGTCCTGAGGTCAGTGCCGGACCAACCATTCTAAAAGACAAAGCACCTACTGTACCTGCGTCAAAAGGCGGTTTTTCGATGGGCGTTGGGGTTTTCTTTTGGGCAAAGGCCAACGAGGCTGTAAAAAGCGTGAGCGTAAACAAAAACTTCATAAACTAAATTTTTGCTAAAAATACATTAAATTCGTGCAACCTCAAACCCAAAAATAGCGTCCCTTTCTTTTAGGCCTAAGCCCTCATATTATGTTTAAATTTCTACTACTCGCTCTTCCTGTCTTTCTTTTCACAAGCATTCAAGCACAGGTCCTTACCGACTCTCCGTTGTATCAGCAACTCAAAGCCTCTGGTCAACTTGGCACCGTTCAAACACAAGCCAATTCAAGCATTCAATTGTCTGTTGCAGGGGTCAAGCCCGCGAGCTACAACAAAGCCAATGCCTGCGATTGCTACATCGCGCCAGACTCCACCTACACGCTTGCCATGCAGCCCAACGACGACGGTTCTACAGGCCTCATTCCCATTCCGTTTACGTTCAATCTCTACGGCCAGGCCTACAACTCCTTATACATCAACAACAATGGCAACCTCACCTTTACAGGGCCTTTGTCTACCTTTTCCGCCACTGCCTTTCCTTCGGTAGGCAACGCCATTGTAGCACCTTTCTGGGCCGATGTCGATACCCGCAACGGCAATGGCCAGGTGTTATATAAAATCACGCCAACGGCAGTTTATGTCAACTGGGTAGATGTAGGCTACTACGCTTTTCACGGCGACAAACTCAATACTTTTCAGCTCATCATTACCAATGGTTCCGACCCAGTTATCGATGGCGGAAACGTGGCGTTTTGCTATCAAAACATGGACTGGACCACCGGCGATGCCTCACAGGGCGTTAATGGCTTTGGCGGCGTACCAGCAACTTGTGGCGCCAACAAAGGCGACGGCATGGCCTACTTCCTCATCTCGCGTTTTGACCACCCAGGCAACGATTTCGACGGCGCTCTCGGCAACCCCGACGGCATCGATTGGCTAGATTACAAAAGCTTTGCGTTTGACGCCTCCAACGGCGGTAACATTCCGCCGATCCCAGAGGGCATTGCGTCTTGCGACACCTTTAAAATATGTGCCCTCGGTGACTCCGCCGATTTCAGCATCAACTTTTTATCGCCAGAAACCAATCAAAGCACCACCATCACCTACTCCAATGGCGGCCTCAGCACGCTGCAACAAATTTCGAATACACCTGGCAACACCGCCAATATTGTCTTGCGCGCTGTAGGTTCCTTAGCCACCATGGGCACTTACAACATCACCGTTACCGCTACCGACGACAACCTCCCTACCCCAGGCGTGACGGCGCTTACATTTGTGGTTGTGATCGACACCATCGTCAATAACCTAGACTCCGCCATACTGCTCACCACCAATTCTTGTGGTGCCATAGACCTCAGTGTATCGAGTGGCCCTTACGACAGCTACCTCTGGGACGACTTCACCGTGATGCCAACAAGCGGCATTACCACAGACCAAATTTATGGAGTTACCGTCAGTAAAAACGGCTGCTACAAACACATTTCAGACACTTTTGATGTCATTACGCCAATGCCGATCAACCTTCAAGGGCCACTTGCATTTTGCCCACCTGATACGTCAGTGACCTTAACCATTCCCAATGCACCGGCCTACTCTACGGTAACTTGGGGTTTATTAGATCCTTTACTCAACGCACAGTACAGCAATTTTTTGGGTGCAGGCACTTATACGATCAACCTTTTGGACTCCGCTGGATTGTGCAGCACCGACACCACTTTTACGGTCTTCGGTACAGCGGCATCTACTATTTTTAGTGACACCACCATTTGTCAGAATACTTATCAAGTGGCCGGCACCAATTCACCGGGCGGCACCTGGACTGCGTCTTCGCCAAACGTAACGTTTAGTTCTACCACCTCACTAAATCCACTGATTTCAATTGCTGCCCCGGGTAACTACTCCGTTTCTTTCACTGACAACGTTTGTCAGCAAACGCTCAGTGCAGACATCACGCTACCGCTCAACCCAAGTATTTTTGGCGATACCGCGCTTTGCCAACTCAATTTTCAAGTGGGCGGCACCGTCAGCGATCTACTCGGCGGCGCATGGACCTACACGAGTAATAATCCAAATGCAAGTTTAAATTTTGTTCCTGGAGCAACAGCACTCAACCCTACCATCAACGCCTCAGAATCTGGTGTTTTCACCTTAACCTTTACGGACAACGTTTGTAACCATAGTGCAAATACAACACTCGAACTTTATGCACAACCATATATTAACTTGGATAGTTTAGGTTGCAACTACCAAGAGCAAATTCAAGGAACGCTTTCGGCGCTTGGCGGCGTTTGGTCTTGCCCAGACACCTCCATTACCTTCTCCAACCCCACTTCAGAAAACCCGCTCATCATTTGCAACTACGCCGGTGTGTTCCCAATTAGCTACACCGACAACGCTTGTGGCGTAACGCTCACTGAATTCATTGAATTCCCGCCTTACGTCTATGTACAACTCCTCGATACCAATATTTGTCAAGGATCAAGTTTTGCCATTGACCCGTATACTCTAAACGTACCCAAAGACAGTACGCTTACCGAATGGACGGCACAAAGCAACTACAACCCACAAACGCTAGGCACTTGGCTAGATGGCTCCACAGCAGATCCGCGCGTGATCAGTGCGGTAGGCAACTATGTCTACACAATTAGCAATGCATGTTATACCTACTCAGACACCGCAACTATTGGCTTCAAGCCTTGCGATATCATTGCGCCAAACGTCATTGTGTTGTCTTCTGTAAATGGCAACAACGCCTTCTTTGTACAATACAGCGGTATTTCTGAGTTTGAATGCACCATTCTAAACCGTTGGGGCAATACCATTTACAGCTACACAGACCCTGCTGGCTCTTGGAACGGCCAAACAAGCGGCGGCGATAAAGTAGAGGAAGGAACTTACTTTTATGTCATCAAAGCGCTGTACGAAGGCGGAATACCTATCGAGAAACACGGATTTGTCGAGGTGAAGTATTAACTTTGCCCCATGAAAACTGCAAGTGTTCGTTATTTAGGAGAACTCCGCACCGAGTGTACGCACTTAGGTTCTGGTACAAAAATCATTACCGATGCACCCCTAGACAACCACGGCAAAGCAGAGGCGTTTTCTCCAACTGACTTAGTAGCCACCTCATTGGCTTCTTGTGTCATGACTATCATAGGCATTTATTGCCAAACCCATCAAATTCCTTTCGTAGCGGCCGAGGCCACCATCGAAAAGCAAATGGGTACGGATCCACGCCGCATCTCCAAAATCATACTCGACCTCGACCTCAGCGGCAACGACTGGGACGAACTCACCAAAAAGAAAGTTATCGCAGCTGGCAAAGCTTGTCCAGTGGCGCGCACCCTCGAGGGCAATGTAAGCCTCGAACTTAATATCCACTAATGGAAGAAAAACAAAGAAAAGAGCGCAGCTATCAGCGCAAAGAACGCACCGACATCATTTTCGGTGTACACTCCGTACTTGAAGCCATTCACGCAGGCCGTGAACTCAACAAAATATTGATCCAAAAAGGAATTAACAAGACGCTTTTTGAGGAATTAAGAGCTGCTCTTGCAGGTAAGAATTACTTCTTGCAGTATGTTCCGAATCAAAAACTCGATTCTCTTACTGAAGGCAATCACCAAGGCGTCATTGCCATGGTTCCGCCAATTACCTATCAAGAAATTGAACCCCTCGTCGATAAATGGCTAGAAGTAGGCAAGAAACCAAGCGTGCTTGTCCTAGACCGCATTACCGACGTGCGCAACTTCGGAGCCATCATCAGAAGCGCGGAATGTATGGGCATTGACGCCGTTCTCATTCCGAGCAAAGGTTCTGCTTTGGCCACCTCAGATGCCATGAAAGCATCGGCTGGCGCCCTCAACCGCATTCCGATTTGCAAGACCGAACAACTCAAACAATCGTTGTTTTATTTGCAACAATCTGGCTTGCGCATTGTAGCCTGTACCGAAAAAGCGCTTGTACCGCTTCAAGAAACCAACTTGCGCGGTAGCGTTGCCATTATTATGGGTTCTGAAGAATCTGGCATTACCCAAGACCTCATCAATTTGGCGGATATCAGCTGTAAAATCCCGATGAAAGGAGCTATTTCTTCTTTAAATGTGGGTGTAGCCACCGGAATGGTGCTCTACGAGAAAATTCGTCAAGAGTTAGTGGGTTAATAACAAACCCGGTAAGAGCTCTGGCAAGACGCCAAGTTCGGCAATACAATTTTCGTAGTTGTAGGTATTTTTAGCTGTTGGGTCAAACCAAACGGCTTGCATGCCTGCGCGCAAAGCACCCGCAACATCTACATGGTAGTCATCGCCGATCATGACTGATTTTTCTGCTTTAGCCCCAGCCTGATTAAGTGCATACTTAAAAATAGCGGGGTCTGGCTTGTTTTTGCCTACAAACTCTGAGCAAACCACCACATCAAAAAAGGCACGCATGCCGCAATTTTCGAGTTTTACAGATTGTACTTCTTGAAAGCCGTTGGTAATGATGTGCAGTTTATAACCCATTTGCTGCAGTGCCTCTAGTGTTTCGATGGCTTTTGGAAAAAGAGCCGTTTGCAAGGGTGAAATGGCCACGTAGGCATCGGATAGCCGCCTTACCAATGCTTCGTCTTGTAGTTTGAAATGCTTGAGCGTGACCCGAAAACGCTCAAAGCGCAGCTCTTCTTTTTTGATGATGCCTTTGCCATAGAGTTTCCAGAGATGTGCATTCTGATAAACGTATTGCTTGTGAAACTGCTCAAAACCACCAATTTTAGCTGCTAATTCTTCGGTTTCAAAAAGGGAGCGCAGGGCGATTTCTGAGTTTTTATCGAAGTCCCAGAGCGTGCGGTCGAGGTCAAAGAAAAGGTGGTGCTCAGTAAATGGCATAAGCAATTGCGGTGAGCAGAAGGCCGTTGAGCGCAAGGCCAATCAGTACAAACAAAAAGGTTGTGGATTGCTTTCCGTAAAATTTGGCGGCCACAAAACTGCCAATAGGCACAGAAAATAACAGTGGGGCAAAAAGCGTGATGCCATAAAAACCAAAGCGCCTTTTGATTTGCACAATGATTTTTTTGGTGCGCGTGACTTTGTAATAATTGATCGGCTCCTTTCCTGCTGCTAAAGCAACGGCTCTTTTCTTGGCGCGCTTGCGCTGAGAAATGCGCAGCACCACCTCACTGCCGAAGTAGAAAATAGCTGAAGCAGTAGCGGCACCTAATACCGAAGCCATCCAGGTGTGGTGAAAAGCCATTTGAAAACCTGGGCCAGGCAAGGAAGAAACCATGAACTTGATCATGGCTAAAAAATAAATGCTCCAAAAACCTACCCAATTCATTGTTTTCTAATTAGTTGAAATTTAAATTTTGACGCCAAAGGCTAAATCGCCGGCGTCGCCAAGACCGGGTACGATATAAGATTTGGCAGTGAGTTCGTTGTCTATGGCCGCAACCCAAATTTGGGTATCGGCAGGAAAATTGCGCGCCACAAAAGCAAGTGCTTCTGGTGTGGCAATAGCGCTCAGGATATGAATTTGTTTGGGTGTGCCGTGGCTAAGCAGTGCCTTATATACGGCTACCATTGAACTACCCGTGGCTAACATGGGATCTGAGATGAGCCAGATTTTGTTGTCTAGGTCCGGAACAGCCATGTATTCTACTTCGATTTCAAATACTTCTGAGCTGCTGTGCTTGCGGTAGGCCGAGATATATGCGCTATCTGCGTGGTCGAAAGTGCGCAGAACGCCTTCGTGCATGGCCAAACCAGCGCGCAAAATGGTGAGCAAGACGGGGTTTTCTGCCGGTTGCAGCACCTGCGCCTCGGCAAGCGGCGTTTGCACAGTAAGCGTTTGGCTCGGCAACTGCTTGGAAACTTCATAAGCGAGGATCTCGGCAATGCGCGAGAGGTTGTGTCTGAAACGCAGCCGATCGGTCTGAACACCAATAGTTCTGATTTCGGCAAGGTATTGGCCGAGAATAGAGCTTTGAAGACCGATGTGGTGAACCATCTTTATTTTTCTTTAAAATTACGTATTATTGGGCATTCAAAACTTAAAATTATCCTTTAGATGAAAGATCAACGCAAGGTCCTGTTTCTCATAACCGTAGCTGCACTTGGCTATTTTGTAGATATCTATGATTTGGTGCTTTTTGGGGTGGTCAAGGCCGAAAGCCTCGCACACATCTTGCCCAACGCGAGTGATATAGAACGCGCTGCGCAAGGCAAGTTTCTTTTCAATGTGCAAATGCTGGGCATGCTGTTGGGCGGCATTTTGTGGGGCATCTTGGGCGATAAAAAAGGACGTTTAAAAGTACTTTTTGGCTCCATCCTACTCTATTCTGTGGCCAATGTGGCCAACGCGTTTGTGACGGACATACCGAGTTATGTCCTGATTCGCTTATTGGCTGGCATTGGACTGGCCGGTGAATTGGGCGCAGGCATAACGCTCATCAGTGAACTTATGCCCAAAGAAACGCGCGGCTACGGCACCATGATCGTGGTCACGTTTGGTGCGCTTGGCGCGGTAGCAGCATCGCTGATTGGGGCCGAAGGCCAAACAGTAGCAGCTTTCATTGAAACGATGAGCGGTTGGAAACCGGCCAACTGGCAGGTGGTGTATTTGATAGGCGGCGCCATGGGCTTGGTTTTACTTTTGTTGCGCGTCGGGGCACTTGAATCTGGTTTTTTCAAGCAGATGGACCAAGACCAACACATCGAAAAGGGCAAGCTCAAATTAATTTTTGGCAAAAAAGAAAACCTCATCAAATACCTGCACTGCATCAGTATTGGGATTCCGATTTGGTATACCGTTGGCCTATTGGTCATGAACTCTGCAGATAACTTTGGCCCCTGGCTTGGGGTGTATGACATCTCGAACGGAAAAGCAGTGATGTATTGTTATTTGGGGCTGAGTGCAGGCGATTTACTCGCCGGATTTTTGAGTCAGTGGTGGAAGAGTCGCAAAAAGGTCGTGCGGGTTTATTTGTGGTTCTCTTTGGCCACAACGCTGTTTTTCTTGGTCTATTTACACAGCATCAATATCAGCTCCGCCACCTATTATTTGCTCTGTTTCTTATTGGGCGCAGGAACAGGTTACTGGGCAATTTTTGTCACCATTGCCGCAGAACAGTTTGGCACGAACATCCGCTCCACTGCAGCTAATACCATCCCTAATTTTGTGAGGGGCTCGGTCAATGTTGTCGTATTGCTATTCGGACTCTTCTTGAGTATGGGCGTCAACGAGGGATTGTCGGCAGTGGTAGTTGGGGCCATTTTCATTTCCTTGGCCCTCTACAGTTTAAGCCAACTCAAAGAAACCTTCGGCAAAGATTTGGACTATTTTGAACTTTCTTAGATCTTCTGAGAGTAATCTTCGAAGTCTTCGATGAGTTCTTGGTCTACCTGATTGGCCACAGTAATCGGAATGTAATCCACAACTACATTGGTTTTGTCTAGACCAAAGTCTTCTGCTGGTTTCAGACCTGTTGACTTCACAAAGCGGTAAGTCTTCACGCACAATTTTTGGAAAGGCGTCAGGTGGTTGTCCATGGCTACTCTTGAGTTGAGTACAATAAATTTAAAGTCGACCTGATCTAATTTGCCACGCACGCTTTCAAAAATACTCTCGCCGCTCAATTCACCCTTCTCGATCATCTTGCAGTAAATCTTGCGCATCATGTATTCAATGCGGTGCTCTTCCTTAAAGCCCATCTGTAGCGTCACGTAATAACAGCGCTTGTCGATGATTTGGTGCACTGAATAATGCACACCCCAAGGCTCGTTGAGGATGTCGAGGTGCAAGAACCAAATGGTACCTGCCTTGCGCGGTTTCTTGAAAAACAAAGAATGGTAAACCGTTAAATCGAGCTTATTGACCGAATTGGAGCGCGTTGGAAACACCAAGTTAGTCGCTTCGAAGTCGATATCAGCATCCTGGCGGACAGAATTGATCATCGGGATCACGGAGTTCATCGGTAGGTATTCAGTAATGCTCGTGCGCAACTGCTTGGCTCTGAAATAAAGGAAAAGCAATAAGAAAAATCCGATCGAAAGGACAAGCGTGAACCAACCTCCAGAGATGATTTTACCCATATTGGAAACCAAGAAAATCATTTCAATACTGATAAAGATCAAGAAAATAGTACTGAAAACAATGCGGAGTTTTGGGTAGCGGATGAACATGAGCGTCGCCATCAAAATAGACGTCATGACCATATTGATGGTAATGGCCAAACCGTAGGAGTGTTCCATTGCGCTAGAACGCTTGAAAATTGCAATCACCACCAAACAACCAATCATCAAGAACCAATTGATAAACGGAATGTAAATCTGCCCTTGGTGCTCAGAAGGATATTTGACCTTGAGGTTAGTCCATAACTTCAGTTTGATGGCCTCATTCATGAGGGTAAATACACCTGTAATGAGCGCTTGTGAAGCAATAATTGTAGCCAAAGTTGCGATCACTACCGCAAAAGGAATCATCTCTTTAGGAACCATTGCATAAAATACGGTTTGCTTGGCACCCAGTTCAAAACCTGGCGACAAACAAAGCGCTGCCTGACCAAAGTAATTCAAGACGAGCAACACAGAAACCAAACCCCAGCTCAGGCGAATATTTCCTTTTCCGCAGTGACCTAAATCAGAATACAAAGCCTCCGCCCCTGTCGTACACAAGAAAACCGACCCAAGTACCGCAAAACCGCCATCTACATTGGCCACTAGGTTATAAGCATACCATGGATTGATGGCCTGTAAAACGGATGTGTTGTGCATCACATTAATAAAACCTAGATAACCAAGGAAGGCAAACCAAATGATCATGACAGGCCCGAACATTTTACCAATCGCTGCCGTACCAAATTGTTGAATAACAAAAAGAATCACGATAATGGTTACCACAATCGGGATGATGGGCATCTCGGGAAAAATATTGTTCACGCCTTCTACAGCAGAAGAAATCGAAATGGCTGGCGTAATAAAGCCGTCGGCCATGAGTGTAGCACAACCAATTAGTGCCGGAATAATAATCCATTTGAGCTTGCGCTTCTTCAAGAGCGCGAACAAAGCAAAGATTCCGCCCTCGCCATTATTGTCGGCATTGAGTGCAAAATGGATATATTTAATTGTTGCCAGTAAGATGAGTGTCCAGATCACACTCGAAAGCGCACCTAAAATAAATGGTTCGGAAATGTGCTTACCTCCGCCGGTAATCGCCTGAAAAACGTAGAGCGGCGAAGTACCGATATCCCCAAAAACAATTCCAAGTGTAATCAAAAATCCAGCGAGGGAAATCTTTTGGGTAGAGACGTGTGACATGGGCGAAGAAAAAAATTTCGTCGAAGTTATGTCTTTCTTACATTTCTACGCAAACATTTCACGAAAATATTTATCTTTGCATCCCGATTCTAAATCGGATAGTCTGCTGCCCACGTGGTGAAATTGGTAGACACGCCATCTTGAGGGGGTGGTGCCAACAGGTGTGCTGGTTCGAATCCAGTCGTGGGCACATTGATCAAAGCATCTTGTCGTAGACAGGATGCTTTTTTCTTTTCTACGAGTCAAAATGAAATTTTGAAGGAGTAAAAAAAGAAAAAAGTATCATTTTGCGAAGCAAAAAAGATGCTTTGATCCACTATAAAGCCAAGACTGGTTCACCGAACGAAGTGAGGTAATCCAGTCATGCGAATCAATAATCCAATTTATCCTGATAATTACTAAGCTATCATGGCATCAATCCTTGATTTCCATTTCACTTGCATTCCAAATAACCTACCCTTTTTTTAAAACCCATTTTTACTATGTACGGATATTTTCCGTACATTTAAAATATCCTCTTTAAAAAAAACCATCTCATCAATGCAAAATAATGCCCGAATTGACCTGCGTCTTAGCCATGAACAAAAGGAATCCCTTGAAAGGGCAGCGCATTTGGGAGGTTATCGCAGTTTATCGGATTTCATCATTTCAGCTGCAGAACAAAGTGCAAAGTCAATTCTTGACGATTCACTATCTGTGGAGTTGAGCAAAGCAGATGCGGCAGTGTTCTGTTCAATGCTGCTCGAAGATAGGCAACCAAATGAGGAATTAAATGCAGCGATAGAACGAAGTGCTAAATTATTGCAATGGAAGCGCAAGTAGTGGTTTTGAATGAAGCTTATCTTTCAGCTCTGCAGCGTTTTTCATGCCTCGATTCGCTTTTGGACACTTACCTGCAATGCTATGCTTGGCAAGATCAACAAGCAATGAAAAACATTTGTTACTTGCTCGTGAATCAGGATCATCACATCATCGGCTTTTTTACCTTGGGAACTTCTACCATAGAAGGTACACACCTTCCATTTCAAGTTCAAGCACTGACCAAATCACGAAATGGGCATCATCCAATATTGATGATTAAACGTTTTGCAGTGGGCGCAGAATTTCAAGGAAAAGGATTTGGCAGACATCTTTTGATTGCTGCACTCAAACAAGCGGCCATATCTTCTCATCTGATTGGTGCAAGTGCCTTGTTTATAAATCAAATTGACGGAACTACGGCAGCTTTTTTCCAAAAACTAGGTTTTATACCATTGCCGAACCAACAAAAATTATGCATCGCCATCAAGCAACTGCATAAAATGTTCTTGCCTTTTCACTAACTTTAACCAACGAAATCAAACGCATGAAAACACAACTCATCCTCCTCTCTAGTTTGCTACTCGGCTTGCAAGCTTGTTCGAATCAAGAAAAGACAAAAGCGCCAGAACCCACTTCCATTGTGGCCACCGAAGCAAACACCAAAGAACTACAGGAAAGCCTCAAAGACGTGGCTGAAGAAGAAAAGCGCTTGGCTGAAGAAGCGAAGGCCAACATGACCACCATGAGCTTCAATGTGCTCAACCACGAGTTCGGGACGGTCAAGGAAGACACCAAGCACCTCTACAATTTTGTGGTGACCAACACGGGTAAAAAACCACTATTCATCCAAGACGTTAAAGCATCTTGCGGTTGCACGACCCCAAAAAAACCAGAAAAAGCAATTGCGCCAGGTAAGTCTGATGTCATTGCCGTAGAATTTCACCCGAAAGTAGGGCAATTGGGGCGTCAGGATAAAACAGTTACCGTGATGGCGAACACGAATCCGGGCATGGTTGTTCTTAAAATCGGTGCAGACGTCATCAAGAACCCCGCTACCGAACAACGCATCTCAAGCAACTAACATGAAACTACACGTTCTCAATACCGGTTTCTTTCAACTCGACGGCGGCGCCATGTTTGGAGTTGTTCCCAAAACCATCTGGCAAAAAACCAATCCCGCTGACGCCAACAATATGTGCAATTGGGCCATGCGCTCGCTGCTCATCGAAGACGGCAAAAGACTTATTTTGGTAGACACCGGCATCGGAGACAAGCAATCGGAGAAGTTCTTTTCACATTATCATTTACATGGCACTGACAGCCTGCATGGAAACCTGGCCAAGCTCGGTTTTCACGCCTCAGACATCACTGACGTGATTTTAACCCACCTCCATTTTGACCACTGCGGCGGTGCAATCGCTTACGACACCCAGAAAGAAGCCTACCGAACGGTTTTTCCGAATGCCACCTACTGGAGTTCTGAGAACCACTGGCTGTGGGCCACCCAACCCAATCCGCGCGAAAAAGCATCCTTTCTCTCCGAAAACATTCTCCCCATCCAAGAAAGCGGTCAGCTTCAATTTGTAGAACGCAATGGCCTACTGACCCAAAACGCGCTCCCCGGCATCGACCTCTCTTTTTTTGACGGCCACACCGAAAGCATGATGCTACCCCAAATCCAATACAAAGGCAAAACGGTAGTCTTCATGGCAGACTTATTGCCGAGCACTGGGCATATTCCCTTGCCGTATGTCATGGGTTACGACACTCGCCCACTACTTACCCTCACCGAGAAAGAACGCTTCTTAAACGAAGCTGCAGACCACGGATACGTCTTGTTCTTAGAGCACGATGCTGTCAATGAGTGCTGCACGGTACAACATACCGAAAAAGGAATTCGCCTCAAAGACACCTTTTCTTTCGCTGATTTATAAAAACATGAAAAGCCCCAAAGAAATTGTTCAGGGCATGCTCGATAACGACGCCTTCAGCCAGCTGCTGGACATGCAAATCATTGCCCTAGAACTAGGTACCTGCACCCTGAGCTGCCCCGTCACCGAAGCGTCTACCAACGGTTTTGGTATTGCCCATGGCGGCCTCACCTACTCGCTCGCCGACTCCGCACTCGCTTTTGCCGCCAATACCCGAGGCCAACAGTGCGTCAGTATCGATACCCAAATCTCTCATCTCGCTAAAGTCCAACTCGGCGATACCCTCACTGCACACTGCACAGAAATTCACCGCGGAAAACGCACTGGCACTTATCAAGTTCGTATTGAAAACAAAGACCATAGACTCGTCGCTTTTTTCAAAGGCACTGTTTTCGTCTCCGACCAAAATTGGTAAACAGGATTTTTTTCGATTTTTTCTAACTTCCCCTTGCTTTTTATCAAAAAATGCGTACTTTTGTATCCGCTTTAACGAAAGCATTACACAATTCTCAAGCAACTGTTGTTGCTCACGCAAGTGAAAGAAATTGGTTTGGTAGTTCAGTTGGTTAGAATACCTGCCTGTCACGCAGGGGGTCGCGGGTTCGAGTCCCGTCCAGACCGCTCAAAACTTTCGTTAAACGGTATAGCTTATATGGCTGTAAGCTTAGAAAACCCTAGGATGTATCAAAGTCCTAGGGTTTTTGTTTTTTAGGGATTTTGAGTTTCTGTAAAACAAAATGTAAAACATTTTAAGATCTATGGAAAGCAAATAATGCCAGAATCCGATCTAAAGTTTCATAATCAATATGACTTTTAGGGTCCTTTACCAGCTCAATTTTAAAGGCCATAAATGCAAAATCATCCCAATACTCCTCATCTGTTTTCACCTCATCAGGATACATTTCAAGTTGATAATATTTGTATTCATCAAAAAAAGACGGGTGTCTTTTTTTCAAATTTCGACGAATCACATCAAATTTCAATTGCAATTGTGCTAAATTGAGTTTCACTTCCATAATCTCTAATTTGCGTTATTTTGGATTGTTTCCCAATACATTAATACACGACTGAGTTTTATCTTCTTCGTGTCAGGATGTATTCTAATGATTTTTAGAAAGTGCTGCTTTTTCAACTCATCGATGAGGTCTTCACGGTCTAAAATCCTGAGGCGTGAATAAGCCAATACGTATTCAACCTCATCAATTTCATCCAATATGCGGAACTTGCGTTGTACAAAGTAATTGGATCTAATCCTATCCAGGTGTTGGAGCTCTGTTAATAGCTGAAAATCAAACTTATCCATATTGCCCTGGGCAACGGAATAATGCGAGAAATATTACATTGTTTGAAAAAACCACTTTAAAATCGACCACCCTATTTCTATGATTCTTTGCCAAATCAATTATCTCGAAGG
>JAIPCC010000087.1 GCA_021738405.1 Crocinitomicaceae bacterium | reverse complement strand
GTCGGTAGCTTTTGTGGGCGGCGGCTTCAGTGGCAGTTTGCACAATATTTTAGAGCCCTTGGCCTATGGGTTACCGGTTATGTTTGGCCCCAAGCATGAGAAGTTTCCGGAAGCGCAGCAATTCATCGATTTAGGTTTTGCGCAGGCCATAACAGATGCAAAAGGCCTTGAAAAATTATTGATTTCAGTACTCGAGAAGCGAGCAATTTCGAAATCAGTAATTGAAGCGCAAGTGTTCAATTTGCAAGGAAAAATAAGTGCGCTACTTATTGGTTAATAAGCCCGCTCATTGCGTTTCTCCATCCAATTGATGAAGGCGCGGTTCACGACTTTATTGCCGCCTGGAGTAGGGTAGTTGCCGGTAAAGTACCAGTCGCCGGTGTGGCCTGGGCAGGCAATGTGTAGGTTCTCCACAGTTTGGTATATGATTTCGACCTCTGCTTGCATGCCGGCTGGCGTGAGCATTTTGGCAATTTGGGCTGAGATTTCTTTGTCTGTGAAAGGGGCGTAGATACGCTGAACCACATTTTTGACTTGTTCTTTGGGCAGTTGCACTTGTTCGAGTGCTGCTTTGTAGACTTCGTCGATGAGGTTGGCCTGACCGCGTTCGCGCAAGAGGGCAATGGCTGCTTCGAAAGCGATGAAGTCGCCCATTTTGGCCATGTCGATGCCGTAGCAGTCTGGGTAGCGGATTTGCGGTGCAGAAGAAACGACTACAATTTTCTTAGGACTGAGGCGGTCTAAGATGCGCAAGATACTTTGGCGCAGGGTGGTGCCGCGTACAATACTGTCGTCGATGACGATGAGGTTGTCTGTGCCGCGGCGGACAGAACCGTAAGTGATGTCGTAGACGTGGGCCACGAGGTCGTCGCGGGAGTCGTCTTGGGTAATGAAGGTGCGCAGCTTGGCATCTTTGATGGCAATTTTTTCGATGCGTGCACGGCGATTGATGATTTCTGAGAGCGCTTCGGGGCTGGCGCTCGTGCCGAGTGCCTGAATTTGCACGAGTTTATGTTGGTTGAGGGCTTCTTCCAAGCCTTTGATGAGGCCGTAAAAAGAAACTTCTGCGGTATTCGGGATGAACGAAAAGACGCTGTTGTCGTAGTCGTGGCCAACGCTGTCTAGTACGTCTTTGACGATGAGGCGGCCAAGCGCCTTGCGTTCTTTGTAGATGTCGGCATCAGAGCCTCTGGAGAAATAAATGCGCTCAAAAGAACACTGCTTGAGCTCGCGCGGCGCATTGATTTGGAGTTCTTTGACCTGACCTTTTTTCTCGATGGTGAGCGCATGGCCTGGTTTGAGTTCTTGGATGTCTTCTTCTTTGAGGTTGAAAGCAGTTTGGATCACTGGGCGTTCAGAAGCCACCACGCAAATTTCGTCGTCTTCGTACCAAAATGCGGGGCGAATGCCGCTCGGGTCTCTGAGTACAAACGCGCTGCCGTGGCCCAAGAGCCCTGCCATTGCGTAGCCGCCGTCCCAGCGTTCAGAAGCTTTTTTCAGGATTTTATCGATTTTGATTTCGTCCTGAATGCGCGCATAAATTTCGGTTTTGCCGTAACCTAGCGCCTTGTAGTGCGCGTAAAGTTCGTCGTTCTCGACATCTAGGAAATGCCCGATTTTCTCCATGACCGTAACGGTGTCGGATTTTTCTTTCGGATGCTGCCCGAGCTCGACCAAGACCTCAAAAAGTTCGTCGACATTGGTGAGGTTGAAGTTGCCGGCCACAACCAAATTGCGGGTCATCCAGTTGGACTGACGCAAAAACGGGTGGCAGCTCTCGATAGAATTGCGTCCGTAGGTGCCGTAGCGCAAATGCCCTAAAAAGACCTCGCCGGTAAAGCCCGCATTTTGCTTCAAAAACGCAACGTCCTTGAGTTTTTCTGGGTTTTCATCGTAAATCGCCTTGAACTTGGCGTTGATCTGATCGAAGATATCTTGTGTCGGATTTTTCTGGACCGAACGGCTGCGCGAAATATAACGCTCGCCGGGCTGCATATCGAGCTTGATGTTGGCAATCCCCGCACCATCTTGGCCGCGGTTGTGTTGCTTTTCCATCAAAAGATGCATTTTGTTGAGCCCCCAAAGGGCAGATCCGTATTTCTCGAGGTAGTATTCAAGTGGTTGTTTGAGCCTCAATAGGGCAATGCCACACTCGTGTTTAATCGGATCACTCATGGTCTAGGAAATTGAGTGGCAAAGGTACTGAATTTAACTTATTCTTGTTGTATAATTTCTAAACAAGAAGTATTTTGCTCCATTAAAAATGTCTTGATGTGCTCCTGGAAACTGTTCAGCAGTTCTGCGATAAAATGGGTAGTTTGGTTCTGGCTTCTAATTAAGATGATCTTGGGAGGATGCCCCCAAACAATGGAGAAGTCGTAAAAGTCAACGTCAAATGTTACAATGGCTAAGTTTTTTAATTTTGCAATTTCCCATATCTCTTTATCTGTTTTAATCACCTTCCCTAAATCTGAGATGTGTATGGAATCGGGGAATTGATCAGAAATATTTTTCTTGATTCGAAATGAAATATTTTGATCAAAAAGCAACAAACTTATGAGGCAAAACTGATTTGCTGTTCGCGTGTAGAAGCATAAAGCAAACATGCTGATACATGATTTGCTGTTAATTCTGGGTAATCATGAATGATATCAGAAGTGCTTAGACCATTTGCCAACCAATTGAGCACGTCGGCAACAGAAATCCTTGTTCCTTTTAGGATGGGCTTACCGAAGCGCTTTTGCGTATCTATTTCGATGTAGTCAGCAATTTTCATAGCTCTAAGTTCGCAATAATCTCCTAAAAATCAAATATGTTGTAAATAAAACAATACATGTAATTTTGTATCGTGAAAAGTATATTCGCTGTCTTTCTCATTGTTCTGCAACTTGCACTCCAAGTAGGCATCCCCATTCACAAGCATTTTTGTGACCAAGATGGCGCGTTTGCATCTGTTTTACTCAAGATTGACCACGCGTGTGAAGCGCCACATGAAAAGCTCCCGCCTTGCTGTCAAAAAGAGAAAGAAGCGGCTTGTGACGCTAATGTGCAAGAAAAGGACTGCTGTTCGGACGAGCTGCAGGTGGTGAAAACCAATTATGATCAGGCGTATACTTCCTTTGAACTAGAATTCTTTCCAATTTACATTTGGCAAAAACCAGTTTTAGATTTTTCCTTTTTCTCTTCATGCGAAGAAAATCAAAAATATGAAATTGGTTCAGCATACCGACCCCCTCCGCTGTATGCAAGTGGTCGGGATTTACAGGTCAAGCAACAAGTGTGGAGAATTTGATGTGCTTTCTATTTGAATAGAAGGTCTCATCAAATTTTACATATATGAAAATCAATTTATTTATTGCTGCACTTTTTTGGAGTGCATTGGCTTTCGGCCAAATTCGGGGCGTGGTGCAGGGTGCAGATTCTGTGCAAACCAAGCCGCTTAAAAATGTCAAGATTACCTTATTAGGGGCGGGTACTACGGTGTATTCCAACGAAGACGGCACCTTTGAAATCTTGTTGGGCAAGCAGCAGCCCGACACCTTGCTTTTTGTGGCCAAAGGTTACCGCTCAGACCGCTTGGTGGTGACGCGCTCGGACCGATTTTTGGCGCTAAATGTGGTGCTGGTTTCGGGTCAATTGGTGCAGGAAATTATCGTGAGTAAGCAAAAAGATGCCCACGGGATTTCGAAATTGAAGACCTTGCATGTGGAGGAGCTGACGAGTGCTGAATTCAGGAAGGCAGCTTGTTGCAACCTTTCGGAGTCTTTTGAAACGAATGCAACCGTAGATGTCAGTATGTCGGATGCCATTTCAGGGGCGAAGAAAATTCAGTTGTTGGGTTTGGATGCGGTGTACACGCAGCTGCAATTCGAGAACATTCCGTTTTTGCGCGGCCTTGAAAGTGCGTTTGGGATGAGTGTGATTCCGGGTACATGGCTGGAGTCTATACAAATTACGAAAGGGACGGGTTCTGTGGTGAATGGCTATGAGTCGATGGCGGGTTTGGTCAATTTTGAATTCAAGAAACCTAAAGAGTTGCCGCGCTTGGGGCTGAATCTTTACCAGAATCGGTTTGGGCGCACCGAGCTCAATTTACAGGGCGGCCAGCAGCTCTCCGAGCGCTGGCACATGGGCCTTTTCGCATCAGGCGCTGCGGTTTACGGTAACTTTGACGACAACAACGACGGCTTTAGAGACCAAGCGCTCTCCAATACCTTCAATTTGCTGCAGCGCTTTAGTTACCAAGGCCCGCGCATGGAGGCCCAACTGGGCGTGCAGGCTTACGCAGACCAAAAAATCGGGGGGCAAAGTTCCTACACCAAAGCCAGCCCGGTGGGCTATGGCATGCAATTGGCCAGCGAACACCTCTCTGTTTTTTCGAAAACCGGATTTTTTGGCAAGAAGCCTGCTCAAAGTTTGGGCGTCATTGCCCAATTCAAGTATCAAAACATGAGCGGCCTGTATGGTTTGCGCAACTTCAGTGGTCGTGAAAAACGTGGGTATCTGAACGTTATTTATGACGACATCATATTTTCGGCCGATCATAAAATCAAGGCGGGTGCTAGTTTTCAGGTCCTGAGCCTGAGTCAGTGGGCTGGGCAACCTTTTGGGGCTGAGGTAGTAGGTGCCGATCGTACGGAGTGGGTGCCGGGTTTGTTTGCCGAATACGCCTATACGGGCAACAGACTCTCAGCCGTGGTGGGCGCGCGCTTCGACCAACACAACTTAGCCGGCGGGCAGTTTTCGCCGCGCGCGCATTTTAAATATGCACTCACGCCTCAGCTGGACGCGCGCCTCACTGCAGGCCGTGCTTGGCGCTTGCCCAATTTCGTGGTAGACAACCTCTCGCTGTTGGCGAGTTCCAAGAACTGGCTTGCGCCACAAGCGCTGCAGCCCGAGGTTTCTTGGAATGTAGGCGCCTCATTGGTGCAGGGCTTTACTTTCAAAAAACGCAAGGGTAGCCTCAGTCTAGATGCTTATCATACGCGTTTTTCGCAACAACTTGTGGCCGATCGCGATTCGCTGAGTGGGGCAGTGGTCTTCAAGAACCTCAGTGACAATTCTTTGGCTACTGTATTGCAAGCAGAATTCAGTTACGCTCTTTTGCGCGGCCTCGATTTGCGTTTGGCCTATAAATTCCAAGACGTGAGGGCGTTGTTCAACGGTGAGTTCCAAACGCAAGTGCTCTTGCCGCGCCAGCGTATCTTTGCCAATCTCGGCTACCAAACCCGCAACAAGCGCTGGGCTTATGACCTCACGTACTCGCGTTACAGCGCCGTGCGTTTGCCGCAAGGTGGGCAGGGGAACCCGTGGGGGCTGCTCAATGCGCAAGTAACGCGAAACTGGAAGCAACTTGAACTTTATGCCGGCGGCGAAAATCTCCTCAACGTGATGCAACACCATCCCATCATTGGTGCGCAGGACCCTTTCGGGGAGGCTTTCGATGCCACTGAAATTTGGTCGCCCATTATGGGTTGGAATGTGTACTTTGGTTTGAGGTTCACAATCAAATAAAATTTCCTTTTAATATCAATCAAAATCAATCAAAATCAATCAAAATCAATCAAAATCAATCAAAATCAATCAAAATCAATCAAAATCAATCAAAATTCAATAAACATGAAAACAATCCTCATTTCTTTTTTACTCCTTTTCGGAACACCACTTTTTGCCCAAAAAACAACCATAATTCAAATACAAACCTCCGCCCAATGTGGCGATTGCAAGGAGCGCATTGAAGG
>JAIPCC010000024.1 GCA_021738405.1 Crocinitomicaceae bacterium | reverse complement strand
TCTTCCTGTCAAGCCAATTTTATAATTGTTGTCAGCCAAAAGTTTTGCAAGTCCTTTACCTATTCCAGATGTCGCCCCAATTATTATAGCTTTTTTCATTCTTAATTTTGTCTGTTTGTTGTGTCGTCCTACAATGAGGCATAACGGTTCGCGGATTGGCGTAGTGGCGGATTTTTAGCACTAAAGTTCAATCGAAGAACTGCACTTAAACTTAGCATAATACTTTCATACGAAGCACAGCACCCGCCATTACGCCAAACCGCTGTTATGGGCTGGTTATTCTTTGACAAATCTTGAAGTACCTATAATTTCTTTCCCTGCTGATAATATACATAAGTTATAAATGCCGGGCGATAAAGTTGATACATCAATTGATCTTGATTCACTAATACTTTCCTTATGTAGAATAATTTGACCTAGCCCATTTGTTATCATAACATTATTTTCAGATTGTCTTAAATTTGAAAAATTTAAAATCGTAGATGTAGGGTTTGGGAATACGGAAATTTCACCTTTTTCGATGCCCAAATCTATAACCTCTAAAATAGAACAATCGGCAACTATAGTAATTGCTTGGCCAGGAGAATTTAAAACTTGAGTTATACAATTTGGTGTTTGTGGAGGAAAAGGAGCTTGTGTAGCACCTACATATAAGCAAATGGTTAAGGTAATCGGAAAAGTTGTATCATTAATTGTAAAGTGATGGACATTCTGAAATCCCATACTATCTATAGAATCTAATAACATATTTCCAGCTCCATTAGGAGAAACCCAAGTGTCTGTTAATCCATAGGGACAGCCACCTTGATTGATAACATAAAGATCAACTGATGTTTGGGAGAAAGCTCTAATTCCTAGAAAGCATAAAATTGAAAGTAAAATTGTTTTCATTTTGTTTTTTTTGCATTTTTCCTACTCTTTTGGCTTTTCGGTTTCGCCCTGTTTAGTTAAGTGGTTTTCTTGTCTCCACTTTTTTATTAGTTAATTATTTGAATTGCTCTGTAAATCTAAATTGCCTATAACGTTTTGCGCATAGGCGTCAGCGGGCTGTCTGGAATTAGTACGTCTCAGCCCGTTGTCGCTTATGCGCTGTTATCTGCTGGCTTTTTCACTGGTTTAATAACCAAATAATTAATTCTTTTTCGTCAACAATACTCCATGAATGTGGATGTCGTCTATTATCGGGTTTTCTAAATCCTTTATTTTGTGTCGTGATTAAAGTTGCTTTTGTATTGCCTAACCTATTCAATTCATTGATCATTGCTGAAGCATCGAGCACATTCATTGCCGAAAAATCAGAATTACGCTCTTTTAACCACCAATTAATATCTGGTTCAGAATAAATTCTTAAAGGTGTATTAATTATATTTTTTAGGGCAGTTTGATTTGTATCTGTAAAAGAATATGGTGATACTTTATAGTAGTTTAACAAGGAAGTTTTTGGTGTTCCATTCATCTCTTTTTCAAGTCGTTCTTTCATATAGATGAATTCCTGACTTGCTTCAGAAGTTACAGAAAGTCTAATGTTTCTCAAACATGAATTATAGTAACGTTCAAAGTCAAGAGGTGGATCAATAGCGAAAACTGCGCTAGGTTTTATTTTATAATTTTCTTTGTTTGCAATTTCAGCATATTTTATAGCACAACTACCTCCTATTGAAAATCCGCCTACGTAAAATTTCGTGTCAATTAATTTATGTTTACTTGTTACATCTTCTAATATTTCATTAAATGATTGTTGACTTAAACTATCAACTCCAAAAGATAAATTTCCATCACTAAAAGTTGGAATAATTGTTAAAATTCCATTTAATGATAATTGTTTTGGAAGGTCAGACTGTAAAAGGACGTTTTCAGCATATTCTCCAAAACCAGGTATTAAAAACATATAACCTTTCCATGGAAGTTTAGGCGGATATATAATAGAATAACAACTTTTTGTACTATCATTCTTGTCAAGATATACAGTCTCAATTTTCTGCCCATAAATATTTGATAGAATGATAGTCGTAAGAAGTGTCGAAATTATTTTTTTCATGGTAGTTTTTTTTCAAGTTTGCAGATAACGGTTTGCGTGTAGGCGATGTTGCCTTGTGTTGCGCCTGCGGCAAGGCAATATCGATTACACGATGTTATAGCCAGTTTTATTCCTTTATAATCTTTGTATAATAAGTTTTGTTTGTTGTTTTGACCTTCACTAAATAGTTGCCTGATGGTAATCCATCAAGTTTAATTTCAATTTCTTTGTTTCCATTAGCTTTTCCTATAGAAATCAATTGCCCTAAAAGTGAGAATAATTCGAAAGCTATTATTTCAGAATCACATTTGATTGTTAAACTTTTGGTCGCCGGGTTAGGGTAAACATAAAAGTTATTTTTTGAGGAAATATCTTTAATATTAAGTACTTCAGAATTCTCAAAAACTCTAACATGTCCTGCATTATTGCCATTTGCATCATCGCCAGGAGCACTGGTTGCAACGATTGATCCGTCAGATGAAAGACTAACTGCAATACCACTAAAATTACCTGCCGACCCTCCGTTGATTACATTTCCAATTTGAATCCAGTTGTCAGATTGATTCTCGAAAACAATCGTACTGCCAGCATCGACACCATTATCGTCTCTTCCATATACTCCTACTCCGAGTATATTACCGTTTGCCGATAGAGATACGGAATAACCAAGAAAATCACCTGCGTTGCCAAGAATTGTATTACCGATTTGTGTCCATATCCCATTGATGTTTTTGAAAACCTTAGCTGACCCTCCAGGCACACTTAAATACTCACCCGTTGCAACTGTTGATCCATCAGCAGATAAACTAACACTATTACCAAATTCACCTGCGGGAGTTGAACCATTGATATTGGAACCAATTTGTGTCCAAGTGCCAGCAACATTTTCGAATACACTTATATAGCCAGTGTCGTTATTAAATATATCCCCAATGGCTCCAATGGCAACAATGGAACCATCGGATGATAAACTTATAGATACTCCGAAGAAGTCTTCTTGTCCACTTGCATTTATGTCGTTTCCTATTTGCACCCAATCACCCGATTGGTAAGCATAGATTCGTGCATTACCTGAAAACGGCCCCAAGCCCGGAACGTCTGCTCCGCGCGAGCCAACAGCGAGTATGGACCCATCGGTTGATAAACTTACCGATCCAGTTTGCCAGTTAAAAGAATCCCCGTTGATGCTACCACCAATTTGTGTCCAATTATTATTCACATTTCGAAACACACGAACTTGTCCGGATAGACTGCCATTTACAGCACTAATGGGTTCACCAACAGCGACAGTAGACCCATCTTGTGATACGCTTACGTATTGACCTGTTTGATCCCCGCCATCACCATCAATGTCGCTACCGATTTGAACCCAATTTCCATTAACGTTCTCATAAACTCTCACATGGCCCCCTGCTGATGTCGCAGATGGTCCACTCCCTTGATTATAATTTGCACCAATGGCTATTACAGTACCGTTTGAATTAATTGAAATGGAACGGCCGCTGGCGTCACCTGCCGCTTCGCCATTTATTGCGCTACCTATTTGCATCCATTGACCAAGGCATATTGTTGGTATTAAGGTTAGAAGTGTTAATGTTTTTTTCATCACTGTCTTGTTTTAAAATTGGCTATAACTTGAATATACACGAAACAACCCTTCGCTTAGCCATACAATAATGGAGTAATCTGCGAAACTTTATTTCGTTTTATTCTTTTCGCAATTACAGACGTATTTTATATAATCGCTCCTAAAAATAATGTTTTATCGCCATTTATTTACAAACACTTATTTAGAAATACACACACCCTCTTCAGCCTTTTTTCCACAATTCAACCACCAACTCATATCCTTCCAGGAAGTTATAAATTTGATCTCTTCCCGCTACTAAGAAAAGCCCCCCAAGGTCCATCCGCAACGAAGTGAAGGATAGTCCTATTTACTTTCATAAACGAATGGAAATGAAAAAAGGAAGAACGCGCCGCGACTTGGTTTTTGTTTTCATGCTGATGAACTTAAGTGCCTATAGTATAATATACCATATCCTTATTTTACTTAATTTTAACTTGTTATATTAAACCCTACCCAATGAAACCAATTCTACTTGCCATTTTCTCGCTGTACTTTTTCAATCAATCCTTTGCACAATCGGCTTACCCGATAGAAGGAAAATGGAAGCCTGAAGGTTTCTCTAACACACTTTACATTCTCGCTAGTGGCAAGCAATATACCTATTACTGTGTGAATCAAAACTGTGATTCGCTGTTCAATACTTACGAGGCAGCAGATGGCAACCATTTACCTAATCCGCATGATTATACATTTATCAATAGTACACTCGTTATTGACCTCAATTTCGGCAATTTTCTCAATTCGCCTATACAATTTGATTGTGATGGAAATATTGCACTATTTCAATCCAATGGTTCACAGTGGATCCGTCTAAATACCAACCTCAACGACTGCACCTCATCAGGTTTAACAACGGAAGCTAATACGGAGCCCATCATCTATCCTAACCCTGCTCAAGAGCAAATCAATATCTCTTTTGACTCGCCAAGTAAGGGGCAAATCAGCCTTCTCGATCTTTCTGGTAAGGTGGTTTTAGTTGAACAAATTCATGGTAAAGAGCTGGCACTCGATCTTGCTTCATTCCATGCTGGAATCTATATGCTTGTTATTGAAACTGATCTTTTTTCTTTTGAGCGGAAAATTGTACTTGTGAAGTAATATTTCAGGCACAAGTTTATCCTACTACTTATCCAAGCGCATGCACAGTTCAAATATGGGCATCTCATTGGGTTGGTTGACGCAGCAGGGAAAATAGAAATGCGTTATCACCAAGTAAATGATAAAGACGAATTGATATGGCTTACTTACACAACTCCAAGCTTCCCATATACATCCTGGCTTTAACCGCATTGACTTTCTTGGCAAGTTGCGACAATTTTGAAAGGCGCTTTTACGAAAAAATTGACCAAGGACAAAAAAACGTCATTCAAAACGGAACCGACACTTTTGACCTTGCAACGATTACAGAATTTGAATGGGACAGCGTCATACTCATTCGGGGAAATGAAAGTGAGCCCTACTTCAAAGAAGAGATTGAAGCATTTCTTCAACAACAGAAAAATGATGTGCATTGGGTTTATAAAACAACCGACCTGCCCACAAATCGGGACCGTTTTTACTTTCTGACACCAGACAAAAAGATAATTGAAAAGGAAATTAAAAGCGGTATTTCTAAGCACAGACCAGCGTTTGATTTCGTTTATTGCTCAACTGACGGCAGCAACGAACGCTATTGGCTTTCGAAAAGTGAATGTCAATTCATACTGACATGCAATTCTAGAAAGGCAGGGCAAGGAACCGTATTTATGTATCCGACTTGCATGTCCAAAACAATATCTTTTTAATTCAAAAACGCAAAAGCAACAAGCAAGAGCAAAGAGCTAAATTCCACATTGTCCAAAGGAGATCCCAATAATTTGCTTTTCGATTGTGTCGTTCAAAAAAACTCCCAATAGGTGAAGATCGATCAACCGTCAGAGGATAAGTGCCTGTTATTTCGTAAATGATTTCACGGACAATCCTCAGATAAAGATAGATTGACAAAGGGTACCAAAATAGTCTCGTACAGCTATAGCCATCAGCTAGTTCAACAACATAATTTGTACTTGAAAGATAAACTGAAGTAAGTGCACACAGGACACAAACCGCTATCATCAATATGTTGACTCCTTTAATATCGAAGCGATTGTTATACGGTGAAACAAGTAATACAGAAACACCGACACCTACCAAAACTAAACTATGTTGTTTTTCTTCAAAGTCGTTGCTCAGTAGTCCGATGGCAATTAATATGACAGGAATTATCAGAATCAAATACTCCCAAAAATTGACGCGACTTTCTTCCAATTCTCGTTTAACTTCCTCGTCGCTAGGTGTTTCATCGGGATTATTTTTCAAAGCCACGAAGATGATTGAGATCGGGATGGCCATAAAAAACAGAATCAAAAAACAATACCCGAATATGGTCAATGCACTCATGTGAATTCAAAAGGCTAAATTTAATGTACTTACTCGAATGATGAAAATTACTTGTTTTAAATAAATGAACCAATGAAGAGCGCCCAATTCATTTGCGCAATTTTAATTTTAGCTGCTTGCACAAGCCCAGCTTCAAAACAGGCAGAATCAAATTCCTGGACCGTTAATGAGTATAACAAAGATGGTTTGCGCATCGACATCACGAATCATCAATTGGAAAACTTTAGCATACATATTTCAAGAAAAAATGATGCATTGAACCTAGATTTAAATGCGCTACATATTCCTTTTAAAACACCTGAGGTATCTTGGGTAAATAAAGATTTCATTTGTATTTCAACTTGGTGGTCTGGTCCGTTTGCGCGTGAACTGTTTATACCGCTCGGCAAGCAACTCAAAAATTACATCTATATCGACAAAGACATCGAATGGACAGATTCAATTTCCAATAACGTATTGTATATAGACACCATTTTGAATGGTCAGGTCAAACTGGTACTTGAAAATCTATTGAGTCGAAAAAAGAAATTGATCAGCTATCCTTTAAACCCAGAAAGGGCTTCAGATACCTATTATGACAGCCTTCAATTGACAAAAAAGCAATTGACCATTTGGACCGATGGTAAAGCTAGGTCATTTGGGATGAAGATTTAAATTTCCTAAAAGTTTATTTTTTAATGGAGTTTTAGGATTTTCATTACCTTTATTACATGGAAGCCATTATAAGAAGGCATTATTTAGAAAAACTAAATATCCTTAAAGATAAAAACTTCATCAAGGTTGCAACCGGAATAAGGCGTTGTGGAAAATCAACGTTGATGCTACAATTTCAAGATTTATTGCGTAGCCAAAACGCTAATGTATCCATTTTAGCAATTAACATGGATCAGCCAGAGTTTCGTTTTCTAGCTGAAAAAAACTGGAAAGAAATTTACGATTTCATTATTGAAAATCTTGATCAAAATCAAACCAATTACGTTTTTGTAGACGAGGTTCAAAACGTTCCAGAGTTTGAAAAGCTACTGGAAGGTTTGTATGTTCATCCTCGAATTGACCTATATGTCACTGGATCAAATGCATTTCTACTTTCCAGTGAGTTGGCAACATTATTAACAGGTAGAGCTTTTGAAATCAATGTCTTACCCTTTTCTTTTCAGGAGTATTTAGAATTCACTAAAAAAACAAGTAATCCTGATCGCGCTTTTGCTGAATACATCCGTACAGGGGGATTACCTGAAGCAATAAGGCTCTCAGTGGAAGGGCACCATTTAACCTTTGAATATTTGCAAACTGTTTTTAAAAATATTTATGAGAACGATATTTCAAAACGGCATACCATTTACGGTGAAGAATCATATCAAGAGGTTGTACATTTTTTAATTGATTCTGTCGGATCGAGAGTATCAGCAGGAAATATTGCCAAAGTGCTTACTGCCAACAAAAAGAAGATAGACAATAAAACTGTATCCAGATATATTGAATCCTTAGTAGAGTCCTATCTATTTTATAAGGTGAATAGATATGATATCAAAGGAAAACAACATTTGGCAACACAAGAAAAATACTACTTAGTTGATCTAGGTTTTCGAACAGCACTGCTTGGCAAGGAACTTTCAAGTGATGCAGGCCACTTGCTTGAAAATATCATCTATTTAGAACTCATCCGACGCAATTACCAAGTTTGGATAGGTAAAGTGAATAATTTAGAAATCGATTTTGTGGTTCGCAGTAAGGAAGGAATGATGCAATACATTCAAGTTTCACAAACGGTTCAAGACAAACAGACCCTGGCACGTGAATTAGCGCCATTGAATAGCATCTCAGACCATTTTGAAAAACTACTGATCACCATGGACTATGATACTGGAACATATAATGGAATCAAAAAAGTAAATGCTATTGACTGGCTTCTGCAAGGTCTTGATAGTCATTCCTTTTCCCGCCACTAAAAGGATGTCAAAAATTACTTATTGTATTTTTTACTATATTTAATTTCTTTACCAATATATAGATACCAGACATATGAAAAAGACACTTTCTCTTTTTATCGGTCTTTGCTTAAGTCTAAGCATTATGGCTCAAAAATCTACAGACAATTTTACTGGAAAATGGAAAACTGAAGAAGGTGTAATCGTGGAAATAAAGAAATCAACGACATCTTTTTACGGAAAACCCAGTGGTAAAAATGTTTATGTCCTTAAAGATCTAACCTTTACTGATGGGAAATGGACAGGGACATTATCAAATCCTAAAAAAAATGTGACGGCCAATTGTGAAGCATATCTATATGGCAATAAAATAAAATTTGTTGCTAAAAGAGGGATGATGAGCAAAGAAATCTATTGGACGAAAGTGAATTAAAGCGACAACCCGTGAAGTTTCTATTTCCTCTTTTATGTCTTCTACTCAACTTTTCGGCACATGCACAGTCCGAATGGATGATCAATTTAGCTACTCAAGCGCCAGATGCTCGTATGGGTGTCTGGGTGAAGGGAGATTACAGTATCTTGGTTTCACTGGATTCGCTTTCTGCGCATTTCCGGAAGAGTCAGCACGACTTGAAAAGGTCTATTGACTATTATGTGGATCAGGATTCAAACTTAGCGAACTATTTCAGCGCAACTCAAAACAGGTATGACACTGCTGCAACAATACTTGAACAGGCTGAAAATGGCTTCGATTTAAAAACCTTGAGCATTTATGAGGGTATTGAGCATTCCAATCGAAATTTAGAAGATTCCAGAATCCTAGAAAACTACATCAAGCAACTTGTGGAACAGCAAAAAGCAATAGTTTTCTACAAAGGGCAGCGCATTTTCACATTATGCTACACATCTGAATCGAATCATAACGGTGGGGAGCGGACGGTTAGCGAAATTTTGAATCATGGTTATACAACCAGAGCCTTTTTTGACCAACCAGACAATTGCCTTTTTTATGAATTTTATTTAATGGGTTGGTAAAGGATAGGCTATTTTTGAGAGGACGCCCGAAGTTAATACCCCCACAACACAACCCGCAGCCCAACACTGCATCCAAAGCCACCCAAAGCATAGCTGCGTTTATAAAGTTTTTGGGCTTGGCTAACGTCATCGGCATTCCAATTTTGCCATTCAGATTCATCGCCAAACGCGATTTGCGCATAGTAAGGGTCAAGATTGGTAGTCAGGTCTGAACCATCTAAAGTGTATTGGCTTATCTGGCCGCTTTTTGGCGTCAGGGTTTGGCTCGTCATGCGTAGTTCTGTAAAAAACGAGCACTTTTTGGTAATGGGCACATTTACACCTACGGCACCATTGAAACCAAAAGACAGCGGACTTTTGTAGGTATAATTGAGCACTGCCTCAGCAATTCCAAAAGCATTAAAGTTGCCATCTTCGATAGTTTGCAAGTAAGCGATGCGCCCATTGGCAATATTTAGCCCTAATTTGGTGTAAAGCTCAAACTGCTTGATTGGGATGGCCAGGACCAGCTTAGCAGCTGCTTGATAAAAATCGCCGGTCATAATTTTTTGACCGAAATCGGGGTTGTCGGCAACAGCCATTGGTTTGAGATAAGCCCCTGTTAATTCGTAACCAATTCTGGGAGTAAGCATATGACCGAAATGCAATTCGGCCAATGAACTGCTCTTGAACGCAAAATTTTCTTGACTCCACAACCAAGGCAAGGTGACTTGATGAAAGGTATTCACCAAATAGGATGGGGCTTGGTCAAATTTTGAATTCAGTTGGTATCCGCTAGAAATGGAACCGTAGATATATTGAGACCAAGAAAAAAAACTTGATGCAAAAAAGGCGAGAAAGCAAATGATTTTCATGCGTTGTATTTTGGAGTAGAACAATTTCTATCCGCAGAAAGTTACAACGATACAAGAATAAGCAAGGATTACATCTTCACAAACGCCTCAGAGATTCTTCTACTGTCCTGACCGACCAAAAAGTAGTAACCTGGAGCGAGGCTTGAGACGTCAAAAGCGTTGGCGCCGTTGGTGGTGAATGTGTAGGTTTTACCGCTGAGGTCTTGGATTTGGATGGTGGAGATGGTGATGGTGCCAAGTAAAACGAGATTGGAGCCTACAGGGTTTTCGAATTGGAATGGGTTGCTGAATTCGTCTAGACCTGCACCAGGGCCGAACTTGACTACGTTGCCAAGCAGTACGCTGCAGCTAGAGTCGTAGATTTGGTAGTTGATGAGGCCTTTGGTGATGTCGTCGTAGCCGTCGATCAGGTAGGCTTCAATTTGAGCGGAGTCGAGGTCACAGAAGCAATTGCTGAAGAGCGAATAGTTCATGTTGGTATTGTTGTTGACATTGTAGTTAACATTGCCACAAATTTCGTTGTCGTAGATAGACGGGCTGTCTTGTAAGCTAGATACATTAGAGATGAGCAGGCCGCCCATGTTGTTATTGATTTGGTTATTGTGGATGTCAGCATCTACACTTGCTTCAATAGCAAGCTCGTTGTAGAAAAATTCGTTGTTTAGGATTTCACAGTAATAAGCTGATTGTATAGCGGCGCCGTTGTCCGAAAACACGCAATTCTCAACTCTCCCGTTGTTAGGGTAATTGATTGCCAAACCGTTGTTCAGGAATTCACAATTTGAAATCACAATGGAATCTACCGCATTCGATAAAAATGAAGCCCCAATTTGGTTGTCGATGAAACTACTATTGCTCATGGCAAAAGCACTGGCGTAAATATAGAGCGAAGTGGTGTTGTCTTTGAAGAGGCAATTGTTGATGTTGAAATTAGCCCATCCGTAGACGCCTACTTCATTGTCGATGAATTCGCAAGCAGATAAATTGAGGTTGGTGCCTACCGTAACCGCCTGAAAACAGCGGATGAATTTGCTATTTGTGAAAGAAAGTGTTGTGGGAATGGTTTCGTAAGATAAAGGGAAATAGGCATTTGAAATCTCGATGCGATCTGCATTGAGAATGCCTCCTTGCGTACTCGTACAAACAAAACCTTGCCAAGCTACTGTGCTTAAGGTATCGTAAAGTGCATGGATTTTAATGGGTTGCGCATCGGTACCGACACAATTGATGGTGCCGCGCGTCTCGATGTAAATATTGCTGCTATTCTGGTTATTGATTTGAATTTCTACGCCCGGCTGAATGGTTAAGGTTTTACCCGGAAAAACAACAATTGAACTATTGACTACATAAGGGCTACCGCTCAAAGACCAAGTTGTGTTTTGGTAGATGCCGCCAGATACGTTGGTTTGTGCGAAGCTCAAAATTGAACAAGAAACAAAAAGGAGACCGAAAAGGAATGATTTCATGGGAGGCGTTTTTGTTGAAACAAATCTAGACCTTATTTGTTTGGAAAAGAAATTAAAGAAACTAATAACAAGCATTAGCTTACAGCGCACTAATGAACTCGAAAATTTGCCTCTTCAAAGTACTTTTTTCTTTCTTGGTTTTTAATTCAAGTTTAAACGTCAAAGCACAAGGCAGTTTTACACCCAATTGTGACCCGACCGGAAATTGGATTTTGTTTGCCAACTACGACGGCGGCAACCTCAATATTGTGGTAGATCAAAACATCCCGAATCTTAAAATTGGCATTTGCACCTATGAGCCTGTCAACGTGACTTTCAGCGGCCCGTTCGTAAATAGCGTCACCGAAGTTTTATATGCCGGCTTCAACTCTGCTCAAAACAACAACAATTGCGGCTTCGCCATCAATACTTCAAGTTTTACAGGCATCAATACCTCCATTCTCACGGTCAATGTGGTACCACCCGTCACGATCATCAGCCCACCGAATCCCAACTATTTTAATCTTACGAATGGAAATAATACAGGCATCGTTTGTCTAGCTAGCTGCAATGTAGACGCTAACCAAGGTGGCTGCAATACGGTTGACCAAGTGCTCGCTTATTTTCAGTCGCAATTTGGGGGCGTGCTCAGGGGCTTGAATGTGCAATATCCGTGTTGGCTAAGTGGTACCAACTATACCGTCAGTGCGCAAACCGGCAACTGTTGTGGTGCTTGCGTACCAAATGCTGTGACGGTGAATCAGACCATCTGCAACGACCAATTTCCGTATAGTTGGAATGGCCTTAGCATCACAAGTGCTGGTTCACAAAGCGTTACCTTGACCAACGCCGCTGGCTGTGATTCTGTTGTCACGTTAGATTTAGCCGTAAGTCAAAATTTGATCGGAACCGACATCCAGAGCGCTTGTGGCAGTTTCACTTGGCTAGACGGCAACACTTACACCAGCTCCACAAACACTCCGGTCTATACAATTGTGGGGGGTAATGTAAATGGCTGCGACAGCATCGTCAATCTGAATTTAACCATTAACCAAAGCTCATCTAGTTCAATAGCGGTTGCGTCCTGCGGACCCTTTTATGCGCCCAACGGGCAAACCTACACCGAAAGCAGTAGCTTCTCATATGTCATTCCAAATGCGAACGGCTGCGACAGCACCATTGCGGTCAATCTAACTATTTCTCCTACCCCAACAGCCGCATTCAGTAGCTCCCCTACACTTCTCGAATTTGGCATGACCGAAATTCAAATGCTCGACCAATCTGTGGGGCAAATCTCCTCCTGGAACTGGACCTACACCACCGCAAATGGTTCCACACAAACAAGCACTTTACAAAACCCGCTTTTCACCATCCCGACCAACACCAGTGGAAACCAAACCTTTCAACTTGCGGTCAGCAACGCCCAGGGCTGCTCCAGTGAAATCACTAGCATTCTGAATATCGTAGAAGACGCAGCACTGTATATCCCCAATACCTTCAGCCCAGACGGCAATGCTTTCAATAATGTTTTCAAGGTAGCCGGCAGAAACATCGATCTCAATCAATTTGAACTCACCATTTACAACCGTTGGGGAGAAATCATTTTCATCAGTCAAGACCCCAACATTGGCTGGGATGGCACCATTGCCAATAAAGGGCTAGCGCCTATTGGCACTTATACCTATCAGGTGGTTTATCGCTTTGTGAATGCCAGCGAAAGTGAAACGCTTACTGGGCATTTGAATTTGATCCGGTAATTTCAAAGCCTACTCCACCATCAACTTCTCTGAAAATATTTCTAGTCCGTTTGAGGTCATGATCGAATAAAAACCTTTTGGAAGCACTTCCACGGAAATGGATTCATTCGAAAGCCCGTGCATCTGCTTCTCAATCACCATTTGCCCCATAGAATTATAGATTGCTATTTCGTAGGGCGTTTGAAATTGACTTTGTATCGTGATGCTTTCGCTCGCCGGATTCGGAGAAATTCGAAGACCTTTTTCTTGTGACTTGATATCGGGAATGCCTACACCTGAATTGCCTTGGCAAATAAATTGCTCCGAGGAGTTGTATAGCGCTTGTAGACTTGTGGCTATATTCCAAACGTCTTGGACATTTTGTAAACGCGAACCGACGCGGCTGTAAAGGAATGCATAATCCGAACAAATTGCGGTACCTGGTCGAAAGGAAGGTTCATAGATCGTGATCATGCCGCGTCTGTCTCCAGAAGGATGATTGAGCGCTTCTTCACTCCAACCGTTGGGATTATTTGGATTATCGGGCAAAATGAAATCGGTCACTTGATTGGTCAAAGGATTTACCCACGGTGTGGTGTCTGTCCATTGGCTATTTTGCAAGAGCCAATAGGAGTAGTCGCCATTTGCAAAATAATCTTGACCCGTATTGAAAACGACACCGCTCTTCAAGGGATGTGATAAACTCACCAAGCCCTGACAAGGCGGATTCAAACCATAGCCCTCCCCTACATCTAATTCATCGTGATCATCACCATTGTAGGCAAATAATAGATTTTTTTCAGCAGAACAACCCATCTGGTCATCAGAAAAGTTTCCTAAATCAAAGTCCATAAAAATACTCTGTAAGTAGTTGTTGTAATTGATATTACTTCTATTGATCACCCGTAGGTTCAAAAAAGTCGTGTTGTTCAGGTAATTGCCTGCACTAAATTGATAGAACATGGCATGCAGTTCAACCCTCAATTGGTTGCCATCGGGCAAATAAGATTCGTCGTTCATGATGACATAAACCGCTTCATCTCCGCGGATGTCTGGGTAATCTCCTAGCGCTGGCTCGTATATGCCGTTTTGATTCAGATCTATATATGGTGCCAACTGCTGCGCAACACCCATTGAAGCATCGCCATTTCCTGGCCATTTGAGAATCGCATTCGGAACACTATAGCCAGGATCCTGATAATTTTGTTGATGGAGATTTATCTCTTCCAAACTTACCTTCCATAAGGCATTTTGATAAGCGCTTGAATAAGAGATAGAACCATAGAAAAACGGATCTGCAATCGGGCCTGAATGTATCTCATGATGATTGCTCGGTGCACTCGTGTGCGTTCCAGAAAAATAAACCTGACCCATCGGATCTTGCGCACTGATCAAAAAGCTACCGCCAAAAATGGTACCCAACCCACTCCCTTTTGGCACCTCATAACCGGCATTTCCAATGGCAAGGTCAGAAAAAAAACCACCTTCGTCAGAAAGTATACAACTCACGTTGTTGTGGTCTAGCGTCACATAATTGACGATTTGTGTGAGCGCTGCTGTTGAGTCAAGCAGCGTAAAAGAAGTGAAGCAGACGGCGTGGCGTAAAATCTTTCTCATAGGATATTTTTTTGAGAAAGAACGGAGCTTTTAGTGCGGAGGAGTGGTGTTTGGATTATTCCAATTTGCGGCTTTTGCCAAACGCTCAATTGTTTTTTGTTGAATCCGCGCATGATCCAATTCATACTGCGCTTGTAACCTCATCCAGTATTCAGCAGGTATTTCAAAAATTTGCTCTAACAATAGTGCTATCTCTGCATTCACTGCTCGCTTTCCTTTTATAAGCTCATTCAGCAGGGATTTTTGCACGCCCATTCTTGCTGCCAATTCTACCTGACTTATCGAACGAAATTTAAGCTCATCAAATATTAATATACCCGGATGAGTAGCTTTATATGGTAGCGGCGTTTCTTGATTTTTCATGGAGACTAAGAGTAATGGTTGCTTATTTCTAAAATATTGCAAATCGTGATTCTACTTCCATTCTTGGAATCATTTATCGTGTAAAACTCAATTCTATACTGATTGTTAATACGAACTGATGCTAGCCCTCTTTTATCGCCCTGCAACTTTTTATAGTTCAAACTTCTAATAACGAATAAATCTTCAGTACTACGTGCGGACCTTAACTTATCAATCGTTTGAATGTATTTAGAAATTACAGATGGTTGTAATCGGCGTTTTTTCTCCGAGGTATGACCAGAGGTATATAATTCCATCAAGTATTTTTGAACGAAAACTATCTCCATCTTGGATTATTCAAAATTAATAAAAATATTGTTATTCACACATTTGTGAACTTTAATTTCAAAAATAAAACTAGTCTTTATGAAAAACTGGGTGAAATCAAACATCATTTTAATGAGTATTGTGTCGTAAAAATTACCCACAACAACCCCTATAACCTTCATAAAAATTATCAATAATAACTCAGGCATAAATCATCTTTTATGGCACATCATTTGTCGGAAAACAACCAAAAAATTATCCGATGAAAAAAATCCTATTTTTTGCTGTATTAGCCGCAGGGATTGCGAGCTGTACGGTAGTAAGACCACACCAAGTTGCCGTGAAAAGTAAACTTGGCAAAATTGACAACAAAGTGCGCATGGCTGGGCCTGTCGCCTACAACCCTTTTGTAACGAAAGTCATTAAAGTAAATGTCCGGACCATGAAGTTATCTACCTCGCCGAATACCAAAACGATCATTACAGATGGTAAAGGAGGGGTGATCAATATGTTAGATGATAAGTAAACGAATCGCCGCCGCGAGCTTTTCTTTGTTTTCAGGGCCAACACCTAAAGACATATAGCGAATAACACCATTCTGATCGATGACAACGGAGGTTGGAAATCCAGTTACCCCAAACTGAGTGGCCACCTCCATGGCATCGGGCACAATCTGATAATTAAATGGCGTTTTCTTCAAGAACTTCTTTAGCTGTTGGGCTTTATTCAGGCCCAGAGCCATAAAAACAACATCATCTTTTTGAAAATCAAGAACCAACTCATTCAGTTCGGGAATTTCAGACACGCAAGGTTTGCACTCTACAAACCAAAAATTCAATACGACAACCTTGCCTTTTAATGCTTCAAGATGAACCGTTTTACCTTTCAAATCCTTTACTTCAAATAGTGGTGCGGGTTGATCTAAAAGCGGTGACGATTCAGTTTCATTCAGAGCACTCATGTCTGGACCACCCGCTCGCATCTGCTGCATCATTTTCAATTCTTCTGGCGTTGCTTTGCGCAGCACCAGCGCCTTCACATTGGAATCATTATCTAAATAAGGTTCGGGCATATACTCCATGGACATCATCATCTGATGAAACGCCTGCTCAGTTAAACGCTCAAAATGCTCGTTGTAAATGGGCATTACTGCCGGATTCAGCATCAGTGGTGTACCTGGTTTGATTTCATTCGGACCTGCAGCATGCAAGCCCTCCAAACCTTTAGCTGGGATATTCTGAGCAAGAGCGCTGATAATGGAAAGACCTAAAAAGATGGTGTAAAAGAGTAGTTTTTTCATCGAATGGATTTTATCAAAAGTAGGGGATTTGATTTAAAAACACCATAAAAAAAGCCCTAGAAAACTCTAGGGCTTTTGTACCTCGGGCCGGGATCGAACCGGCACTCCCGAAAGAACAGGATTTTGAATCCAGCGCGTCTACCAGTTCCGCCACCGAGGCATTCTTTTCGACTTTCAGGGTTGTAAAGATACAAACAAAAAAGTAACCAACCAATAGTAAGTTAGTTTGATGTAAATTAAATATTAGCTAAATTTATTGGAAGCCATAAGGGCACAATCTAGTATTCATTCTTAATTCTATGCACCATGAAACGCATCTTATACAAATGGGACAAATACAAGCTCGGACGCCGTCTTCACTACCTTCAAAAAAGACTGCACCGCGCCGAAGCAAATGGATACCAAGAAAAAATAAATAACTACAATCGCCTCATCCGCGACGTGCAAGAAAAACTAAAACACATTAAAGAGTAGCTTGCCTTTGGTGCTTTACGGAATGTAAACTTCGTCTTGCTGGATCAAGTCAATCCACTGCTCCACACTTTTCGCGTTGGCGATATCAAACTGCCCAGACTGCGTGCGGCGCAAGGCAATGAGCGTAGCTCCGGAGTTCAGGCGCGTACCAAAATCACTGGCAATGCTGCGGATATACGTGCCTTTACTGCAAGAGATTTCAAAGTCTATTTCGGGGAAGCGCTCGGCATTGATCTTGAAATCAGAGATTTCAATTTGACTCTGCTTGAGTTCGACTTCTTTGCCTGCTCTCGCAAAATCATAGGCACGCTTGCCATCGACCTGCTTGGCGGAGTAAATCGGCGGCGTTTGCATTTGTACACCAATGAAAGAAGCGCGCACGCTTTCGAGCAGTGCGGCATCGATGTGTGCGGTAGCAAAATCTTGATTGTATTCGGTCTCTAGATCGAATGAAGGTGTTGTTTTGCCAAGTAAAAAGGTGCCAGTGTAGGTTTTGCCATCGCTGGTGAGGCCTTCGATGAGTTTGGTGTGCTTGCCCAAACAAAGCACGAGCAAGCCTGTTGCCAACGGGTCTAGCGTGCCGGCGTGGCCTACTTTCACGTTTTTAACGCCTAGCTTTTTTTTGAGATTCCAACGGATTTTGTTGACGACATCAAAGGAGGTCCAGGTGTAGGGTTTGTCTACTAAAATGGTAAGGCCGTCTTGAATATCTAGCATTAGCCTGCCATTTGAAGTTCAACACCCATTGCCATCAGGATGAGCAATGCGGCGCCAAGTGCGATGCGGTACCAACCAAAAGCGCGAAAGCCTTTTTTCTGAAGAAACGAGATGAACGATTTGATGGCCAAGTAAGCCACAACAAAAGCCACGGCGTTGCCCACAAGTAGCAAGAGCCATTCGTGTCCGCTCGACTGCAAAAGAAGTTCTTTTTCGTCGTACATACTTTTGAGCGTGGCGGCCGCCATAGTCGGGACAGCCAAGAAAAATGAAAATTCAGCTGCTGCCTTTCGCGTGAGCTTTTGGCTTAGGCCACCAATGATAGTAGCTGCTGAACGCGAAACACCAGGTACCATAGCCAAGCTTTGGATGGTGCCAATGATGATAGCTGTTTTGAAATCGAGGGGCTTTTCTTCAGATTGTGTTTCGTTGGCGGCAAAAAGTTTATCGACAAAAAGTAGCACAATGCCGCCGATAAGGAGCATCCAGGCCACCACAGCAACGTTCTCAAGGAGCGCGTCTATGTGTTTTTTGGCTAAGAGCCCGATGATACCCGTTGGAATGAAAGCTGCAGCCAACAGCAAATAAAAACGGAAACTTTGGATGAACTTCTGAAAGTACACCAGTACAACCGATAAGATGGCACCAAACTGGATCACGACCGTGAAGAGCTTCACGAAATCATCGGAAGCATTGCCCATGAGCGTTGAGGCAATGATCATGTGGCCAGTAGAAGAAATAGGCAAAAATTCGG
Source organism: Crocinitomicaceae bacterium (assembly GCA_021738405.1). GTDB lineage: Bacteria > Bacteroidota > Bacteroidia > Flavobacteriales_D > Crocinitomicaceae > UBA952. Next base: position 10,809 of record JAIPCC010000024.1, on the reverse strand, counting down.
TCAGGCCTTCGATGATGGCCAGGATAATCGCGTCGAGAAAACTCATTGGTTAAGCTTCAGTTTGGTCTTTTTTGTTGCGCTTCATGATCGCGTAGAAAATCACGACATAGCCCGCTACAATAAGCATCGGGGCTAAAGTAATGCGCACTGAACTGAAAAGCTCGTCTTCTTTGAAAACTTGCGGATCAGTAGAACCACCGCCAATCATTAATAAAAAGCCGAGGATGTTGATGGCTAAGCCAATATAAAGCCATTTGTAGTTGGCAGGGTCAAAGCCGAAGTGTTTGATAGGGTCCTTCATAATTAATAAAGATCATCTAATTTCATACGAAGATACTTGTTTAAGGCAAACCAAGTTGATAACAACGTAATAAAAACGCCAATGACAAACAGTAAACTGATCAGCATCAGGAAGCTTTCTAAGGTGTAGGCAATCTGAATGGTTTCGAGTAAATTGTTGATGCCATAGAAAACCGTGAGCAATAAAGCCAAGCCAATCAGTGCAGACAACAAGCCCTGAAAGAGCGCCTGACCTAAAAATGGCTTGCGGATGTACATGGTGGTTGCACCTACTAATTGCATCGTTTTGATTGTGAAACGCTTCGAATAGAGCGCCAAGCGAATGGTGTTGTTGATCATGGCTACTGCAATCACAATGAGCAGTAAAGCCACCGCTAAAAATAAAATGGCGAATTGCTTGAAACCTAAATTGACGTTGGCAACGCTCGATTTATCGTAATTGACCTCATCGATTTCTTCCTTGAAGCGCGAAAGCAATTTTCTTTTGATGTGGGCCATTCCACCCTGGCTCGCATAGTCCATTTTAGGCTTGATGCCAATGGTGGCCGGAAGTGGGTTGTCGGCGTCAAATAGGGCAAGAACGTCTTTTTCTACATCGCTTTCACCTGCAAACTCTTGAATGGCACGCTCTGGCGAAATGAAAAATACATCGGCAAACTCTGGCCAAGATTTGAGTTGTTCTTCGATTTGCTTGATATCGGCGTCATTGAGTGCAGACTTGAAGAAAATGTCGGCTTGAATGTTCTCCTTAGCCTGTTTCTCTATGCTGCGCAAGCCAAAAATACCGCCCAACACGAGGCCTATCATGAAAATGACCAATGAAATGCCAATAACGGTTGAAACGTAGCCCGTTCTGATGCCACGTTTACTATAGATGTCTGCCTTATTTGCCATGATTCAAAAATACGCGCTTCAGGTCAAGTGAAAAGACGCACTCAGATTAGTTTTGAAGAATAAATTGTTTATTCAGGAATTGTTGTGCTCCGGATTCATTTTGGAGTTGATTGTCCATCCGATAAGCTCAGCCCTTTGCTTGGCTTGCTCGGCTAAATCGCCCTCAAAAAGTTCGTCGATAGTTTGCTTGAAAAGGGTGGTCCAGCGCTCAAAGTGTGCTTTTTCGAGCGGCATGTGCAGGTGTTTTTCAGTGACGTTGGTAGTATAACCCGACTCTGAAAGCAGCGCAAAACGCCAAAAATGCTCCATCTTAGGAAGATGCTCCTCAAAATTCAATTTGGAGAAAAAGGGTGCTAAAATACCATCTTGTAAGACCTTCTCGTAAAAGGTGCTGACCATAAGGTGAATATCTGAGGCTGATTCAAGTTGTTTCATATTCAAATTTACAGCGTTTTTTTGCTTAATTTAGAGACCTCATGCGACTATTTTTACTGATTTTCATCACCTCATTTGCTTTGCCTGAAGGGCTGCTTGCGCAAGCTTTTACGGGAAACACGAAGCCCCAAATTCAGCAGCAACATAAAGGAGCCAACTGCCCGCCGCCTACCCACACTACTTTCATGGAGCTCAACAACGTGCGCGCCATGGTACACACCGCGGGCAACCTTTGGCAGATCCCCAATCAAAATTACTCGATGTACGAGGTGCCCAAAAACTCGGGTATCAATGCGTTATTTACCGCTGCACTTTGGCTTGGCGGCACCGACGTCAATAACCAGCTCAAGTTAGCTGCTTTGCGCTACCGCAATGGCCAAGACTACTGGACCGGCCCACTCTCGAAAGTTTTTGCCGAAACAACTTCAGAGAATTGCTCCAAATTCGACAAGCACTTCATCTCGAGCCAAGACGAAATCCGTGAGTTCAATGCCTGGTACGAGGCCGGAATTTACGACATGCAAAACGGAACCACCACGCAGGCTGACCTCTTTCCGAACTATAGTGTCCCAAAAATTATCAAGGAATGGCCCGCCCACGGCGATGTTTCACAGGGCCAAGACTATTATTTGGCGCCATTTTACGACAACAACAACGACGGTACTTACAATTGGCAAGATGGCGATTTTCCCTGGTACGACATCAAAAAAACCAAAGATTGCTCCACCGATCGCAAAATTTCACTCTACGGTGACCTCAACTATTGGTGGGTCATGAACGACAAAGGGAATATCCACACCGAAACCGGCGCCGACCCTATTGGTATGGAGATCAGGGCACAGGCTTTTGCTTTTGCTTCCAACGACGAAATCAACAACATGACGTTTTACAACTACGAGCTCATCAACCGTGGTACCCAAACGCTGTACAACACTTATTTTGGATTTTTTACCGACGGCGCCCTCGGCGATCCTTACGACGACTACGTGGGTTGTGATGTAAACCGTGGCTTGGGTTACTACTACAACGGCGACAACTACGACGGCGACAACTCTGGCTTCAAAGGCTACGGCTACTCTCCTCCTGCTGTGGGTGTTGACTTTTTTGAAGGCCCCTACCAAGACAACGACGGCATAGACAACGCCTTTGGTATCTGGGACAACGAAGCGTTGAACGGCATTGGTTACGGCGACGGCGTTGTGGACAACGAACGCTTTGGCATGCGCCGCTTCTTGTATTATTCCAACACCACCAACGGCGCCAATCCCAACCAAACGGACCCAGTGAACGCTGGCGATTACTACAACTACCTGCGCGGCTTCTGGAAAGACGGTACCAAATTCGTGTACGGCGGCAGTGGCCACATCTCTGACCCCGAAGCAGACCCCAACATGCCCTGCGACTTCATGTTCCCAGGCAATACTGACCCACTTGGCTGGGGCACCAGCGGCAATCCGCAACCCAACTGGACCGAACAAACGGCCAACAACACGCCCAATGACCGCCGTTTTGTGCAGTCGGCAGGGCCATTTATTTTGAAGCCAGGCGCCGTGAACAACATTACCGTTGGCGTAGTTTGGGCGCGCTCAGGTGCAGGCGACCCCTTTGCATCTGTAGAAACCCTTCGCAGAGCTGACGACAAAGCCCAAGCGCTTTTTGAAAACTGTTTTAAGGTACTCGACGGTCCGCATGCACCAGAAATACAAGCACAAGAATTGGCTAATGAAGTCATTCTGATGCTATCCAATCCAGTCAATTCCAATAATTACAAAGAAGAATACGTCGAATTCGATCCGTTTATTGTTGCTGCAGACCCTAATGCAGACAAAACCTATAAATTTCAAGGTTATCAGATTTACCAATTGGCCAATTCCAAAGTCTCGAGCTCAGAACTCCAAGACCCCGACCAAGCCCGCTTGGTGGCACAAAGCGACATCAAAGACGGCATCGGTAAAATCATCAATTTTGAGTTCAGCGACGAGCTCGGGGCCTCCATTCCTGTACAGCGTGTCAATGGCGAAGACAAAGGTATCCAGCACAGCTACCGCATCCAAACCGACCAATTTGCGCAAGGCGATAAAAGATTAGTCAATTTCAAGCGCTATTACTATATGGCCATCGCCTACGCGCACAACAATTACAAAGATTACGCTCCCAACGATCCGCTCTCGCTAGACGGTCAAAAGAAACGCTACATTGCCAGCCGCAAAGCTGCGGTGGGTGAAATCAAAGTGCTTGAAGTGATTCCACACAACCCCATGCCTGAAGCTGGCGGTACAGCACAACTTGTTGCCTACGGTTCTTCACCGCGCATCACACGCCTAGATGGCTACGGAAACGGCAACCGCAGCTTGGAGCTCACCGCTGCCAGCATGAATACCATTTTATCTGAGGGCTACATGGCCAACCCAACTTACGACTACGGTGCAGGCCCTGTGAACATCAAAGTTGTGGACCCGCTCAACTTGGCGAACGGTTATTTCGAATGTAAATTCAGAGACTACACAGCGCCAAACATTGGCAACAGCGCCGACACCGCAAGCTGGGTCATTTACCGCTACGCCAACAAAGGCGACGCCACGCCAATTGACTCCGTAAGCTCAGAGCGCACCATCAAATCAGATAACGAGCAGATCATTCCGCAATGGGGTGTTTCGGTTCAAATCTTCCAAACGAAATACACAGGTACCGGAAATATAATTTCAAAGTCTACCGACATGATTGACGCAAGCATGGAATTCGATGATTCGTCTAAGCGCTGGCTCACGGGCGTCAAAGACAACGACGCGTTTTTCCCAACCAATTGGATCCGCTCCGGAGAATATATGCCTCAGACAGACCCAAATGTTGACAATTATGATTGTGATCCCACAACATCACCTTTTTACAACCCTTGTAATTATGCAGATGAAATAAATGCAGACCTTGCACAAGCCTATGAGCGCATTTTGGATGGTATCATCGCGCCACACCGTTTGGTGGGTTACCAAGCCGACTACATGCCTTTGGCTTATTTCGGAACATTCTCTGGTTCTAGCAAGCTCAATGCTTCCGTTTCATTCTTGCCAAGTGTGAATATCGTGCTTACCTCTGACAAGAGCCTCTGGACACGCTGCCCAATTGTTGAGCTTGGTCGCAACACAGCCCTCAACGTAGGCGGAGCACAGCCAGGCGCCTTGCGCAAAAGTCCGAGTGTAGATAAAAATGGCAATCCTGACGGAACAGGCACAGGTATGGGTTGGTTCCCGGGTTACGCTGTAGACATTGAATCTGGTGTGCGCTTGTATATGGCCTTTGGGGAAAACTCTTTCCTTGGTGGTGAAAACGGTGCCGACATGATCTGGAATCCAACGGATCGTTTGGTGAGCAACGTTGGTACCCCACTTATGGGTGGTGTGCAACCTATTTACGTATTTAGTTACAATCAGGCTAGCATCAATGGTTTCAGCTCTGGCTACAACTTCCCAGCTTATGTTCCTGCAGATGCAGAAAACAACAATATGAACGTTGCTTACAATAAGTATTTGGAGGTGGAAGGCGGCAGTACATCAGCGAAGCGCGAGCTTTATGGTTCACTTACCTGGATTTCCTACCCTATGTTAGCGCCAAATCAAGAGTTGCTGTCTACCGACGTCACCATCCGCTTGCGCATCAACAAAGAATACAAAAACTTTGTAGGCTCTGGCGAAAACGCAGGCAAGCCCATGTACGGTTGGTCTATGGAAGACATTGCTACAAAAGTTGGTTCGCAAGACATGCTCAAAGAAGCCTTGGCGCTGATCAATGTAGTGCCAAATCCTTATTATGCTTTCTCTGAGTACGAGCGCAACAAACTAGACAACCGCATCAAGATTACCAACCTTCCAGAACAGTGTCAGATCAGGATCTACACGGCCAATGGCAAGCTCGTGCGCAACATCAAAAAAGATAGTCCACTCACCTTCCAAGATTGGGACCTCACCAACCATGCAGGTATTCCAGTTGCGGGTGGTATCTACCTCATCCACGTGGAAGTACCAAACGTTGGGGAACGGGTCCTGAAGGCTTTCATTGCGATGCGGATGGTCGACTTGCAGAATATTTAACGAGCCCTTAACAAGTGTGGGGTTTTAATCTTTCTAATTTTGAACCCAAAACAATTGTCATGACTAAAAATATCATTATTCAGTGCTTGCTCATCCTACTTTCAAGCACAGGATTTGCTCAAGTGTATTCCCTTCCCAATTTGCCTTTTGATTTCGCTGCCTATGAGCCAGCAGTTGATGCGCAAACCATGCAAATTCACCACGACAAGCACCATGCTGCGTACGTAACGAACCTCAACAAAGCGATTACCGGAACAGCCATGGAAAAGATCAGCATGAACGACCTGCTCATGTATGCGAGTTTTCGTTCAGCAACGGTGCGCAACAACGCCGGTGGCCACTACAACCATAGTTTGTTTTGGGATATCCTCGCACCGAAAGCAAGTCAGCGTCCTATTTCCAAAGAACTTCAATTGGCAATTGATGCCAAATTCACCTCCATCGACTCGCTTATTGCCAGCGTTAATAAAGCAGCAAGCACCCGTTTTGGCAGTGGTTGGGCTTGGCTCATGGTGACGCCAAACGGGCAATTGGCTGTGGTGAGTACGGGCAATCAAGACAATCCGATCATGGATGTGAGCAACGAACGCGGCATTCCAATTCTCGGCATCGATGTTTGGGAACACGCCTACTACCTCAAATACCAAAATAAAAGAGCCGATTACCTCAACAATATTTGGTCACTGATCAATTGGGGTGCGGTATCAGACAAATATGCAGCGGCACTCAACGACCCTTTGCTCAAAGAAATCGAAAAAGACAACTGGCTGGCCATCAAAGATTTTCATAAAGTAATGGCCCAAACTTTTCATCCGGCAGAAGAAAAAAACTTTGCGCCTTTATTGAGCCGCTCCGGCGAACTTTATGCCAAGGCCATCTTACTCAAAAACTCGACTCCGCCTGTTTCTGCCAACAACGCAGGCATTCAGGATGCCCTTACCAGACTTGAAAAACAGTGCTTGGACATCCATCAATTGGTACAAAAACCAAGTAAAGATCAGGAGAAGAAAAACGCGCAACTTTTCGAAATGATTACCAAAGCACACGATATCTTTCACGAAGTGGCAGGCCTCTGCCACGACTAATTGCCGTAGAACTTAACCTTGCGTTAAAACCTTTGCAACGCAATTGCGTATCTTTGTCAAAAAAGAGCCGGTGCGTTTTGAGTTAACCAAAGAATTTATTGCCGAACTGCGTCAGAGAATTGTGGCGCAAGACAGTCTTTGGATCCAAGAGCAAGTCTTAGAACTCCACTACGCCGAGGTAGCCGAAATTCTCGATAAACTCACCAACGACGAAGCCAAATTCATCTACTTCATGGTAGATGAAGACACCCAGGCCGACATCTTAATGGAGCTTGAAGAGGAAGTCCGCGACCGTTTCTTGGCCTCGCTTTCCAGTAAAGAGATGGCCGATCAGCTCGAAAACCTCGACTCCGATGACGCCGCCGATATCCTCGGAGACCTCCCCGACGAAAAAATCCAGGAGGTCATTTCCCAAATGGAAGACGACGAAGCTGCAGAAGACATCGTCGACCTCCTCAATTACGACGACGACACCGCAGGGGGGCTCATGCAAAAAGAGTTTTTTCAGGCCAACGTCGAATGGCCTGTAAACCGCGCCATCATTGAACTGCGCAAACAAGCAGAAGACGTCGAGAAAGTATACAACATCTTTGTTGTCGACGACGACGACCACCTACTTGGTGTGCTGTCGCTCAAAAGACTACTCTTTGCCAACGCGCGCACCAAAATCGAGAACATTTACCAAAGCAAAAAAATCATCTCGGTCAAGACCAGTGATTCCGCAGAATTGGTCTCGAAAGTCATGGAAAAATATGACCTCGTCTCGGTTCCTGTTGTGGACTACCAAAATAAATTAGTGGGCCGCATTACCCTAGACGACGTCGTGGATTACATCAAGGAAGAGGCCGACAAAGACTTCCAGATGGCAACAGGTATCTCCGACAAGGTAGACTCCGACGCCGCAATTTGGAAGGTAGGTTTTTCGCGCTTGCCTTGGCTGATCATCGCCATGTTTGGCGGCACCATTGGCGCTAAAGTCATCTCTAATTTTGAAGCAAGCATTACGGCCATCCCAGCTATGGCCTTCTTCATCCCACTCATTACCGCCATGGGAGGCAACGTAGGCGTGCAATCTTCGGCAATTGTCGTACAATCCTTAGCCAGAGGCGACAAAGACCTCGGCAGAATTCTCCCCAAACTCATCCGAGAAGGAAGTGTAGGGCTCATGAACGGGCTCATTTTATCGAGTTTGGTCTTTTTGGTGGCCACCGTTTTTGTCGATGTTCATTTAGGTGTGGTGGTGAGTTTATCGCTCTTCACGGTCATCTTATTTGCTGCCATCTTCGGCACGCTCTTCCCAATGATCTTGAATCGCTACAAAATTGACCCCGCGCTCGCCATTGGCCCCTTTGTAACGACCCTCAACGACGTCATAGGCATCTTCATTTATTTCTCGATTGGCTTGCTATTGATGTGATGACACAAGAACAGCTCGGCCTCAAAGAAAATTGGCAACAATTTAGTTTACTTGTCCTCGTCAATGCCTTTGTCGGTGGTATGGTCGGCATGGAGCGCAGTATTTTGCCAGAACTGGCAGAAGCCGAATTTCATCTTGCAGCAAAAACAGCTATTCTTTCGTTTATTGTAGTTTTTGGCATCACAAAAGCACTCACCAACTATTTTGCAGGTACTCTAGCCAACCGCTGGGGACGCAAAAAACTCCTGATTTTAGGCTGGATCTTTGCCCTACCCGTTCCTTTTTTACTCATTTACGCTCCAAATTGGTCCTGGATCATTGTGGCCAATGTTTTTCTAGGTATCAATCAGGGCTTAGCCTGGAGCAGCACTGTAGTCATGAAAATCGATTTAGTAGGCGCAAAAAACCGAGGCTTTGCCATGGGAATCAATGAGGCTGCTGGCTATTTAGCGGTTGGTGCTGTAGCCTTTTTAAGCGCGAGTATTGCCAATGCATACGGCGTGCGACCTTATCCCTTTTATATTGGTATCGTACTCGCTATTTTTGGACTTTTGTCAAGTATTTTTCTGATCAAAGATACCCGTTCTTTTGTGCAACGCGAAGGCGAAGAAAGCAAAGCAACACTCTTGAAAAATATTTTTTCCGAAACCTCCTGGAAACACCCCAATTTGAGCGCCATTAGCCAAGGCGGCTTGGTCAACAACCTCAACGACGGCATGATCTGGGGCTTGTTTCCCATCTTACTCCTCAGCAAAGGATTCACCGCAACGGAACTCGCACAAATTATTGCCATTTACCCCACAGTCTGGGGCCTCAGCCAACTTTTTACCGGCAAATTGGCCGATCGCTATGCAAAAAAATCCTTGCTCTTTTGGGGCATGTTCATACAGGGGCTCGCCATACTCGGCTTCATCTGGGCACAATCATTTACTGCCTTTGCCATCCTCAGCGTCTTGCTAGGACTCGGCACAGCGGTAGTCTACCCCACCTTCTTAGCTGCCATCGCAGACAACACCCACCCGAGCCAGCGCGCCCAAAGTATAGGCGTGTATCGCCTTTGGCGAGATCTCGGCTATGCTGTGGGCGCGCTACTCACCGGCATTCTCGCCGATATTTGGTCCACGAATACCGCCATTTTCGCCATCGGGAGCCTCACCATCCTTTCGGCGCTCGTGATCCAATCGCGCATGCGCCCGGTTTCCTAGAATCAAAAAAGCTTCGTATCTTTGCACTCCACTAAACCTTGGAGAGGTGTCCGAGTGGTTGAAGGAGCACGCCTGGAAAGTGTGTATAGGCCTAAAGCTTATCGAGGGTTCGAATCCCTCTCTCTCCGCAGACAGATTGTCTAAAACAGTCTAAAAGCGTGTAAAATCAAGGTTTTGCACGCTTTTTTTATGTTCTTCAAATTCTAAAAAAGTCTAGGTTTGTCTATACTTTTGGTTTCTTAGCGGGTTTCTTTTTTTTGAAGCCAAAAAAGAAACCAAGCAAGTAGACGCTAATAGACATAATAAGACTGAAAAACAATGAGTTAGGCGACTATTTTCCTCTTTGGAAACGTACATTTGTAAAACATTTAAAGGGGGGCACAACGTAAAAAATTAGTGCCAAATGTCGTCAAGTCAAAAATCAAACTTCTCGCTGGTTGTTTACATCAGCAGAACAAAAGCAAAAAAGAACGGTGAAGTTCCCGTTCTCATGAAAATCAACATCAATGGAGAACGTGTAGTTTTACAGCTCCAGCGAAGTCTACAGCCCAAAGATTGGGATTCTAAACGCGCCAAAGTAATTGGCCGCTCTCACGAAGCTCGTGAATTCAATGATTACATTGATTCCGTGATCACCCGAACTCGCCAAAAGTACAGCGAGCTTATTACCATGCACGATACCGTTACTCCGCAACTTCTGCGTGATGCGGTACTCGGAGTAAACACAGCAAAAGCCAAAATGATTATCGAAATTTGGGAAGACCACATTGAAGGACTTCGCAAATTAATTGGAAAGGAAAGTACCTATGCTACTTGCCAAAAGTACAATGCTGCTAAAAATCATTTCTCGAATTTTCTAAAAATCAAATACAAAGCCAGCGATGTGCCGATTAAATCTATCGACCATTACATGGTTACTGAATTTGGTTTGTATTTGAAAACGGAAAAAGGTTGCAGTTTCAACACTACAAATAAGTTTCTTCAAAATCTTAAAAGGATAACCTATCGTTGTCTCCGTCATGGATGGATATTGAGGGATCCATTTGCAGGTATTAGTTTGACCATGAAAGAAGTTGACCGCCCCTACCTTACAGAGGATGAATTAAAATCCATCATGGAATACAACTCGTCTTTTGATAGAATTACCAGGGTTAGGGACTTTTTTGTGTTTTCTTGTTTTACAGGTTTGGCTTATGCGGACGTAAAGAAACTCAAACGCTGTGAAATCGAAAGGAATGAAGCTGGATATTGGATTAAAACCAAAAGGCAAAAAACAGGAGGACGTGCAAACGTGCCATTATTGGGCGTTCCAATGCAAATCATCAACAAGTACGTTGAATTGGATTTGCTTGAAGCAGACGACCTCGTATTGCCAATACTGAGCAATC
>JAIPCC010000023.1 GCA_021738405.1 Crocinitomicaceae bacterium | reverse complement strand
TGCTTGCGGGCCAAGGATCTGCTGCTTGTTACCGCGAAATGAACGAGCTCAAGTACTTGCCGTATCACCGCTTGTTTCAGCGCCTAGACCATATAGAAATTGAGGGCTACGGCCAATTTGAAGGTTACGTCAACCGAGACTCTTTGAATTATTTAGAAACATACAATATTCAAAACGTCCCGACTATTTTCCGTGGCACCCTGCGCAGACCACCTTATTGCGAAGCCTGGGATGTTTTTGTTCAGCTCGGCATGACCGACGATGCGTATACCATGAAAGGTTCGGCCCAACTCACGCCGCGTCAGTTTCTCAATGCCTTTTTACCTTTTCAAATTGGGGTGAGCGTAGAGGAAAAGTTCATGAAACTTGTTCAATACCGCCAAGACCTTTTTGACTTATTTGATTACTTAGGGCTTTTCAGTGATCAAGAAACTTTTGGCATTCAGCATGCAAGCCCAGCGGTTTTGTTGCAAAAGATTTTAGTTGAAAAATGGCAGCTTGAACCCGGTGACAAAGACATGATTGTCATGTATCACGAACTTATTTACAATAAAGACAACCAGCGTTTTGCAGTCACGAGCTCTATGGTAGTGGAAGGTCAAGACGAACGCTATACCGCAATGTCTAATACGGTTGGCTTGCCAGTGGCCATTGCTGCCAAGCTGATCTTGAACAATACCATTCGCGAACGCGGCGTCACTTTACCTGTGAGTCGAGAAATTTATGCACCGATTCTCACCGAACTCGAGCAATATGGCATTACTTTTAATGAATTAGAAAAACAAATCTAGATGGAGAACCAAGAGAACCAAATGAACATCGAATTATCAGAAGACATCGCTTTAGGTGTCTATTCAAATTTAGCAATCATTACACATTCACCCGCAGAGGTCGTTTGTGATTTTGTACAACTGATGCCCGGAATGCCAAAAGGTAAGGTGCGCTCGAGAGTACTCATGACACCGCAAAATGCCAAGCGCTTCCTACAAGCTCTGGCAGAAAATATCGAAAAATACGAGCAAAACTTTGGCGCTATAGACGAGCCACAAGCTGGCTTTCCGCCCATGAATTTCGGCACGCCAAGCACTATGGCCTAAACGCGCTATGTGGACGCTCAGCGTTTGCATTCCAATTTACAATTCCGACGTGAGCGCGTTGGTCAACACCTTCTGCGCTCAAATCACGGCTTTACCTGAGGCCGCCATAGATATAATACTGATCGACGACGCCTCAGCACCTGAATTCACCAAGCGCAATGTGTTTTCAGAACCTTTAGTCAAGTTCATTGGGCTGCCACAAAATATCGGACGGTCTAGGATCCGAAATGCCTTCTTGAAATATACAGACGCTGACTACCTTCTTTTTATAGATGGAGACAGCACTATTCAAGACCCGCTACTTTTAAAAAAATATGCCGACTATTTAACGCAACAACCCATCGAAGTTTTGGTCGGTGCCAGCGTATATCAAAACCACAAGCCAAATCGCTCCCAGCGCTTGCGTTGGTCTTACTCTACTCAAAGAGAAAGTCTAGACTATCATAGGCGAACACAGCACCACCACGCAGGTTTCAAGACCAATAATTTCATCATCCGACGTTCCGTCTTGCAGCAAATTCCTTTTGATGAACGATTAACGGGCTATGGTCATGAAGATACCTTATTGGGATTGCAGCTGGCCGCGCAACAAATTCCTATTGCGCATATAGATAATCCTGTTTGGAACTTAAAGTTAGATACCAACGCCGAATTTTTGGGCAAAACAGACAGCGCCTTAAAGAACTTGCTCTGGCTTACGGAGAAATATCCGGCTCTTCGCGTCTTTGATCACAATCGCTTGCTCCAACTTCATTTGAAGTTAAAGCAGCATGTCGTCTTCAACTATCTAATAGGTTTACTTACTTCAATTACGCCCTTTTTAGCCTATTTATTGAAGACGGGATACGCTCCCTTATTCCTTTTTGATTTGTATCGCTTACTCAGATTGCAGCAATTAAACAAAAACGCGCTGCACAACATCCTTTAGAACTTGCTTGTCGGTGTCCCAGTTTTCTAATTGAGCTGCTTGCTGACAATTTTTTTTGTATTCCGCTCTGCGTTCGGGCTGGTCAATTAACGCATTTATCTTTTCGGCAATCATTTGTGGCGTCACCTCTGGCAGTACAACACCACAGTTGTGTTTGTGGATCAGGGTTTCAATTTCAATCAGCGAACTCGCTACGATAGGTGTACCTGCTTGTATGTAATCAAAAACCTTATTTGGCAAGGCAAGTGCATAATTGAGGCTGAGTGGCTTGTCCAAAGCCAGTCCGAGATCGGCAGCTGCGGTATACCTCAATAATTCATTGTAGGGAACTCTTCCGATAAAACGAACCTGATCTTGGAGTTGTAATTGCGCAACTAGTTTTTGAATACTAGGGATCGCATCTCCGTCGCCAACTAAAAATAATGCCGCTCTCGGGATTTGAGCCATGGCCATCACGGCTTCTTCAATTCCGCGTTCAATATTTAGTCCGCTACCTTGAATGATCAGCATGATTTGTGCGTCGCTGAGGCCAAGAAATGATTTTGAATGCGCTGCAATAGGATCAAGGCGCATCGGAACATTGCGAACAACACTGCAATGAATGGCATATTTATTTTCAAAAATGCGGGCAATTGATTGATTCACGGTGATCATGTGGTCAATATGTGGCAGCATCTTTTTTTCTAAGCGCTGCCAAACCTTTTGAACCCGAGGCCGACCGACCAATTCAGGAACTTCTGTAAAGAGCTCATGGCTATCATATAAAAGCGGTTTGCGTTTGAGACGGCTCGCTAAATAGGCTGCGGGCAGGGTATCGAGGTCGTTGGCAAATAGAAAATCATATTTCTTAAACAGCAATATGAGAAACAAGCGGATATTTAATTCGGCATAAAAGAAGGCGCCCTTTTCAAATTTGAGCTGCATGCGACGCACGCAATAGGAGCGCTGCGGCATCACAGGACTATTCTTTTTTTGGCGCCCAAACAAATGGATTTGAAAACCAAGCTCCTCTAAAACCGTGCAGGATCGGTGAACGCGGTTGTCTGTAGCGAGGTCGCTAGAGACGGTCATATAAACTCTTTTTTGGCGCATTGAAACAAATGTAAGGATTTCCCGTAAGCGAAGCCTGCTATTGAAAAGTCTGCTTGAAATAGTTTGTGTAAATTTTTTCAAAAACTCTTTGAGATAAAAAAAAGTTTTGTACATTTGCAATCCCAAAACGCAGGTTTAGGGTTACGTTCTTTCAACATTTTATGAATATCCAACATTCAAATAATACAAGCCGATGTAGCTCAGTTGGCCAGAGCAGCTGATTTGTAATCAGCTGGTCGGGGGTTCGAATCCCTCCATCGGCTCAATGTTGGGGAGATACTCAAGCGGCCAACGAGGGCAGACTGTAAATCTGCTGGTGTACACCTTCGCAGGTTCGAATCCTGCTCTCCCCACAAACACTAACAAAAGTATTAAGCGGGAGTAGCTCAGTTGGTAGAGCGTCAGCCTTCCAAGCTGAACGTCGCGAGTTCGAATCTCGTCTCCCGCTCACTTTTTTGTTTGAGCGCCGGTGTAGCTCAGGGGTAGAGCGCTTCCTTGGTAAGGAAGAGGTCACGAGTTCAATTCTCGTCATTGGCTCAATGTAAAATTGCATTTAAGTCCGTTTCGCTTTGCGTCTCGGACCTTTATGATAGATAAGTATATTATTATTAACTAAGTAACAAATACACAAAATGGCTAAGGAAAATTTTGACCGTTCCAAACCACACGTCAACATCGGTACCATCGGACACGTTGACCACGGTAAGACTACGTTGACTGCTGCAATTTCTAGCGTTCTTTCAAGCAAAGGATTGGCTCAGGCTCGTGACTTCTCCTCAATTGACAACGCTCCTGAAGAAAAAGAGCGTGGTATCACAATCAACACTTCACACATCGAGTACGAAACGACTAACCGTCACTACGCACACGTTGACTGTCCAGGTCACGCCGACTACGTAAAGAACATGGTTACGGGTGCTGCCCAAATGGACGGTGCTATCCTCGTTGTAGCTGCAACAGACGGACCAATGCCACAAACGCGTGAGCACATCCTTCTTGGTCGTCAGGTAGGTGTTCCTCGCATGGTTGTCTTCATGAACAAAGTGGACATGGTAGATGACGTTGAATTATTAGAGTTAGTTGAAATGGAAGTACGTGAATTGCTTTCTTTCTACAAATATGACGGTGACAACGCTCCTGTTATTCAAGGTTCTGCACTTGGTGCTTTGAACGCTGAGCCACAGTGGGTAGCTAAAATCGAAGAATTGATGGACGCAGTTGACACATACATCGAGTTGCCTCCACGTGACGTTGATAAGCCTTTCTTGATGCCAGTTGAAGACGTATTTACGATCACAGGTCGTGGTACAGTTGCAACAGGTCGTATCGAAACAGGTGTCATCAACTCTGGTGAGCCAGTTGAGATCCTTGGTATGGGTGAAGTTAAATTGACTTCTACTGTAACAGGTGTTGAGATGTTCCGTAAAATCCTTGACCGTGGTGAAGCTGGTGACAACGTTGGTTTGTTACTACGCGGTATTGAAAAATCACAAATCAAACGTGGAATGGTTATCTGTAAACCAGGTTCAACTACACCACACATCGAATTTAAAGCTGAGATCTACGTATTGAAGAAAGAAGAAGGTGGTCGCCACACTCCTTTCCACAACAAATACCGTCCTCAGTTCTATTTCCGTACAACTGACGTAACTGGTGAGATCTTCCTTAGCGATGGTCGCGAGATGGTTATGCCAGGTGACAACGTATCTATTAATGTAAAGTTGATCGTACCAGTTGCGATGGACAAAGGTCTACGTTTCGCTATCCGCGAAGGTGGTCGTACAGTAGGTGCAGGTCAGGTTACAGAAATCGTAGCTTAAGATTCTACCAAAAGTAAAAAACAAGGGGAGTTAACAGCTCCCCTTTTTAAACGGGTGTAGCTCAGCTGGTAGAGTGGTGGTTTCCAAAACCATTGGTCGTGGGTTCGAATCCTACCGCCCGTGCACAATTAAAACAACTGTTCGTGTTAAAATTAAGATCATACATCATCGACATCTACAACGAGATGGTTCATCAAGTAACCTGGCCTACATGGAAAGAGTTACAAAATAACACTATCCTAGTAGTCGTAGCATCTTTGCTTATTTCCCTCGTTATCTTTGCCATGGACTACATTTTCGGTATCACCGGAGAAGAAGGTTCTTTATGGAAAGGTGTGCTTGGCTTTATCTACGGATCTTTCTAAACACAAAACAAGAATGGCAGAAATAGCAAAGAAGTGGTATGTCGTACGTGCCGTTAGTGGCAAGGAGAAGAAAGTCAAGGAGTACCTTGAACTCGAAATTGCACGCATGAAGCTCACTGATTACGTTAATCAGGTGCTTATTCCGACAGAAAAAGTTTTCAAGATTCAAAATGGTAAAAAAGTCAACAAAGAAAAGGCTTTCTTACCAGGTTATGTATTGATCGAAGCCGCATTGGTTGGAGAAGTGACACACGTCATCAAAAGCATTCCAAATGTAATTGGTTTCCTTGGCACAGAAAAAGGTGGCGAAGCCGTTCCAATGCGAATGGCTGAAGTAAACCGTATTTTAGGAAAAGTAGACGAACTATCTATTACAGAAGAAGAACTCAAAATACCATTTGTGGTTGGTGAGTCTGTCAAAGTGATCGATGGTCCGTTTAATAACTTTAGTGGTGTTGTTGATGAAATCAACGAAGAGAAAAAGAAACTAAAGGTAATGGTCAAAATTTTTGGCCGCAAAAACTTGCTCGAGCTCAACTATATGCAGGTTGAGAAAGAGTCTTAAAGTTGTATTAACCGTAGGAGTGGGCCAGATGACTAAAGCTTCCCGTCGATAGGCTCACGTTTAACTACATAATTTGTATATATATGGCTAAAGAAGTAGCAGCATTGATCAAGTTACAGATCAAAGGAGGCGCAGCCAATCCATCACCGCCAATTGGTCCGGCTCTCGGTGCCAAAGGTGTGAACATCATGGAGTTTTGTAAGCAGTTCAACGCGCGTACACAAGACAAAATGGGTAAGGTGGTTCCGGTTGTGATTACCGTTTACGGTGATAAATCTTTTGATTTCGTTCTCAAAACCCCGCCAGCAGCGGTACAAATCATTGAACATTCAAAAATTAAAAAGGGTTCGTCTGAGCCAAACCGCGTAAAAGTTGGTTCCGTTACTTGGGATCAAGTTCGTGCGATTGCCGAAGACAAACTTCCTGATTTGAATTGTTTTACGGTTGACTCTGCTATGCGCATGGTTGCAGGAACAGCAAGAAGTATGGGGGTTACCGTTAAAGGTGGCGAAGCTCCAAAATCCAAATAATCATAGACTATGAAAAGAGTTTCTAAAAAAAGAAAAGAGATTTTGGCAAAATACGATTTGTCAAAAACTTTCACTCTAACAGAAGCATGTGATTTGGTGAAGGGAATTTCTACCACTAAATTCGATGCCTCTGTAGATATTTGTGTTCGTTTGGGTGTAGACCCGCGTAAAGCGAATCAAATGGTACGTGGAACCGTTGCCCTACCTCACGGTACTGGTAAAGATGTAAAAGTACTTGTACTTTGCACGCCAGACAAAGAGAAAGAAGCGCAAGATGCAGGTGCAGACTACGTTGGTCTTGACGATTATATCGCAAAGATCAAAGGTGGCTGGACAGACGTCGATGTGATCATCACGATGCCTTCTGTAATGGGTAAAGTAGGTGCGCTTGGTCGTATCCTCGGACCACGCGGCTTGATGCCAAACCCGAAGACAGGTACTGTTACCATGGAAATTGGTAAAGCAGTAGAAGAGGTGAAAGCCGGTAAAATCGACTTTAAAGTTGATAAATACGGTATCATCCACGCTGGAATCGGTCGTGTAAGTTTTGACGGTGATAAAATTCGCGAGAATGCTTTCGAATTGGTTTCTACCCTTGTCAAACTCAAGCCTTCTGCAGCAAAAGGTACATACATTAAAAGTATCTACTTGAGCTCTACAATGAGTCCCGGAATACAAATTGACGCGAAGTCTGTTACTGCTTAATACTTAGAACACATGACAAGAGAAGAAAAAGCACAGTACATCAGCGAATTAGCAGCACAATTGTCTGCTACCCAAGTTGTGTATTTGACAGACACTGCAGATTTGACCGTTGAGGCTGTAAACACCCTCCGCAGAAGATGTTTTCAATCAAACATCTCCATGCGTGTAGTTAAGAATGCCTTGCTCGAAAAAGCAATGGATCAAGTAGAAGGTAAAGATTTTGGTTCGTTGAGAGACGTTTTGAAAGGATCTACCTCTATCATGATCTCCGAAGTTGCTAATGCACCTGCAAAATTGATTGCTGACTTCCGCAAGAAGTCTCCAAAGCCACTTTTAAAAGGAGCATATATCGACGAAGCTATCTTTATCGGTGATGACCAACTAAGTGCATTAGAATCACTCAAGAGCAAAGAAGAACTCATTGGTGACCTCATTGCCTTGTTGCAAAGCCCAGCGAAAAATGTATTGTCTGGTCTTCAAGGTGCTGGTGGCAAAATTGCTGGTATCCTTAAAACGCTCGAAGAAAGAGCATAATCAAATTATTTTTAAACCTTTTTAAATTTAAATAAAATGGCTGATTTAAAGCAAATTGCAGAAACGTTAGTTAACCTTACAGTAAAAGAAGTAAGTGAATTAGCAACAATTATGAAAGACGAGTATGGCATCGAGCCTGCTGCTGCTGCTCCAGTAATGGTAGCTGGCGCTGCTGCTGGTGCTGGTGAAGCTGCTGTAGAGCAGACTGAATTTGATGTGATCCTCAAAGCTGGTGGTCCTAACAAACTCGCAGTAGTTAAACTTGTAAAAGAATTGACTGGTAACGGATTGAAAGAATCTAAAGACCTAGTTGATGCAGCACCTTCTACATTGAAAGAAGGCGTTTCTAAAGACGAGGCTGAAGGCCTCAAAAAGTCTCTTGAAGAGGCTGGTGCTGAAGTAGAAGTTAAGTAATTCGATTCAGGATATACAGGAAAGGCACCGTCGAAAGACGGGTGCCTTGTCCTGTTTTTTGCATGTTGATTTCAACAGAGTACAAAACATTAAAAAAAACAAGCCTTGGCAACAACAACTAATTCAACCAGAATTAATTTTGCTTCAAGCAAAAACCAATTTGAATATCCAGATTTTCTGGAGATTCAATTAAAGTCTTTTCAAGAATTCTTCCAGTTGGAAACAACTCCGGAGAATCGCGAAAGTGAAGGACTTTTCAAAGTGTTTGCTGAAAACTTTCCCATTACGGATACCCGCAACCAATTTGTTCTTGAATTCCTGGATTACTTTATTGATCCACCTCGCTACACTATTGAAGAGTGTATCGAAAGAGGACTCACGTACAGTGTGCCTCTCAAAGCAAAACTGAAACTGTATTGTACCGACCCTGAGCACGAGGATTTCGAAACCATCGTTCAGGATGTTTACTTAGGTACAATTCCTTATATGACACCGAAAGGTTCATTTGTGGTCAATGGCGCAGAACGCGTTATTGTATCGCAATTGCACCGTTCGCCAGGTGTTTTCTTTGGACAGTCTCGCCATGCAAATGGCACGAAGTTATATTCAGCCAGAATCATTCCTTTCAAAGGATCTTGGATTGAATTCGCTACGGATATCAACAATATCATGTATGCTTACATCGACCGTAAAAAGAAATTACCTGTAACGACCCTTTTCCGCGCTATTGGCTACGAAACAGACCGTGATATCCTAGATATCTTTGGTTTGGCCGACGAAGTAAAGGTGAGCAAAACCAACCTTAAAAAACTCATTGGTCGTCGTTTGGCGGCAAGGGTTCTCAAAACTTGGATCGAAGATTTCGTAGATGAAGACACCGGAGAGGTTGTTTCTATCGAGCGTAACGAAGTGATCCTCGACCGCGAATTACTCATTGGCGAAGAACACCTCGAATCAATCATGGATTCAGGCGCAAAATCTTTGATCTTGCACAAAGAAGATGGCAATTCTACGGATTACACCATCATCTACAACACCTTACAAAAAGATACGTCCAACTCTGAAAAAGAAGCGGTTGAACACATCTATCGTCAATTACGTAACGCAGATCCACCCGACTACGAAACTGCAAAAGGTGTATTTGAGAAATTATTCTTCTCTGATGCACGTTACGATTTAGGTGAAGTAGGACGCTACCGCATCAACAAGAAACTCAATTTAGATGTTTCTGAGGAGTCGCGCGTACTGACTAAAAACGACATCATCTCCATCATCAAATACCTTATAGAACTCATCAACTCTAAGGCAGATATCGATGATATCGACCACTTGTCTAATCGCCGTGTTCGTACAGTTGGAGAGCAACTTTACTCACAATTTGGCGTAGGTTTGGCACGTATGGCTCGCACGATTCGCGAGCGCATGAATGTCCGCGACAACGAAGTCTTTACACCTATTGACCTTATCAATGCCAAGACTTTGTCTTCGGTCATTAATTCCTTCTTCGGTACCAACCAACTATCTCAGTTCATGGACCAAACCAACCCGCTTTCGGAAGTCACGCACAAGCGTCGTCTTTCTGCACTCGGGCCAGGCGGTTTATCGCGCGAACGCGCCGGATTTGAGGTTCGTGACGTTCACTATACGCACTACGGTCGTTTGTGTACCATTGAAACACCAGAAGGTCCAAACATCGGACTCATCTCCTCACTTTGCGTATTCGCCAAAGTCAATAAGCTTGGTTTCATCGAAACACCATACCGTCGTGTAGACAACGGTCGTGTTGTATTTGAAGAGAGCCCAATTTATTTGGCAGCAGAAGAAGAAGATTCAAAAACAATTGCACAGGCCAACGCCAAGATTGACGACAAAGGAAATTTCCTTTCTGATTTAGTCAAAGCGCGTTACGAAGGGGATTTCCCTGTTGTAGCTCCTGGCGACCTCAGCTTGATGGACGTTGGTGCCAACCAAATTGCATCTATTGCGGCCTCTTCTATTCCTTTCCTCGAGCACGATGATGCCAACCGTGCACTCATGGGCTCCAACATGCAGCGCCAAGCGGTGCCATTGTTGCGTCCAAATGCACCAATCGTCGGTACAGGAATCGAGCAACTTGTCGCTAGAGACTCTCGCGTTTTGATCAACGCAGAAGGTTCTGGTACTGTTGAATACGTAGACGCCAACGAAATTGTCATCCGTTACGACTGGAATGACCAAGATAAACTCGTGAGTTTTGAAAGCGAAGTTATGCGTTACTCGCTCACTAAATTCATGAAAACCAACCAAAGTACTTGTATCAACCTCAAGCCAATCGTTCAAAAAGGCGACCGCGTAGAAAGAGGCCAGGTGCTTTGTGAAGGTTACGCAACCCAATCGGGAGAACTCGCCCTCGGTCAAAACCTCAAAGTGGCATTCATGCCTTGGAAAGGTTACAACTTCGAGGATGCGATTGTGATTTCTGAGAAAGTGGTCCGCGACGACATCTTTACTTCTATTCACATCGATGAATATTCTTTGGAAGTACGCGACACCAAACGCGGTATGGAAGAACTCACTTCTGACATTCCTAACGTTTCTGAAGAAGCTACCAAAGACCTCGATGAAAACGGCCTCATCCGCATTGGTGCCGAAATCAAAGAAGGAGATATCCTCATTGGTAAAATCACGCCGAAAGGTGAAACAGATCCTTCACCAGAAGAAAAACTTTTACGTGCCATCTTTGGTGACAAAGCAGGTGACGTCAAAGATGCTTCACTGAAGGCTGGCCCATCACTTCGCGGGGTTGTGATCCAGAAAAAATTGTTCTCAAGAGCAGTGAAAGATCGCAAATCAAAATCTCAAGATAAGCCGGTACTCGAGGCTCTCGATGCAGACTATCAAAGAGACCTTTCAGTATTGCGCGATAAACTTGTCGATAAATTATTGGTTATTCTCGGAGAGCAAAAATCTTCTGGTGTATTCAATAACTTTAAAGAAGAGTTGATCAAAAAAGGTACTAAATTCAGCAACAAATCATTGAGCGCACTTGACTATTCTATTGTCAATCCACTCAACTGGACAACTGATACGGATACCAATCAACTGATTTCTCGTGTCATTCACAACTTTAACATCAAAGCCAACGATTTACTTGGTATCTACAAGCGCAAAAAATTCCACATTTCTGTCGGAGATGAACTCCCTGCCGGAATCGTGAAATTAGCGAAGGTATATGTAGCCAAAAAACGCAAGCTAAAAGTTGGTGATAAAATGGCGGGTCGTCACGGTAACAAAGGAATTGTGGCCAATATCGTTCGTCAAGAAGATATGCCATTCCTCGAAGACGGCACACCAGTAGACATCGTTCTCAATCCACTAGGGGTGCCATCTCGTATGAACCTCGGTCAGATTTACGAAACCGTTCTCGCTTGGGCCGGTGAAAAATTAGGTGTCAAGTTTGCTACACCAATTTTCGACGGTGCGAAACCAGAAGAAATCAACGACTGGACCGACAAAGCAGGTGTACCACGTTCAGGTAAAACTTACCTCTATGATGGTGGCACTGGCGAGCGCTTCCACCAACCGGCAACGGTAGGGATCATCTACATGTTGAAACTTTCTCACATGGTCGATGACAAAATGCACGCACGTTCAATCGGACCATACTCGCTCATTACCCAACAACCTTTGGGTGGTAAAGCACAGTTTGGTGGTCAGCGTTTTGGTGAGATGGAAGTTTGGGCATTGGAAGCATTTGGTGCGGCCAATATCCTACAAGAAATCCTTACCGTGAAATCTGATGACGTCATGGGTCGTGCCAAGGCATATGAATCTATTGTGAAAGGCGACAACATTCCAGAACCAGGTATTCCTGAGTCCTTCAATGTATTGTTACACGAATTACGTGGCTTGTGCCTTAACGTATCAATGGATTAATTCAAAATACTAACGTTAATAGTCGAGATCAAATGGCTTTCAATAAAGAAACCCCAAAAAAGCAAAGCAGCTTCAATAAAATCACTATCTCCTTAGCTTCACCAGAAGTGATCTTGGAGCATTCTAGTGGAGAAGTTTTGAAACCAGAAACCATCAACTACCGCACCTATAAACCGGAGCGTGATGGCTTGTTCTGTGAGCGCATTTTTGGACCTGTTAAAGATTACGAATGTCACTGTGGTAAATACAAGCGCATCCGATACAAAGGAATCGTCTGTGACCGCTGTGGTGTAGAAGTTACTGAAAAGAAAGTACGTCGTGAGCGCATGGGACACATCTCATTGGTGGTTCCTGTTGCACACATCTGGTACTTCCGTTCACTTCCGAACAAAATCGGTTATTTGTTAGGTTTGCCTACCAAAAAACTCGATCAAATTATCTATTACGAGCGTTACGTTGTCATTCAGGCTGGTGCTGTTACCGGAACTGACAAATGGGCGAATGTCAAGAAAATGGACTTCATCACTGAAGAAGAATACCTCGACATGCTCGATTTGCCAGAATTGGCTAACAACCATTACCTAGACGATACCGATCCCAACAAATTCATCGCTAAGATGGGTGCAGAAGCACTTTACGATTTGTTGGCGGGCCTCAACTTAGACCAAATGTCTTACGACTTGCGTTACCAAGCTGAAACAGAAACATCTGTTCAGCGCAAGAACGAAGCCCTCAAGCGTTTACAAGTTGTAGAAGCCATGCGCGACTCTCAAAAACGCATAGACAACCGTCCAGAATGGATGATTGTGAAGGTGGTCCCTGTTATTCCGCCAGAATTGCGTCCGTTGGTGCCACTAGATGGCGGCCGCTTCGCAACTTCTGACCTTAATGACCTCTACCGTCGTGTGATTATCCGCAACAATCGCTTGAAGCGCTTGATTGAGATCAAAGCACCAGAAGTCATCTTGCGCAATGAAAAGCGTATGTTGCAAGAGGCTGTCGATTCACTATTTGACAACTCAAGAAAATCTTCTGCTGTCAAAACAGAATCGAACCGTGCCCTCAAATCGCTTTCAGATTCATTGAAAGGTAAGCAAGGTCGTTTCCGTCAAAACTTACTTGGTAAGCGTGTCGATTACTCAGCTCGTTCGGTAATTGTTGTAGGTCCAGACCTCAAATTGCACGAATGTGGTTTGCCTAAAGACATGGCTGCGGAACTCTACAAACCGTTTATCATTCGCAAAATGATTGAGCGCGGTATCGTTAAAACGGTTAAATCTGCAAAGAAAATCGTCGATCGCAAAGAGCCAGTTGTTTGGGATATCCTCGAAAACGTATTGAAAGGTCACCCCGTTCTATTGAACCGTGCCCCTACACTTCACCGTTTGGGTATCCAAGCATTCCAACCTAAATTGATCGAAGGAAAAGCAATCCGTTTGCACCCACTCGTTACAACGGCCTTCAACGCCGACTTCGATGGTGACCAAATGGCGGTGCATTTACCACTTGGTAATGCCGCAATTTTAGAGGCACAAATGCTCATGTTGGCTTCGCACAACATCCTCAACCCTGCTAACGGCGCGCCTATCGCGGTACCGTCTCAGGATATGGTCTTGGGTCTATATTACATCACTAAAGGAAAGCGCACTACCGAAACTGAAATCGTTAAAGGTGAAGGCGGTATTTTCTACTCTCCAGAAGAAGTAATCATTGCCTACAACGAGAACAAACTTGATTTGCATGCGCACATCAAAGTGAAAACTTACGATTTAGGTGAAGATGGCCAACCGACCCTCATGATGGTTGAAACCACTTGTGGGCGCGTGATGTTCAACAACAAAGTTCCACTTCAAGTAGGATTTATCAATGATGTCATGACCAAAAAAGCGTTGCGCGACATCATCGGCGAAGTCTTGAAAGTTTGTGGTACGTCAAGAACTGCACAATTCCTAGATGATATCAAGCAACTTGGTTACGAGATGGCCTTTAGAGGCGGTCTATCGTTCAACCTAGACGACATCATCATTCCAAAAGAAAAAGAAATACTCGTTGCGAAGGCAGAAACCGACGTGAAAGAAGTCATGGTGAATTACAACATGGGTCTGATCACCAACAACGAGCGTTACAACCAAATTATTGATATCTGGACGCACACCAACTCGCGCCTGACACATACACTCATGGAACAACTCAAGACAGACCGTCAAGGGTTCAACTCCATCTACATGATGTACGATTCAGGAGCCCGTGGTTCGAAAGAGCAAATTCGCCAGTTATCAGGTATGCGTGGTCTAATGGCCAAGCCGCAAAAATCTGGTGCATCTGTACAAGAAATTATTGAGAACCCGATCTTGTCCAACTTTAAAGAAGGACTTTCGATTCTTGAGTATTTTATTTCTACTCACGGTGCCCGTAAAGGTTTGGCGGATACCGCCCTCAAAACTGCCGATGCAGGTTACCTTACGCGTCGTTTGGTCGATGTTGCACAAGATGTGGTCATCAACTCCAACGACTGTGGTACCCTCCGTGGTATTGTAGCTACTTCATTGAAGAAAAACGACGAAATTGTAGAACCATTGTACGATCGTATCCTCGGCCGCACATCAGTTCACGACGTCTACATGCCGGAATCAGACCAAATCATTGTTTATGCGGGAGATATCATCACAGAAGATGTCGCTAGAACAATTGAAAAAGCTGGTATCGAAGAAGTAGAAATTCGTTCAGTATTGACCTGCGAAATGCGCAGAGGGGTATGTTCAAAATGTTACGGACGCAACCTATCTAATCACCGCTTGGCACAAATCGGGGACGCCGTTGGTGTTGTCGCTGCGCAGTCAATTGGTGAGCCAGGTACGCAGCTTACACTTCGCACATTCCACGTTGGTGGTACGGCATCTAACATTGCCGATATCTCCGACCTCAAAGCAAAATCAAACGGTAAATTAGAAATCGACGAAATCCGCACCATCGAACGCAAAAATGCAGATGGTACTGAGCGCGTGATCGTTGTAGGTCGTTCAGCTGAATTGCGCATTACCGATGAGAAAACCGGTATTGTTGTCATGACTGCAAACGTTCCTTATGGTTCTGACTTAATGGTTAAAAACAACACTAAAATCAAAAAAGGTGATGTTATCTGTAAGTGGGATCCATACAATGCCCTGATCATTGGCGAAGTCGCTGGTAAAGTGGTATTTGATGGCATCATCGAAAACATTACCTACCGCGAAGAAGTCGATGAGCAAACAGGCTTTACCGAAAAAGTAATTATCGAATCACGCGACAAGAAAAAGTCACCTGCGATCCACATCATCGATGCAAAAACCAAAGAAGTGCTCCGCGAATACTCTATTCCGGTCAATGCGCACATCTCTGTTGCAGAAGGTGACAAAATTGTAGCTGGAGACATCCTCGTTAAAATCCCGCGTTCAGCAGGTAAAACAGGGGATATCACCGGTGGTCTACCACGTGTAACTGAATTATTCGAAGCGAGAAACCCATCCAACCCAGCAGTAGTTTCAGAAATTGATGGTACAGCTACTTACGGAACCGTTAAACGCGGTAACCGTGAAATCATCATCACTTCTAAACTCGGTGAAGTTCGCAAGTATTTAGTGCCACTTTCTAAGCACATCTTGGTTCAGCAAAACGACTACGTACGTGCAGGCCAACCGCTTTCTGATGGTGCTATCACGCCAAACGACATCCTCAACATTGAAGGTCCGACAAAAGTACAAGAGTACATCGTCAACGAAATTCAAGAGGTATATCGCTTACAGGGTGTAAAAATCAACGACAAACACTTTGAAGTCATTGTACGTCAAATGATGTTGAAAGCTGAAATCATCGAGTCTGGCGATACCCGCTTCCTCGAAGGTCAAAGCGTTCACAAAGCAGACATCATGGAAGCCAACGACGAATTGTATGGTCAAATGTTTGTAATTGACGCCGGAGATTCAACAGAACTTCACAAAGGTCAATTGGTAAGCGTTCGCCGCTTGCGCGATGAAAACTCACGCTTGAAGCGCGAAGACAAACAGCTCATCGAAGCACGCGAAGCCATGCCAGCAACATCAACTCCGTTGTTGCAAGGTATCACCCGCGCTTCACTACAAACGCAGTCATTCATTTCTGCAGCATCGTTCCAGGAGACGACGAAAGTCCTCAACGAAGCAGCGATCTCAGGAAAAGAAGACCACTTGTTGGGCTTGAAAGAAAACGTAATTGTTGGTCACCTCATTCCTGCAGGAACAGGTGTGCGCCACTTCCAAAATCTCATCGTTGGTTCGAAAGAAGCATATGATGAATTAGTAGAGCAGGCACAATAATCCAACTCACCACACGCAAAAGGGCGGCCAATTGGCCGCCCTTTTTTTGTGATATATTTCTTTCGTTTAAACTTCTTTCTTTTCTTCTGTTTTTTAGGAAATCCTTCCCCAGTTGGGTTTGTTTTTTAAAACTTCCCGCAAAGCTTGGTTGAGCAAAGCATGATTGGGATCAATGAGCTGTGGGTCTGTATCTAAGATCTCTCGGGCTTTTTCTCGGGCCAACTGAACGAGTTGCCCATCTTTGGCCAGATCTGCGATTTTAAGTGCTAAAGCACCGCTTTGTTGAGTACCCATAAGGTCGCCGGGGCCGCGCAATTGCAAGTCAACTTCTGCCAAGACGAAACCGTCGTTGCTGCCCACCATGGTATCCATGCGCTTTTGCGCCTCTTTGGAAATACCATCTCCGGTCATTAAAACACAATAAGATTTTTCGGCGCCGCGGCCAACGCGTCCGCGCAATTGATGCAGCTGGGAGAGCCCAAAGCGCTCGGCGCTCTCAATGACCATTACCGAGGCATTAGGCACATTGACGCCCACTTCAATCACTGTTGTAGCCACCATAATATGCGTTTGGCCTTGCACAAAAGCTTGCATGGCCGCTTCTTTGTCGGCAGGTTTCATTTTGCCGTGCACCATGCTGATTTGAAAACCTTGAGGCTTGAAAAAATCTTCTATTTGCGCGTAGCCGTCTTCTAGATTTTTAAAATCTAATTTTTCAGATTCCTGAATGAGAGGGTAAACAACATAGGCCTGTCTACCGAGTTGCAATTGTTCATGGATGAACGCAAAGAGTTTGTCTCGGTGGTTTTCGCGGCGATGGATGGTGTGTATCGGTTTTCTGCCAGGAGGTAGTTCATCGATGACAGACACATCGAGGTCTCCGTAAAAGGTCATGGCGAGGGTACGCGGAATAGGTGTGGCCGTCATGATCAGTACGTGTGGCGGAATGCTGTTTTTGCGCCACATTTTTGCGCGCTGAGCCACTCCAAAACGGTGCTGCTCGTCAATGACAACCAAGCCAAGGTTTTTGAATTGAACGGTGTCTTCGAGTAAAGCGTGTGTCCCGATCAGCAACTGAACATCACCATTGAGCAAGCCTTCGTGGATTTGGCTGCGCTCTGCTTTTTTAGTAGAGCCCGTGAGCAGTGCCACACGGATATCCATTTTCTCGAGCAATTCGCTGATGCCAATAAAATGTTGTGTCGCTAAAATTTCGGTCGGGGCCATGAGTGCGCCTTGTAAGTTGTTGCCAATAGCCAGCAGTAAGCTCAGGAGGGCAACTAACGTTTTACCGCTTCCTACATCGCCTTGCAATAAGCGATTCATATGGCTGCCTGCACCGAGATCTTTGCGGATTTCTTTCAAGACCCTTTTTTGCGCATTAGTCAGTTCAAAAGGCAGGTGATTTTGATAAAAATCGTTGAATGCAGCTCCCACCTCATTTAAGGCATATCCTCTGAGTTTTTTACTTTGAATGCCCTTGCGCAGCAGCAATTCAAGTTGTAAAAAGAATAATTCTTCCCATTTGAGGCGATACCTGGCTGCCTTGATCAATATTTCAGAACTAGGTTGATGGATTTCTCGCAGCGCTTTGATGCGCGGAATTAAGTTGAGTTCTGTGCAAATTGTTGCAGGTAAGGTTTCGGGTATTTGATTGGCTAAATGCTCAAACAAATTGGCAATAAGTTTGCTTAATCCTTTGCTGTGTAGTCCTTTGTGCTGACACTTTTCGGTGCTCGGATAAAAGGCTTCGAAGCCTTTTCGCTCCATGCCCGGCACTACCTTGAGTAACTCTGGGTGTGGTATATTCCAACTGTTTTGGAAGAACTTTGGCTTGCCGAAAACGATAAATTCATCTTGGACATTAAGGTTGCCTTTGATCCATTGAAAGCCCTGAAACCAGACTAAGTCAATAGAACCCGATCCGTCAGTGAAGCGCGCTTGTAGCTTTTTGTGCCGACCGCTGCCAATTTCACTGATATGTGTCAGCCGCCCTTTGAGCTGAACGTATTGGTCCTCGGCGCGAATGAGCGCGATGTCGTGAAAACTACTTCGGTCTTGGTAACGGTAAGGGTAATGGAAGAGCAGGTCTTGGAATGTATAAATTCCGAGTTCTTCTTGTAATGTTTGCGCTTTTTGCGGTCCAACTCCTTTGAGGTAGGCAATGGGCGTAGCGAGGAGCGCGTTCATTTGTGTGTTTATTTCCAGAAGCCCATTTGATTGAACTTCTCGATGCGTTCATTGATGCGTTCCTCTGGTTGCTTTTGATCGAGCTCTTGCAGATAGCCTAATAATTTACCGCGAAGGATGCTGAACATTTGTTCTTGATCGCGGTGTGCACCGTTGCTTGGCTCGCTAATGACGTCGTCGACTAAGCCATTTTCCTTCATGTCGGTGGAGGTCAGTTTGAGTGCTGAGGCGGCTATTTCTTTGTAATTCCAAGAACGCCACAAAATTGATGAGCAACTTTCTGGAGAAATAACGGAGTACCAAGTATTTTCGAGCATCACTACTTTATCGCCAACCCCGATGCCGAGTGCACCCCCCGATGCACCTTCACCGATGATGATGCAGATGACGGGAACTTTGAGGCGCATCATTTCGTAAATATTGCGCGCAATGGCTTCTCCTTGGCCGCGTTCTTCAGCTTCTAAGCCTGGAAAAGCACCAGGGGTATCGATAAAAGTAACGATAGGCTTATTGAATTTTTCGGCTAATTTCATGAGGCGCAAGGCCTTGCGATATCCTTCTGGGTTGGGCATGCCAAAATTACGGTATTGTCGCATTTTGGTATTGATGCCTTTTTGCTGGCCAATGAACATGACAGATCTGCCCTCGAGTAGTCCAAAACCGCCGACCATTGCTTTGTCGTCTTTGACATTGCGGTCTCCATGTAGTTCTTGGAACTGACCATTGGTGAGCGCGTTGATATAAGCCAACGTGTAGGGTCTGTCTGGGTGGCGAGAAAGCTGGACGCGTTGCCAAGGGGTGAGGTTGGCAAATACTTCTTTGGTTTTGTCGGCAAGGACAGCTTCAAGTTCGGAGATCTGCTCTTGCATATCTACTTGAGTTTGCTCACCTAATGCTCTGGTTTGCTGAATTTGTTCTTCAAGTTCGCGCAGGGGTTCTTCAAAATCCAAATAGGTTGTGCTCATAGGTTTCTTGTTTCGTGCAACAAAAATAAGGATTTTCGGCAATTGCTTATCTTTACATCATGATCTTGTATCCTCCTGCCAAAATCAATTTAGGTTTACACATCCTTGCCAAGCGCCCAGATGGCTATCACGAGATAGAAACCATCATGGCAGAGACACCACTTTGCGATATACTCGAAATTACCGAAGCAGCCAGTGATAGCTTTGTTCAGACGGGTATTCAAGTGCCCTCAGACGGAAAGCCCAACTTGTGTCAGCGCGCTGTCAACTTACTTCGCGAACACAAAGTTTTTCCAAACTTGCAGATTCACTTGCGCAAACAAATCCCGGTTGGCGCAGGATTGGGTGGCGGTTCTGCCGATGCCAGTTATATGCTTTCGGGCGTCAATTCGCTGTTTGACTTAGGTTACTCAAATACCGAATTAGCTCAATTTGCCGCTCAATTGGGGAGCGATTGCCCCTTCTTTATTGTTGGAGGTTTGCAACTAGCCAAGGGCAGGGGAGAATTATTGACCAGATTAGAACCACTCGGAAATACCGTTTATTTGGTACTTTGCAATCCGCAGATCCATGTCTCTACCGCAGCGGCATATGCTGGTGTTCAGCCAGAAAATGGCCGTTCATCTATATTGGATCAATTCCAAACGGAAGGAATAAATGGGCTTCAGAATGATTTTGAACGTTCTGTTTTTCAGGCCTTTCCTTTGATTCAAGACTTGAAAAATGCGCTTTACAATGCAGGTGCTACGTACGCGGCAATGTCGGGTAGCGGTTCGAGCGTTTTTGGAATTTTTGAAGCGGAACCGATTTTAACGGCCGATTTGAGCCGTCAGTGCATTTACAAAGGGCCTTGGCACTACTGAAGCGTTGGTTTTTTTCACATAAAACACAGCGAATTTAATGCTGAATTTATGGGATTAAGAAATATTTTTATATTTTTGAACTTGTCAATTTGACACTAAGATTATTAACCTATTAATTAATTAAGTATGAAGAAAATTTTTACACTTTTAACGGCTCTTGTTTTAGGAGCTTCTGCCTTCGCACAATTCCCTGCGGTAGGTATCATCGGTTCTGCGGTTCCACCGTTTGACTGGTCTGCAGACGTAGACATGATCACTTTAGATGGTGAAATGTACGGTGCAATCGTTACTTGCGTTGCAGGTGAGGCTAAATTCCGTCAAGATGACGCTTGGGCAATCAACTGGGGTGCAGCTGACTTTCCTGCTGGTGTAGGTGTACAAGATGGTCCAAATATTCCAGTTGCTGCTGGTACTTACATGGTCATCTTCAACCGTACAACTGGTATGTACAGCTTCCAGACGAGCTTTGATGTTACATACAAAGTAGACGTTACGAACTACCTTGCAGCAAACACATTGGCTGCAAACGGTATCCGCGTTGGTGGTAACTTTACAGACAACGGTGCTACTGTAGCTGCTGGTCCTGTTGCAAACTGGTCTCCTTCAGATGCAAACTCTGCAATGACAGACGAAGGCAACAACGTATGGGCAATTACAGTAACATATCCTGTTGCTTCTTTGGGTCTTACTCAAACTTACAAGTTTGTAAATGGTGACTGGGGTGCTAACGAAGGTACTGACGCTGCTAACACAATCGCAGTTGACTCTTGTGGTGTAGACGACGGTTCTGGTAACATCAACCGTACTTACACGATCATGCCAGGTACTGTATGTTATGTTTGGGATGCTTGTACTGCATGTGGTGTTTCTGTTGCTGAAAACGCAATTGCAAACCTTACTGTAGCGCCAAACCCTGCAACTGACGTTGTAAACTTCACATTCGAAGCAAACAACGCTGCTGTTGCTACTGTAACAATTTTTGACCTTGCTGGTAAAGCTGTAGCTACTACAACTGTTGCTACTTCTGCTACTACAACTGTAGAAATGAACACAACTGCATTGCAGGCTGGTTCTTACATCTACAATGTTGTTGCTGGTGACAAAGTTGCTACCGGTAAATTGATCAAGCAATAAGCTTCAATTAAATGATTTCAAAAGCCTGGGTGATTTTCACCCGGGCTTTTTTGGTCTTGAATTAACCTAATTATAAATTTCTTTGTGATGAAAAAGCAGTTTCTTTTATCTATTGTTTTGATGATGCTCGACGGGTTTGTGAATGCACAAATCTTAGAAGTGAATCCTGCATTTCCAACGGTAAATGATGTCGTGACCATCACCTATGATGCCACACAAGGAAATGCCGCGTTAGTAGGCCAAAACCAAATCTATGCCCACGCTGGGCTCATTACCTCAGCAAGTACATCGCCAACCAATTGGCAATTTGTACAAGGCAATTGGGGAACCGTAGACCCAGAGGTAACCATGACCAATATTGGCAACAACAAACACACGATTACCATCGATATCGATCAATATTATGGCTTTCCTGCCGGTACAAATGTCTTAAAGTTTGCTTTTGTATTTAGAAACGCAGCCGGCACAATTGTAGGCCGCTCGTCAGATGGCAGTGATATCTATTACGATATCTATCCTGTGAATGCGGGCTTATTGGCGCAATTTTTTCATCCGAATACGGGTGCAATTTTAGACGTGAATGAACAACTTTCTATTGCTGCGGCTTCCAATCAAGCGGCAACGCTCACGCTTAAAGAGGATGGCCAGGTCTTACAAACCCTTGCCAATTCAACTCAACTCAATTACAACCTCACAGCTACCTCAGCTGGCACACACTTACTCGAATTCATTGCCGACAACGGCACCACACAAGTCATCGACTCGACTTATTTTACAGTGAACCCATTGGTGGTTCCACAAGACCCTACTTATGCCAATTTACAGAATGGCATCAATTACATCAACGACACAACCGTTGTTTTGCAATTATTTGCACCTCAAAAAGAACACATTTACGTCATCGGCGATTTCAATAATTGGACGCCCACGACCAATTATCATATGAACCTTTCCACCAACAATCAAACATGGTGGATAGAACTTACGGGGCTCACACCTGGTCAGAAATACGGCTATCAATATTTCATCGATGGCAGCATGCGTTTGGCCGACCCCATGAGCTCCATTATTTTGGATCTGAACAACGACAACAGCATCAATGCCCAAACGTACCCAAACCCGCATCCCTATCCAACGGGCCAAACAACTGGGTTTGTTACCGTATTACAAACTGCTCAAACCCCTTATGCTTGGAATAACAATGGTTTTAATGCACCCGAGAAGAAAGATTTGGTTATTTACGAGTTATTGGTTCGCGATTTTGTTGCCAAGCGCAATTACCAAACACTGATCGACACACTTGATTATTTGGATAAATTAGGTATCAACGCCATCGAACTCATGCCTCCGGGCGAGTTTGAGAACAATGAGAGTTGGGGTTACAACCCTTCGTTTCATATGGCCCTTGATAAGTATTACGGAACCCCAGAAAAATTCAAGGAGTTTGTCGATTCTTGCCATGGCCGCGGCATTGCCGTCATTGTAGATATGGTGCTCAACCACGCTTTCGGGCAAAATCCAATGGTCAATATGTATTGGGATGCCGCAAATGCGCGCCCTGCTGCAAACAGCCCATGGTTCAATGCCATTTGCCCGCACGAACCTTACTGCTGGGGCTATGATTTTGACCACACTCGTTTGGCTACGCAAAACTATATCGACCAAGTGAACCGCTATTGGGTCGAGACCTACAACATCGATGGATTCCGCTTCGATTACACCAAAGGGTTTGTCAATAACGGCAATGCTTACAGCATGGAGCGCATCAATTTACTCAAGCGAATGGCCGATGAAATATGGAGCTACAAATCAGATGCGTATGTCATTTTAGAACATTGGTGCGACAACGCCGAAGAAGAACAATTGGCAGACCACGGCATGATGCTTTGGGGTAACGTAACTCATTCTTACCAGCAAGCCTTAATGGGATTTACCAACTCCAGCAACATCAGCTCTGGTATTTACACCAACAGAGGTTGGACGGTGCCGCATTTGATTTCGTATGCCGAAAGCCACGACGAAGAGCGCACGATGTTTGAGGCGCTTACTTACGGAAACAACACCAATGCCACACACAACGCGCGCAATTTGTATACCGCACTTGGTCGTGCGCAAGGTTTGGCAGTCATTTTATTGACGCAACCTGGCCCCAAAATGCTTTGGCAATTCCAAGAGTTGGGATACGATATCTCGATAGACAACCCTTGCCGCGTTTGCAATAAACCCATTTTATGGAACTATTACACACAAGCGCGTCGCCGCCAGCTCTACGATGTTTATGCAGCCACACTTGCGCTGCGCAATAACCACGAAACCTTCAGGTCTTTGAACTTCCAATACAACCTAACAGGTGCTGCCAAAAGAATGACCATGAACCACTCGAGCATGAATGGGGTGTCTATGGCCAACTTTGCGGTCAGTACTCAAAGTGTGACGCCTGCTTTTCAGCATGGAGGTTGGTGGTATGAGTATTTCACCGGAGACAGCATTCTTGTCACGAACGCACTGGCGCCTATTAGCCTGAACGCGGGTGAGTACCGCATTTATACGGATGTCAAGCTTGCGCAACCAGAAATCACCGATGCGCCTGTTTCCATAGATGAAGTGCTGAACTCAACTTTTGAGTTGAAAATATTCCCGAATCCTGCAGCACAATTAGCAACAATTAGTTTTCAGTCAAATGCGATCGAACCTTATACCATTTTGCTTTTGAACGAGGCTGGGCAAATAGCTTTACAAAAGAAGGGCAGTACATCCATCGGGAAAAACGAAATTCAAATGAGTGTGGACGATATTGCCGCGGGGAACTATCACTTTTTAGTTAAAGTCGGTACCGCCCTTGCCAATGAAGGCTTTGTAAAAGTTGATTAACCCGGATTTGATGCAAAAAATCCGCTGTTCTATCATTGCATTTTGGTTCGGAATTTCAGTTTTTTATGCGCAAATTCCCCAACCGCCCTACAATTTAGCCTTTCTTCAAAACGAAGTCGCGAGTGTTTATGTGGACATCCACCCAGACTCCTTGGCATTATTGCTGGGTGATAGCTTGTACAGCGGTCATGAATTCATGGCAACCGTTACGTATCAAAGTTCGGTTTTAAATGTTACGACAGATAGCATTGGCTTTAGAGCACGAGGGAACACTTCTTTGGCCTCACAAAAAAAATCGTTTAAAGTCGACTTCAATCGTTTTGTGTCCACTCAAACGTTTCAGGGTCTCGAAGAATTGAACTTGAATGGCGAACACAACGATGTCTCCATCATGCGCACATTTTTAGCACAGCAATTAATGCGATCTGCTGGCTTACCTGCGTCTCGTACGAGTTACGTCAAACTCTTTGTCAATAATGAATACAAAGGATTGTACGTCAATTTGGAGTACCTCGACGACGAATTTCTCGACCTGCGTTTTCCAGACCAAGCCAATGGTAACCTTTGGAAATGCGCTTATGGTGCCGACCTGACTTGGTTGGGTAGCAATCCGGCCAACTACACGAGCACTTATGAGCTCAAAACGAATAAGGATAGCAATGATTATTCGGCATTGGTTCATTTTGCAGATGTATTGAATAATTCGAGCGCAAGTACGTTTGTTTGTGCGATTCAAGAAGTGTTTGATGTAGATTTATTCTTGCGCAATATTGCCATGGAAATTCTGCTCGGGCAATGGGATGGCTACGCCTATAACAAGAACAACTACTATTTGTATCAGCGCGAAAGCGACGGCAAAATGGTTTATCTGTCTTATGATCTAGACAATACTTTTGGTATCGATTGGTTCAATATCAATTGGGCGCTGCGCAATGTCTATTCATGGGCTCCGGGTAACCAGAGCAGACCGCTTTATACCAAATTACTTGCCGTCCCGTATTTTAGAGACCGCTTCACTTTTCACCTGAATGATATCCTCTCCAATGTCTGGAATGTGAGCAGCCTGCAGGCACAGCTCGAAGCCCAACAAGTACTCATTACACCAGCAGCTTTTGCCGATGACTTCAAAGGTCTGGACTACGGCTTTTCGGACCAAGATTTTTCTAATGCGCTTCAACTGACATGGGGTGCACACGTCAAGTCCGGCATTATACCCTATTTGCAAAACCGCAAAACGAGCGCGCTTTTGCAGTTAAGTGCTTATCAGGCCTTGCCCAATCCTTGTATGGTTGGTTTTGATGAACTGACTGCTCAACCTGGCAAATTGCTTTTTGTGAGCGATATTTTAGGCAGAGAAATTGCGCCAGACACCAAAAATTGCATTAAAATTTTGAACTTTGAAAACGGAACCCAACAACGTCTTTATGAAACGGATTAACCTCACCCTTTGTCTATTTTTTACTTTTTTATCGTACGCTCAAGTTTTTAAACATGTAGAACCTGCTAACTGGTGGGTAGGAATGGAGCACCATCAAGTTCAGGTATTGCTCCACGGTCAAGAAATTGCAAAATATAAGGTGGAGGTATCAGGCCTTCAAATTCTCGAAGAAATCCGCACCGAGAACCCGAACTATATTTTTGTTACGCTTGAGACCAAAGATAAAGTTGCCGGTACTTATCCAATTAGACTGATGGATAAAAAGAAAGTGGTTGCCACGCATGAGTTCAAGCTCGAAGAACGCATTGGATATAGCAAATACCGCGAAAGTTTCAATAGCTCAGATGTGATGTATTTGTTGATGCCAGACCGTTTTGCAAATGCCAATGAGGGCCTAGACAAACATCCTGACACCAAAGAAGCAACCGATCGTTCAAATCCTGGTGGTCGGCACGGTGGCGACATCATGGGAATCATACAACGCATCAGTTACATCAAAGAATTAGGCGCTACTACCATCTGGACAACGCCTATGCTCGAGGACAACGAACCAACCTATTCTTATCACGGCTATGCGCAATCCGATTTATATAAAATTGATCCGCGTTATGGCACCAATTCTTGGTATAAAGAAATGGTCTTGGAGGCGCACCGTCAGGGCTTGAAAGTGATCAAAGACGAAGTAACCAATCATTGGTCTAGTAAGCACTGGATGATCCAAGATCTGCCAACGGCCACCTGGATCCATCAGTTTGATCAGTTTACGCGTTCCAACTATCGCTTGTCCACCCAATTTGACCCACATGCTGCCCAAAGTGATCATGCTGGCTCAGCAAATGGTTGGTTTGACGTCACCATGCCGGACATGAATCAACAAAATCCTTTGTTACTTACCTACCTCATACAAAATACGATATGGTGGCTCGAATATGCCCAATTGGATGGCTTGCGCGTCGATACTTATCCATACAACGATAAAGAGGCCATTGCCCGCTGGACAAAAGCAATTTTGAAAGAATATCCCAATTTAAATATTGTTGGCGAAGTTTGGATGCATGACCAAGCACAAATGTCTTATTGGCAAAAAGATAGTCCTATCGGCGCACTTCAAGATTACAATAGTTATTTGCCTTCAGTGATGGATTTTACCCTGCACGATGCCATGATGCAAGCTTGGAAAGAGCAAGACCAAGGTTGGGACAAAGGCATGATTCGTTTTTATGAGAATTTTACGCAAGATTATTTATACGCCAATCCTCAAAATTTATTGGTTTTCATGGAAAACCACGACACCCAGCGCTTCAATGAGCTCTACCCCGACATCGCCGACTACAAGTTAGCGCTCACCTTGCTGGCTACTACCCGTGGCATTCCGCAGCTTTATTATGGTACAGAAATCGGCATGAAAGGGAATAAGGATTTAGGCGATGCCGATATCCGCAGAGATTTTCCTGGCGGCTGGGCTGCAGATCAGCATACTGCATTTTGTAGTAACGACGACGCAAAATGCCATGCGTATCAAACAGGAAGAACACCAGAAGAGGAAGCTTATTTCCAGTTTTCGAAAGCACTACTCAATTGGAGAAAGGGGCAAAAAGTGATTCACGAAGGGAAGCTCTTGCAATTTGTTCCCCAGAACAACATGTATGTATATTTCCGCTACCTGGAGCCCGTCAAAGAAGAGGGGCAAGATGCAGAAGTAGTGATGGTCATTTTGAACAATTCAAACAAAGACCAATCTCTTGAATGGGCGCGCTTTGCAGAAGGTTTGAAAGGCTATACCAAAGGTAAGGACGTACTCAATAACCAGACCTTCGATTTCGAACAAAAAAACACAACAATTCCTGCCAAAACGGCTTACATCATCAAACTGACGCATTAAACATGAAGGCATACTTATTTCTCTTTTCGGGACTTTTCTTTCTTTTTTCGCTGTACGCGCAAGATGCCACAAGACAATTCCAATCCATACAGGCCACAGAAGAAGGTTGTGCAATCAGTGTAAGCGACGGCACCTACCAACTGGCAAGTTATTCTGACCACATCATCGAGGTGAAGTTCATTCCGAGCAACGGTATGGGCACGTACAAAACTTCTCACGCCATTCAAATACTGCCGCAAAAGAACGTTTTGAAGCTGCAACAAATCGATGCAACACATTATGTTTTACAACGCGCACAACTAGAGGTTCGCATTCAGACTGCACCTTTTGAATTAGCCTATTATCATGCGGGAAAATTACTATGCAAAGAAGGGAAGGGGTATCAACCGGGCCAATTGCATAGCATTGATTTGGCCATTCAGTCCGATGAAAAACTGATGGGAGCAGGTGCGCGAGCGTTGGGCATGAACCGACGCGGCTATCGTTTGCAACTTTACAACCGCGCACATTACGGTTATGAAACGCATTCAGAACTGATGAATTTCACGATGCCCATTTTTATGTCGGACCACCTCTATATGGTGCATTTTGACAATCCAGAAACTGGCTACCTAGATTTAGATGCCGCCAAAAATAACCATGTCCGTTTTGAAGCGATTGGCGGCCGCATGTGTTATCAGATTATTGCAGGTCAAGATTGGAAAGAAATTACTTCCGAATGGACCTACCTAAGTGGCAGACAGCCCATGCCTCCACGCTGGGCCTTTGGTAATTTTGCAAGCCGCTTTGGCTATCATTCAGAGGTAGAAGCCCGCGAGGTGGTCCAGACTTTTCGTGCCGAACAAATTCCGCTCGACGCCATTATTTTTGACCTGTATTGGTTTGGTAAAACCATCCAAGGCACACTCGGTAATTTATCTTTCTACCGAGATTCCTTTCCAGACCCCAAACAAATGATGTCCGATTTCAAGCAAAATGGCGTCAAAACAGTTCTGATTACCGAGCCGTTTATCCTGAATACTTCCAAAAATTGGCAAATAACCGACTCTTTGAGGCTTTTAGGAACCAATACTGCTGGTAAATCACTGACCTACGATTTTTATTTTGGACACACCGGTTTGCTCGATATTTATAAACCCGAGACCAAAAAATGGTTCTGGCAGGTTTACAAAGACCTCCACGATATGGGCGCAAGTGGCATCTGGGGCGATCTCGGGGAGCCTGAAGTACACCCGGCTGACATGAAGCACAAAGATGCTTGGGCCAATCAGGTGCACAATATTTACGGCCATGATTGGGCCAGACTCATTAGTGAAGGCTATCAAAAAGACTTCACGAGAGAGCGTCCTTTTATCTTGATGCGCGCCGGTTATTCTGGCTCTCAACGCTACGGCATGATTCCTTGGTCCGGTGATGTGAACCGCACCTGGGGCGGGCTCAAGCCTCAAATGGAAATCTCCCTGCAAATGGGGCTCCAAGGAATGGCTTACATGCACTCTGATTTAGGTGGTTTTGCAGGCGCCAACGACGAGCCAGAATTATATGTACGTTGGTTGCAATACGGCGTTTTTCAGCCTATTTTCAGACCGCATGCGCAAGAAGATGTGCCAAGCGAAGCGATTTTCAAAGACGCCCAAACCAAAGCGCTCGCCAAAAAAGCAATTGAAAGCCGCTACCGCATGCTGCCGTATAATTACACATTAGCTTATCAAAATACCACTAAAGGTTGGCCACTCATGAGGCCAATTTACATGGAGTTTCCGAAGGCCGATTG
>JAIPCC010000022.1 GCA_021738405.1 Crocinitomicaceae bacterium | reverse complement strand
CTGTAAACGATTTGTTTGGGTGTTGAAATCAAACGGAAGCGCTTGATTCAAAGCGTTTGTGAGCTGGATCTCTTGTGAATTGTTCACATTGGCGAGGTCGAAACGCAGTAGCATACTCGTAACCGAAACACTTGTTTGTGGCTGTCCAACGATGCTGATGACCGGCTGCGGACAGTTTTGTGTAAAGTTGTTGATGTTGGTGACGGCTGGGTTGTTGTCGCGTATGGGCGCTGGCTTGGATTCTCTTCCTTTGAAATGTAATTGAAAAAAGCCAGAAGTATAGTGATACCAATCGTTTTTGAGTCGCGGATCTGCCTGCGTTAGGCCATCAAAAGAGTCGCCCATGGTAAATGTTGTCTTGTGCTCGACGCCAATACTGAAGCGCCCTTTGTGATACGCCAAGCCAAAACCAAGACTAGGCATCCAATTCACCGCCCAATCATTGTTTTGGAGCCCATCGAGTCGGGTCTCGTAAATTTGATCGGTGAGTCCGAGTAATTGTTGTTGGGCTGGCATCGAGATATCTAGGCTGTTGTAGTCGTAAATCCCATTCGTATCCAATACATCTGACCACGTTTGCTGCCAAGTAAGGCCCACGCCACCAAAAATATAAGGATCAAAACCGGTGCGCTCGCGCAAGCGGCCCGCGTGTAAAACGAGCTCTAAATCGAGTTCTCTGATATCCGAACGAAAGTTGTGGACGTATTGGTTGTCGCCTGTTAAATAAGGATTCAATACAGGATTTAAACTTAAATCTTGAGCGTTTAATGTCGACAATGCAGCAGACTGTCCATACCATTGCCCTGCTAAAAAGCGTCCGCGCAGGTCAAAAGACAAACCGCGTCCGTAGTCGTAATTGTAAGAACGCCCAAGGGTAAGCCCCCAGCCATTGTAGCGTTCATTGTCTAGGTCAGTGCTGTGCCAAGTACCACCGTAATTGAGGCCCCAAAACCATTTAGAAGAATTGTAATTGACGTGTTGTGCTGAAATACTCGTTAGCGTCAGTGCAAAGAGAAGAAGTGCGTAAAGTTTTCTCATATGTTTGATTTTGTTTGGGCTTGCCTAAATTTTGTGCCAAAGTTCTTAAAAATTAGCTTTTTAAGAAAAAAATAACAGGCTATTTTAAGGTTTGGGGTAGTAAGTGTAGTTGGTAAAGCGCAAAATACTCAGTTGATCTGAGCTCACTTCTTTTTTAATTAGGGAGCCTAAAAACCCCGTTTTGTAGTCGTATACAATTTGATAATCAGTTAGAAATTTGCCGTTTTCATAATGGTGCATCTCGATTAAATTGCCCCATTGGTCGTAGCGATAGCGCCATTCGTCATTGGCTACTTGCAGGGTATCTGTAAAAGAAGATCTATTGGCTAACAAGCCGGTTTGGTTGTAGCTGAACTTGGTGTTTTCGCTATTTTGGGAAATGCGGTAATAGGTGGTGGTGCTGCGCAGGTAGTTTTCTTCATCAAAGACTTTACTTACCTCTAGATAGGGTTTTTGGTAGTTGTTGTAGCGCGTGTAGTTCTCAGGATTGTCGTTGTGATAGCGCAGGGTTTCGGTGCGCATCTTGACCGAAGACAGCAAAGAGTCTTTGCGGTGGTCGTAGACATCTCTATAAAGCGCCACGCTGGTTAGTCTCGACAGGGAGTCATAGGTGTAGTGTTCTGAAATGGCACCGCCATAAGCTGCATACCGATGCAAGCGCAGCTCGCCACTTTCGAAATAAGCGTAATGATGAAAAATGCTGTCTTTGGCAGCTCCTTTTTGAAGGATTTCCATGCTGGAAATGAGTTGCCCTTGTTTGTTGAAGGTGTACCTAAACGAATCCGTGCTGGGCTTGAAGGCTTCGCTCCCTTTTTTGTAGGTATAAAAACCGTCTATAGTCCGGATATGTTGGGCCGCAATGAGGCTGTCGTTGAAAAACGGCTTGGTGCTAAAGGCTTGTCCTTCTTGATTCAAGATAAACTGTGCATGAAGCCCGAGCGTCAGGCAAACACTTAAAAAGAGCAAAAGAATCCTCACTAGCGCAGACCCAATAATACGCTTTTCCAGCTCGCTTTTTGTGCAATGACGCCTTCGAGTTCAGCAATGCTGATGCGGTCTTGGGTCATGGTGTCGCGGTCGCGGATGGTGACGGTGTTGTCTTCTAAAGTTTGGTGGTCAACGGTAATGGAATAAGGCGTGCCAATGGCATCTTGACGGCGGTAACGCTTGCCAATGGAGTCTTTTTCGTCGTAGAGCATGCTGTATTCAAGCTGTAGTTGCGCCATAATTTCGCGCGCTTTTTCTGGCAAGCCATCTTTTTTGATGAGCGGTAAAATGGCAGCTTTGTAGGGAGCCAACACCGCAGGTATCTTGAGCACAACGCGCTCCGAACCATCTGCTAAGGTTTCTTCTTTGTAAGCTGCACTCAATACCGCCAAAAACATGCGGTCAAGGCCCACAGAGGTTTCGACCACGTAAGGCACATAACTTTGGTTGAGTTCTGGATCAAAAAATTGGAGTTTTTTGCCAGAAAATTGTTCGTGTTGTTTGAGGTCGAAGTCGGTGCGGGAGTGTATGCCTTCGAGTTCTTTGAAGCCCATCGGAAAATTGTATTCGATGTCGCAGGCTGCATTGGCATAGTGAGCCAATTTGAGGTGATCGTGAAAACGGTAAAGCCCATCGCCTAAACCTAAGTTTTGGTGCCATTTGGTGCGCAGGGTTTTCCAGTAGTCGTACCACTTCATTTCTTCGCCTGGGCGCACAAAAAATTGCATTTCCATTTGCTCAAACTCGCGCATGCGGAAGATGAATTGGCGCGCCACAATTTCGTTGCGGAAGGCCTTGCCAATTTGCGCAATCCCAAACGGGATTTTCATGCGGCCAGATTTCTGTACATTGAGAAAGTTCACGAAGATTCCTTGTGCCGTTTCTGGACGCAGGTAAATGGTACTGGCGTCGCCGGCAACAGAACCGAGCTCCGTAGAGAACATGAGGTTGAACTGGCGCACTTCTGTCCAGTTTTTGGAACCTGAAATGGGGCATACAATCTCGAGGTCTATGATGAGCTGACGCACACCCTCGAGGTCATTGGCTTCGAGTGCGCTCTTCATGCGCGCTTCAATTTGTTCGATTTTTTCTTGGTTGCGCAGTACATTTGGGTTGGTTGCCCTGAATTGAGCTGCGTCAAAAGTATCTCCAAAGCGTTTTTGCCCTTTTTCTACTTCTTTCTCGATTTTTTGACGAATTTTTTCGATGTGGTCTTCGAGTAGGACATCGGC
Organism: Crocinitomicaceae bacterium; assembly: GCA_021738405.1. Lineage (GTDB taxonomy): Bacteria > Bacteroidota > Bacteroidia > Flavobacteriales_D > Crocinitomicaceae > UBA952. The sequence goes on along the minus strand of JAIPCC010000022.1, from coordinate 26,680 downwards.
GCGGTAGCGTTTTTTGGAATCTTTGTTGTCGATTAATGGGTCATTGAAAGCATCGACGTGGCCAGACGCCTTCCAGGTGGTTGGGTGCATGAAAATCGCGGAATCTAGGCCAACGATGTTTTCATGTAGTTGCACCATGGCCTTCCACCAGTAAGTTTTGATGTTGTTTTTGAGTTCTGCACCCAACTGACCGTAGTCATAGGTGGCAGCGAGCCCGTCGTAAATTTCTGAAGACGGGAAAACAAATCCGTATTCTTTGGCGTGTGAAATGAGGTCTTTGAGGCGGTCTTTTTGTGCTTCCATAGTTGCAAAGATACGAAAAGCGCTATTTTTACTCCATGATTTTTTACCTCGACCCACAGCATTTTATTGACACCAACGCACCAATTGACCTTTCCTTGGCGCTAAGTGCCACTCCAGACAACCCCAGAGCTTGGTATGTAGACGCACCGCGCATGGAACCCGTGCGTGCAAATGGTTTTATAGGAAGCATAGCGGAGGGCGGCGCCGTCAATTTTAGAGATGTCTTTTTTAACCCGCACGGGCATGGCACGCACACAGAATCTTATGGTCATATCAGCGAAGATATTTATCCAGTGAGCAAGGCGCTTGCGCATTATTTTTTCAAAGCGACCCTCCTGAGTGTGGTGCCAAAGGTACTAGACAACGGCGATCAGGTTGTCTTTGCCGACCAACTTGAATCTTTATTGTCCAAGAGTTTTACTGAAGCGATCATCATTCGAACGCTACCCAATCATTTAGAGAAAAAAAGCGCCAATTATTCTGGAACGAATCCTACTTATTTTGATGTTGGTGTTGTCGATTTATTGGATCAGTTAGACGTCAAGCATTTTTTGGTAGATACCCCATCGGTAGATCGAGAAGAAGATGCAGGTATATTGGCGTTTCACCATGCTTTTTGGAAGGTTCCAACGGCGCCAGTAGCCGACCGCACCATTACCGAGTTGGTTTTTGTACCCAATGAGGTGCAAGACGGGCAATATATTTTAGAGTTGCAAGTTGCGCATTTTGTCAATGATGCAGCGCCGAGTAGGCCTTTGCTGTATGCTATAAACGAAAAAAAGGACTGACGAATCAGCCCTTTTCCTAGTAGTAGACAAAACTGTCTGAGTGGTACGTAGTAAAGAATAAGGACAGGAACTTCTTGAGCACATTCCTTTCGGACGTTGACAAAAACTATTAAACTCTTATCAAACTAGAAAATGAAACTGCCTCTCCAAGCAGCTTGTCAACTGCTATGCACAAGAAGTAACCTGTTTCTCTCCTTATTTCAAAATAAACTTACAGCGAAAATAAATAGCATTCCGTGTCAAATGAACATCATCTCGGATTGACTGAATATTAGCCCATTTTTTGTGAATATCGGTCTGAGGGTATTTCAACTTAACGAACAACTAGCGTTTTGGCTTGGGCGTCGCCCTCTACGCGAACAAGGTAAAGTCCTTGATAGAGCGTGTCGATTTCAAAATAAACAATTGTACTTCCTTGCGCCAGTGTTTTTTGGGCAATAAGCCTGCCTTGTTGGTCATAAAGCGTTACTTTTCGAGATTGTGTCGTGAGCCCATTGACCTGCACCATTGCCACTTCATGACTAGGATTAGGCCACACTTTCCAATCTGCAGCGTCGAGTTCTTGCAACCCAGCGTCTGAGGTGTAAGTGGTAACTGGTTCTGTAATGCTCGTCACTTTTGAGCCCGTCACTACGCCATGATATTTAGGCCCCACAACATACGGATATGCTGAATTCCAGTTGGCATCAACGGTTGCAAAATAACAATAGGTTCCATTAGGGTATTCTGGCGTGACGCAAAACCTGCCATTACTGGCGTCCAAATATGCTTGTTGGCCAGGCTGGCTGATGAATTCGTAATCTTCTCTAAAATAGCCGAGCGGATAGGTAGTAGATACAGGAGGCCCGTCGGCAACGTCGGTTCCGTCGGCCCAATGGGTGCGCACGCTGATATTGCGCAATTGATATCCCGAAAGTATACGCGTAAGGCCACCCGTACCATCTGTATTTTGATACCCATAGGCGCCGTAAATTGGAAAGCCGTCGGCTGCTAAACCAATCAAAGGCGAATGTTGCATAGAATCGATCACATACAAGCCATCCGCGTCGTAGATGTCGCAGATGTTCGAGATGACTTGCAAATCCAATTTGAAAGCACTCGGATTTTGGTGATGGTGGTAATTGCCCATGGCCGGATGTCCTTTGGCGCAATCAAATCCTCCTTTTTCGGCTAAAACAGCATCGCGGTTCCAAGGCATATTGGCATTTGGGCCTCCCGGGCAAGGTGGATTACCTGGGCCGCCGCAAAGCGAGTTGGTTTGCGCGTTCCAAGCGACGCCATCGCGGTAATCAAATAAAGCCACACCATTGATGAAGATGCCGATGTTACCTCCAGTTGTAGAGGTGAGTGTGCCGGTGTTGGCACTTGGGTTCAGGGAGAGTTTAAAAATAGCGTTTTGGTTGGTGGCCAGCGACGGATTCCCATCTAAAAATGGGCCGGTTACGTAAGCGGGAATGCCGGTGGTGGTGACATACACAAAATTGGTAGAATACTGAACGGCTTGCACATTGGCTTGCACATTATCTGAAATAGGTGTGCTGTTGCCTTGCACATAATGTGAGCCGGTCAGGCCACTGGTGTTGATCAACCAATTGGTAATGGCGGGGTTGAGTTGGGCTTGCAGTGCACTTGCGCAAAACAAAGCAATGGTGAAGAAGCTTTTTTTCATGGTTTTGGTGTTAAGGTGTGGTATTGAAATCTGGAATTGGAAAGAAAAGTACTGTCGGTTAGGGTTTTTAAGAAAGCGATAAGGTCTTTTTGCTGCGAGTCGTTTAGCGCAAGTTGTTGACCATAGTGGCGCAGCACCTCTTTGAGGCTGCGGTACCGCCCGTCGTGCATATAGGGGAAACTGTGGCTAATATTTCTTAAAGTTGGAACCCTGAACTTACCCTGGTCGGCAAGCAAACCAGTAATTTCAAATCTACCAAGATCTGAAGAATCAATAGCTAAGCCGTTTTGCTCAAAGCGGTTGCTGAAAAAGAGTGGGGCAGTATGGCAGCGGTTACAGTGCTGTTCAAAAAGCGCAAGGCCCTGTGCTTGTTGTGCCGAAAAGCGAGCCTTTCCCCGACTGACTCGATCGTAGTAGCTTTCTTTAGATACAAGTGCAATTGTAAATTGCTGCAAGGCGTCTAGCAGCATCCAGGTTTGGATATGCGGCTGCTTATACACGCGTTTAAATAATTGCGCATAAAGCGGATGCTCATTTAATTTCAATAAAATATTTTCGAGCGTTTCGCCCATTTCGGCTCGATGCGTGAGCGGGTTGAGCGCTTGCCCAGTGAGGGTTTGTACGCCGCCGTCCCAATGAAAATCTTGGCGCCACGCGAGGTTAAATAAACCCGGCGCATTGCGCTTGCCTATTCGATTGGCAATACCATGGCTTGTGGGGTGGTCTACGTGTGCAAATGCGGTGTAGGATAAATGACAAGATGCGCAGGAAATACTGCTGTCCGCAGACAAGATAGGGTCGTAAAAAAGTGCTCTACCCAATTCAAAACTAGTCTCCGAATAATTAGCTGTTTTCTTTTGAATCGGTGCAGGCCATTTTAGATCGGTTTTTATCCTATCCAAGGTAAGTGAAAAGAGCAGGCCGCTCAATAAAATAAGTAATAGTACTTTATTGGTCATAGCGAAAGGATGCTGTAAAAAGATCAAACAGTACTTTACTCGCTTGACTGGGCTGCATGATATTCCATTCGTGTACTTCAGATGCTAATATGGAACGGAACCATGCCTGTAAGTCGCAATTTAAAGTCGACCCACTTCCGATAACTGTTGCTATACAGGCAAAGGGTGCTTGATAAGCGCCCAAATGGTATTCAAATTGTTGCGAGCGTCCGTTTTTGAGCTCAAGGATTTCGCCCACACACTTCACACTGATAAAACCCGTATTCCAGGCCCAATACATTCCGTTGATGGGGTCTAGTGCGCCATTGAATACACCTGAGGTTTGTAACGCAGCATTGACGCCAATTTGGAGCACCGCATGTTGCTTTTTCCATTGCCAACTAGAGCGCTCAGCTGCATCTACCAAATAAATAGCCTGGCCTCCTTTTTTCGGATCTCCTTGGATATAAAATTTAAATTGCGAGATACGCAAAGCTGTACTGTCATTTAATAAATACGTGCTGTCGAGCTCAAATGCAAGTCCGTTCCAATTAATGGCTATTTGCTGTTGGGCAAAAGTGAACTGGCCAGTGAGCGCAAACAAGAAAAGAAACAGATAAGGCATTAGCGCTTCGGGTGGAGGGGTTCTAGAATTTTGGCCTGAAATTTTTGAAAGCGCTCTTCTTGTGCGGGTGTACAGAGTTCGTTCACGCGGTCAAAATGCGCAATGGTAATGGAATCTATCTTTCTTTGGTATTGCGAAATTTGGTTCAACAACGCGTTGCGTACCTGTGCATCTTTCCTCTGTGTGCGCGCTAACTTTTGACGCAGCTCAACTTGTTGTTGTGTCCACCCCACAACGACGCGGTGATGGCGGCGCATTTCTTTGTCCAATTTTTGAGCTTGGGCACCTTCGGCCTTGACGATATGACTCAAGCGCGGGGGGTGCTTGGGCTTGCCATAAAGCTGAACTAACAAAAAGAGGTTGACGCAAACTAATAGTAAAATAGCTAAACGCAAGATCCTGATACTTTTCATGGGTACTGATAGGTTGGGGTGAGGTATTGATAACTCGCTGCCGTAGCTTCTTGCTGTTGTTTCTCATTTTCTAGGTACAAGCCAACGTTAATGGCCAGAAAGAAACAAATAGTCAAAAGCCAAAAGGAGCGTTCTTGTTTGCGGTTTTGAACGATACGCGGAGCATTCATCAGCTGTTGGCGCAAGTTTTCAGGAAGTGCTACTGTTGGGGTAAAATGGGTTTCTCTTTGCATAGTGTATTAGTTGTTTTTTTGAATCAAAACTTGCGCTTACTTTTTTTGCCAACCAGCTAAGTCTTCTGCAAGCTTGCGTCTGGCTCGAAACAGCAGTGATTCGACGGCGCCCAAGCTTGTGTCGAGTGCTGCAGCAATTTCTTTGTAGCTAAAGTCTTCTACATTGGATAAGGTATAGGCGAGTTGTTGTTGTAAAGGCAAGCGTTCAACTGCTTTCCAAAAAAATAAGGATTGCTCTGCCGCGAGCTGTATTTCTTCGGGGTTTTGCGTCGGCGCTGCAACGGTCTGAGCAAAAAATGAATCTATCGGAACCGAAATGCCGAAGCGTTTTTTGCGTCGGCTTTTGCGCAGGTATTCATAACATTTGTTGCTGCTAATGCGGTAGATCCAGGTGTTCAAGCTCGCTTCTTGCTTGAAGTTGGGCAGCCCTTGATAGATGGCAACGAAGATATCTTGCGTGCAATCTTGCGCATCGGGTCTGTTTTTGAGTAAATACCAACAGAGTTTGTAAATCCTGGCGTCGTAGGCTTTGACTATTTCTTCGAAAATAGGGGTCGTTTCGCTAGAGTTCACCCTATAAAGATGCCAATTTCAAGCAAAACTTGCGCTTTAATCAAAAAATAAACGGCCATTGATCCATTCAGGATCTAGGGTGGCATGGTTGCGTCTGTAGAAATTCAGTGCGGTATGATTCCAGTCCAGTACCTGCCAGTCCATGCGCTTTACGCCCATTTGCTTGGCGGTCTGCACCACTTCATCAAATAAAGCCTGCCCATGACCTTGTTTGCGTTCGGCTTCTTGGACATAAAAATCTTCCAAATACAGGCAGCGACCTTTCCATGTGGAGTAGGAAATGTAATAGAGTGCAAAACCCACAACGCTATTTGCTTCGTTAGTGGCGACGATTGCCGAACAAATTTGGTCGTCAAAAAGGTCGATTTCCAGTTGTGCAGGCGTATTGACGACCTGTTCGGGTGCTCTTTCGAAGGAAGCTAATTCTTCAATTAATTGAAAAATGGCAGCGACGTCTTGTCTTGTAGCAGTGCGGATCATTATTTGAGTCCGTTGAGGTCAAAGCGCAAGGTGATTCCTGTTTTGAGGTTACCTGTTGGGTAGCTCAAGGATACTTTTGGCGTATTGATGAATTGCTCGTAGTAGAAAATGGCGCTCAGGTATTCATTGAGTTTGTAGTTGGCGTCAAGTTTGAAGCTTACGGTGGTTTGCCCTGCGGTGGCCACGTTGGTATTCTCTACCACCTTACGAATAACGGTAGCGTTGTCTCGGAAAGAGAAGTTGACATTGATCAGTAGGTCGCTGGCATCTACACTGCGCACTAACTTGAGCTTCGGGATGTTCACTACCGTACCAACAACGATTTCTTGACCGAGTGTTTCTGTCACCTGGTTGTTGTTGAGTGAAAGCGTCGCTTGGCGGTCTTTTTTGTACTCGAAGTTGGTGGTGATGTTTTTACCCATGATGTTCCAGGTGGCGAGCATACCGATGAGCGGAGAAAAACGCTCGGAGATGGTGATGTTCTGTACTTGGATAGGGGCAATAAAGTTGTTGTTGAGGTCGAGTGCCGTTGGTGAACCGTTGGCATCTAGGGTGGCGTTGAGGTTGGTTTGCATGCCGTTAACCGATACCGAAGAAGAATAGCCATGGTTGAGCTTGAAAGACTTCACGATGTCTTTGGCAAAATCGAACTTGCTGAGCCCGGCGTAGTTGATTGTCCAGTTAGGCAACGGCAAGTTGCTGCGCGGATTGATTGTTTTGCTGTCTATAGCCGAGTTGGTGAAAGCGGTGAGGAAGGAGCCGATGACAACTTCTTGTTGGCTTGCAGAATAACCATCGTAGTAGCCATTTGGCAAAGAACTCGAGTTGGCATTGCCGCTGCCGATGAGTTGCGAAATCTGTTGGCTATTGGCAATCATTTGTTGGAAGATTGGCGAGCGGAAAGAGGTATCCATTTTGGCAAAAGCGGTTCCCCAAGAAATGGTGGTGTAGGTGAGTGTACTGCTTTCAAAACGGCTTTGCGATTCAAAAGCTGCTGAGCTCGGGTTCCAACGATAAAACTCTCCTGCTTGGGTGCTGTAGTTGCGCGAAGCATTGAGGTTGATGTTGAGGTCTTTGAACGGCTCTAGTGTGGCTTTGAGTTGGAGGTTGGCCGTGTGGTTCACCATAAACTGCTTGTTGATGTTTTCGTTTTGCACCAACCAGTTGTTGTCTCTAGCGAAGTCACCAACGTGGTAGCCAGTTTCTCTGCCGAATACATCATAGCCCTGCTTGCCAAAGACAAATGGTGTGAGGCCAAAAGTGCTGGCGTTCATACCCAAAACGCTAGATTCTTGGCTGTAACCCGGCAACATGGTTCCGTCAGAGAGCGTGTAGGTCCCCGAAATATTGCGAACAGTCATGAGCAAGCGCGCTAAAGTGCCGAGAACTGGATTAATTGGCTCGCTTTCTTTGGCTTTGAGTTCCTCTTCACGTATTTGCTTGCGTTCGAATTTAGCGAGTTGGCGGTCGTATTCTTTGCGTTCTTTTTCGGTCATTTCTTCAAGCGGTTTTTTAGGCTTGAACTCGGCTTTTTTCGGTGGGCCTCCTTTACCAGGTTGGGCACCGCCTGCTCCGGTCTTAGCGGAGTTCGTTTTGGCGCCTTTGCCATCGGAGAGTACCCGCTTGAAATACGGAATTTGATTGTAGAGCGTGACTAAGTTTCCTTGGGCAGTCATGTTGATTGAGCGCGAATTTTGGATGGTGTTGCCAAACTCTGCTTGCCCTAATGGCGCACGTTGCCAGTTGTAGGTGCCGGCGTATTTCACGTTTGACGACAGCCAATTGGTAATGGGTAGTTTGTCAAATGGCAAGGTGTAGCTGACGGAATAGTTGTGGGTGTAGTCCATGGTGCGGCCAAAGGTGCTCATTTGGGAGCGGATGGTATCCATGAATTCTTGGTAACCTTCTGGGTTGGTGCGGCGGTCTACGCCGTTGTTGCCTTCTTCAAAGATGGAGCGGTTGTTGGCCGTAAATGTGGTTTTGAGTGCTTTGGTCACGTCGTAACCCACTTGGTAGTTGCGGTTCCAGTCAAAACGCTTCAGGTAAATAGGATCAAAATCGTATTCCGGTACAATGATGTTGCGCACTTGTCTTTCGTTATAGATGCGCGAGTAATCATTGGTAAAGGCAATATTTTTAGGCAAGTAATACAGGTTGAAATCTTTGAGCGGTTTGAGCCATGGATTTTTCTGAGCTGGCTGCCATTTTTTGAATGGCTCCCAAGGCTTGCCTGCAAAGGTGTAGTTGTAATTTAGAGCGCCGGTCCAGGTGCGCGTCATGTCGGACTTGATGTTGAAGTCGCGCTTGATGTTTTCTGCAAAAGCATAGGTAGCAGACCAGTTGGAGACACTCCAGAATTGCGGTTTGGTGCCCGCTTTGGCTTCTTTGCGCACGTTGGTGAAGTTGTAAGAACGGCGCTCCGTGAAGTCTTGACCCAAGCGCATGCGCTCTCTGCGGGTAGCGAGGTCGTAGTTGGAAAGCTTGATATCTGGGTTAAATGGATCGTATTCTGGGTTAACGAGGCCGATAGAATAACCGTAATAGAACGGAAGCGAAACGCGCGCTTGCTTGCCAAAGAACTGGCCAAGTTGCATGGTGGTGCTGATATCGGCACCCATGCGTTGGTTGCGCTGGCGATCTTGTACGCGGCTGTCTACAGCACCCCAGTTGATGCCAGAATAATTGCCCGCCGCCTGGACCGTAGCGAAATCTGCCAGCTGCAACTGCATCTGGCCAACGGCTGCAGAGCCGCCGTCACTTACGAAATCCGTGAGGCGCATCTCGTTGACCCACACGTTCACGCATTCTGCGTCGCCGTTGTCTGGCCCCCAGGTGTTGTCTGGATCGGATTTCGAAGGATTTCGAACACCAATCATGATTGTTTTGATCCCTTGTAAATTGGGGCTACCTTTTACTTTAATACGATTGTTCGGATTATTGGGATCTACTTTTTCGTATTCTACAATACTCGAAACGCCCGGAACACCCTCTTCAAGTTTGGTGTTGCGCTCCATTTTGAGCGCCAGTAAGCGGTCGAATTCAATCTCAATGTTGTTGGCTGCTGGCCAAATGAGGTCGGGGTTGGTGCTGTTCCAATCGGTAACCTTCATTGGGAGTTCGTATTCGTAGTAGTTGTCTACGAAGTCTGTACCCAAGCGCACAAATACGGTGAGTTCGTTGTCTTTGAGTTGGTTTTGGACAACAGACTCGGCGTGCACAAACATCTTGAGCTTTTTGTAAGTACGTACGTCAAACTGCACATTGCGGTAGGCAGCGCGCGCGTCGCCATCTTGCAAATTGCAAACCTCGAGTACCAAAGACTGTTCGTTCATTTGGCGCTGATACACCTGAGAAGGGTCAATTTCTCTGTCGATACCTGGAGGCACAACGTAGTTGATCGGCTGTCGCTGCGCATTTTCTTCGATGTTGAGTGCGGCAATGTTAAAGGAGGTGAGGTTGGGGTCAGTCTGGACACTCAAGCCCGGTTGGGTGAGGTCTTGGAAGTAGCGTCGCCACTCGCCACGCACAAATTCGAGGCGGGCAAAACGCAAGACTACAGGCTCGTCAAAACCTTTCATGTAGATGCGCATGAAACGAATGGAGCGGAAATCTTGAATGCCATTGACGCGTTTTTCGAATTCGCGAATAGGCACTTTGAACTGGTACCAAGTTTCTGTTTTGGTGCCGTTTTGGTACACTTGTTTGTTGGTGATGAAGTTGCTGCCCACATTTTGGAGGTCATTTGGACGCAAGCTCACGCGGTATTGGAAATAAGCTTCTGACTCAGAAAGGTTGTTGTCTTGGTTGATGTCTTCGATATCCGGAAAGTTGGAGGCAATTGTTGGGTAGCCTAACGTATTGGCCGTATCGGACATTTCGGTAGTGGGCGAGTTGCCCTGCATGCCGTTGTAGCGTTTGTAGCGCTCGAGGATGTTTAGTTTTGCGTTGTCGTAGACGTCATCGAGGTAGTAGTTGTAGTCGTCGGTAGACGGATCGTTGATCATGCGGGCTTTGGCAGCGGCACTGAGGGTGTTGTTGTTTTGTACCCAGCTCACAAATGCCGAGTAGCTTTGGCTTTCGTCGGTGTTGTCCCAGCCGTCAAGGCCAACATCTTGCCTGATGCGCGCAGCAGGTTCATTGGCAAAGGCATTCACGACAACTTGTTGGGTAGAAATACGAGACCAAAGTGTGGTATCGATGTTGTCTAGCAATATGGGGTCTGCGTTGGCAGGTAGGCCGTGCTCAAAACTCTTGCGGGAGTCAGGAAGGATATCTTCGGAAACGTTACCGAGGTTGAAGTAGAGGTCGCCACCAGACATCGGGGCGTTCGGGTTCTCATTTTCGGCATCTTGGTTGAAAGGATCTAAGAGCCAGAATTGGATGAATTCAATATTGGCCATCTCGAAGTCGTTGGTGGTGAGGCCGCGCATGATGCCGGCCCATCTTTCTTCTGGGTTGGTAAAGCGCCCAAGTGAATCGACGGTTGCGGTGGTGTCAAAATTATACATCCCGCGCTCTGCAGGGTAGTAGGCTAAATCGAGTACGTTGATGTTGGAGATAGAACCGTATTGCAACTGCAAATTCGGGAAGATATCCGTCATTTGAATCAGGCGCATTCGGCTATCGTAGAGCATAGAAGGGTCTTGCTTGATATGCGCAGGCGTGAGCTGATTGCTTTGGTAGAAAACAGGGTCGATGGTGTACCAAGAAAGGTTGGCGCGCTTGTAGCCGGCACTCAAATCTTTTTTAGCGGCCTCGGGGAATAAGTCGGGCTGCCCTTGCGGCACGGAAGCCAAGCGCCAAGCGGCGATGCTTTTGAGGTCAATGGCGCTCTGAGAAGCTTCGAAGTCGTCGATGTAAGAGGTGCCTTCTTTGTTGATGGCGCGCGGTTGGCCCGGGCGCAAAGTGGCTACTTCTCCCGACATCGAGAGCGTAGACATGGTGTTGGTAGAAATAACAGGTAATAAATCGACCAATTTGGTCAGCATCGGGACGTTGGTGCGGAAGGCGAAGTCGGCACCAAGTACGTTGTTTTTGAAAGGCTCGCTACCGAAGTCCACTTTTTGAGTGACCGGGCGCTCCATCATGCGCAACCAAGTGGCGCCCACTTTGAAGTTTTCATTGATGCGGTATTGGTAGCGGCCGCCAATCATGGAGCGGGCCTGAAAACCAAATACGGAGTTCGATTCAATAGAGATTTTGATTGGGGTGTTGGATTCTAGGATACCCGTATTGAGGATTTTCACGCGGCTAAATGCGTAATCTACGGTGTAATCTACGCCTTCAACCAAGCGCATGCCGCCTGCAGTGACCACCACAGCTCCTTGCGGAATGTTCATGACATTCAACGCAATTTCAGAAGAAATCGAGGACTGAAACTCGCCTTTAAAAACAAAGCGGTTTTTACTCGGAATCTGTTGGGCAGCTGTTTTGGTCGAGTCGTAGAGCTCGGTGTAAGACAACTGATTGACGTACAAAGCAGGTACCCCTGCTTCAGTGAGTTTTTCGGCGAGTGTTTTGCCAAAAGGTTCTACTGTGGTAAAGAAGATGCGGCCGTTTTTGCGGTTAATGGTACCGCCATTGTCGATTTTATTGCCCACCACATTGAAAGGCGCAAAGTCAAAAACACCATCCGAGAAAGGCTGGTTGTTCTGATTGATTTTGTCCATATCGAGGAGCGTTACAATCTGTTTTTTGTCGATGCCGTCGAAAGGCAAGAAAGGTTGCAAGACGGATGTTTCGCGGTTGTTGTAGTAAACGTCAATCTTGAAGCCGAGTTGGTCTACTTGGTAAGCCCCAATCGAGTAGACGTTTTTCATCATGAGGTCCCAAATTTTGTTTTTAGGATTGGTGATGGTAGGCTTGATGAGTTTCAAGATGAGTGCTTCTTGACCGTTGGTACCGTCTGTGGAGAATTCGCCAATTTGATACGTTTGACCGCGGTAGGTGTATTCGTAGGCTACCGCCAATACTTCGTCGTTGTTGAGGGCGGTATTGAGCGATACATAGCCGAGTAGCGCGTTGTAGGTAAACTCGTTCTCGTTGAGCTTGCGCGCGTTTTCTACTTTTTCGTAATCGACCGCCTGATTAAATGGCCCAGGTGAGTTGACTTGCGCGCTGAGGGCGAGTACTGCATTGGAAAAACCGCGGACAAGTGGTTGCACAGCTGCCCAATCGTAAAGGCCATTGGCTTGGTTGTCTGGCAATTCTTGTGTAGCATAATTCCCTGGATTTCCTTGGCAGTTGCTCGCTTTGGCTTCGCCGAGGTCAGAAAAAGCGACGATGTTGCGCGTGTTTTCGGTAATGCTGCTGCGGTTGGTAACCCAAACCTCGATACGGGTAATGTAAGTAGTAGAATTGACCACAGGCAGAGTAGCCATGGCGGTGTCGTAGTGTTGTTGGTGGTAGAGGTTGAGAAAATAGTGGCGGTTGGCCTCGTAGTTGTCTGCGGTGATTTCAAATTTCTGCACTTGGGCCTTGCCCGTTACGTTGATTTCTGTTCGTTTTCCTTTGGATTGCGCGAGGATGAAATCTACTGTAGAACGACCAAATTTAAGCTGTGTTTTGAAGCCAAAAAGCGTTTGAGAGCTCGGAATGAGGGTGGTGGGCAACTCTAAACTCACCTGACCTAATGCAATTTTTTGCAAGATGTCGTCCTCTTTACCCGTACGCTCTAGTTTGGAGATGTTTTCAAAATCAAAGTTGGCGCGGGTGTTGTATTTCATGTTGACTTTCATCATGGTACCGATCTGGCCGGTGATGTCCATGTTGATGTTCTGATTGAAGTCAAAGCGCGTGATATTGCGCTGGCGCATGGGTAGAATAGGGTTGTCTACGCGCGAGTGGTTGGCGCCGAGAGAAATCTCGAGATTACCCCCAGGAGTAATGGTGATTTGATCGGAGCCAAAAAAGCTTTCAAATGCTTTGGATCCAATTTTAATCGGTAGTTCAAATGTGCGGTTTTCGGCGCTTTCTTCGGCTACAATTTCTTTCCAGTCTAAAGAGAAGCTCTTTTTTTCTTCGTATTGCAGGTATTCTTCGAGGGTCATGGCTTGTGGAGCCCGAAAGTAGGTGTCCTTGCCCATGACATCTTTGAAAACAAAAGTGCCAGATTCAGGGTCGTAGACGATGGTTTGAGTGAGTTTGGTTGGGTCGCCGAGGTCAAAACTCTGGGGTAGGTTCTGAAACGGATTGAGCGGATTGATGATGGGGAACGGAAGCGTTGGCTCTTGGGCAGCCACTTTTCCAAAGCTGAAAAACACCATCCAAATGAGGGTGCCAATTGCCAGATATTTTTGCCAGTAGTTTTGTTGCACGGTTATAGTAGTCTTAGCGCTTCTTTGATCAGTTGTTCTACGGTTTGGGTTCCGGTATCGATTTTATCCAATACTTTTTCGGCTGATTTTTTATCAAAACCGAGCGAAACCAATGCAATTAACGCATCAAATCGATTTCTATTGTTCGAAGAGAAAATATTCTCGGTGCCGAGTTCCATTTTAGAGACCTTGCTTTTAAGGTCAATGATGACGCGCTGGGCAGTTTTGGTCCCGATGCCTTTGATTTTTTGAATGCTCACGACGTCTTCGGAAAGAATGGCGTGGGCGATGTCGTCTGGGGTCATGGAGGAGAGCATGATCAGGGCGGTGTTGGGCCCAATGCCCGAAACACTGATGAGGTGCCCAAACATTTCGCGCTCTTCTTTGGTCGCAAAACCATAGAGTATGTGCGCGTCTTCTCTGACAATCAGTTTGGTATGCAAAACAATGGCCTCCGCATCGGGGAGCGCAGAAAAAGTATTGAGTGAGATTTTGACATCATACCCAACGCCCGCACACTCGATGAGCAGGTTCGTGGGGTGCTTTTCAATTAGGCGGCCATTGAGTCTTGAAATCATTTGTCTTGGCTTTGTGCGTCGATGACGGCAATTTTAATCATGCTGAGGATTTCGCGAACGCTTGCGCCGAGTTGCAAGACGTGCAAAGACTTGCGCATCCCTAATAAGATCGGGCCAATGGCGTCGAGTTCGTTGGTTTGTTGCAAGAGTTTGTAGGCGATATTGCCCGCAGAAAGGTTCGGGAAAATGAGCGTATTGACTTCTTTATTGGCCAAGAAAGAGAAAGGGAATTTCTCGTTCATGAGCTCGGGGTTGAGGGCAAAATTGGCTTGCATTTCGCCGTCGACAACGAGATTGGGTTGTGTTTCATGCAAGATGCTCACGGCTTTGGCCATTTTTTCAGGGTCGTCGCCTGGAGAGGAGCCAAAGTTGGAGTAGCTCAATAGGGCAATGCGCGGCTGAACTTTTAAGCGGCGGATGAACTTGGCTACATTGACCGTGATTTCGGCAATCTGCTCAGCTGTTGGGTTGAGGTTGACGGTGGTATCGGCCAAGAAAAGTGGACCTTTTTTGGTGTTGAGGATGTACATCCCGGCAATGGTCTTGATGTCCTTTTGCAAACCGATGGTGCTGATGGCTGGACGCAACACAGAACGGTAGCTGCGCGTGAGGCCGGTAACCATGGCATCGGCTTCGCCCATGTTGAGCATCATGGCGCCAAAGTAATTGCGTTCGCGCATTAATGAAATCGCTTCGTATTCGGTAATGCCTTTGCGCTTGCGCTTTTCAAAGAATTCGGTGCCATATTGGATGCGGCGCGCTTCTTCTTCGTCGGACTTGCAATCGATGATCTGGACATCCGGTATTTCGATGCTGTATTCGTTCATGAGGTCGAGGATGCGCTGCTTTCTACCGAGTAAAATCGGGAAGGCCACACCTTCGTCGTATGCTTGTTGAGCCGCTTTGAGGATTTTGATGTTGTCGCCCTCTGGGAACACAACGGTTTTTGGTGACCCTTGCGCTTTGGAGGTGATGTTGCGGTGCAGTTTGTTGTCTAGGCCAAGGCGGCTTTTGAGTTGGATTTCGTATTCTTCCCAATCTTCAATAGGTTCTTGGGCCACACCAGACTCCATTGCGGCGCGCGCAACGGCAGGCGCTACATAATAAATGAGGCGCGGGTCTAGTGGCTTTGGAATGATTTGCTCGTGGCCAAAAGAAATATTCTTGCCTCCGTAGGCTTCAATCACCTCTTCTGGGATGGTTTCTTTGGCAAGCGCAGCAATGGCCTTGACCGCCGCTAATTTCATTTCTTCGTTGATGGTGGTGGCGCGCACGTCGAGTGCACCGCGGAAAATGTACGGGAAGCCGAGTACGTTGTTGACCTGATTAGGATGGTCTGAACGCCCGGTTGCCATAATGATGTCTTTGCGCACCGATGTAGCTTCTTTGTAAGAAATTTCGGGCTCGGGGTTGGCTAGTGCAAATACAATGGGGTCTTTGGCCATGGAGGCGATCATGTCTTTGCTGACAAGCCCCGCTTTGGAAAGTCCTAAGAAGACGTCTGCGCCCTTGAAAGCTTTTTCAAAATCAACATCTTTAGGGTGCGCAGCAAAGGTTTTTTTCATGTCGTCGAGGTCCGTGCGGCCGGCGTGAATGAGGCCTTTGGAATCGTACATAAATACGTTCTCGGGCTTGACGCCCAAGCGGTGGTAGAGCTTGACACAAGAGACAGCTGCGGCGCCTGCTCCAGAAACCACAATTTTGATTTTGTCGATTTGCTTGTTGGAGAGCTCGAGAGCGTTGAGCAGTGCAGCGGCGCTGATGATAGCGGTGCCGTGTTGGTCGTCGTGCATGATCGGAATATCGAGCTCTTCTTTGAGTCGGCGCTCGATTTCAAAGGCTTCTGGCGCTTTGATGTCCTCGAGGTTGATGCCGCCGAAAGTTGGGGCAATGGCCTTCACGGTTTGGATGAAAAGCTCTGGGTCTTTGGCGTCTACTTCGATGTCAAAAACGTCGATGTCGGCAAAAATTTTGAATAGCAAGCCTTTGCCTTCCATCACCGGTTTAGAGGCTTCTGGTCCGATATCGCCCAAGCCAAGCACGGCAGTTCCGTTGGAAATAACGGCAACCAAATTGCGTTTGGCGGTGTATTTGTAGACGTCGGCTTTGTTCTCGGCGATGCGCAAGCAGGGCTCGGCTACACCAGGAGAGTAGGCCAAGGAGAGGTCTCGTTGTGAGGCGTAAGGTTTTGTAGGAACTACTTCTATTTTTCCTGGTCGGCCCGAGGAATGGTAATCTAGAGCGTCTTGCTTCCTGATTTTTGACATTATTGCTACAATTTTTTGAACAGCAAATATACGAAAAGCAATCCAAAGCTCCGAAGCAAAAAAAGCGCTCCGAAGAACGCTTTTTACAAGAGATTTTGAAGCTTTTTTAGAGGCCGAGCAAGATCTGCATCGGGTCTTTTGCGCCAAAGAGCATGCGCTCCGGATTTTCGAGCATTTCTTTGACTTTCACCAAGAAACCTACAGATTCTTTGCCGTCGATGATGCGGTGGTCGTAAGAAAGCGCCACATACATAATCGGTCTGATTTCTACTTTTCCGTTGATCGCTACAGGGCGTTCCACGACGTTGTGCATGCCGAGAATGGCCGATTGCGGCGGATTGATGATCGGTGTAGAGAGCATGGAGCCAAACACGCCGCCGTTGGTGATGGTGAAGGTGCCGCCGCTCATGTCTTCTGGTGTCATTTTGCCATCGCGGGCTTTGATCGCCAAGCGCTTGATTTCGCGTTCGATGTCGGCAAGACCCATTTGTTCGGCGTTGCGCACCACCGGTACCATGAGGCCTTTTGGCGAAGAAACGGCAATGCCGATGTCGGCGTAATCGTGAAATATCATTTCGTTGCCATCGATTTGCGCATTGACCGCCGGATACAACTTAAGGGCTTCCGTTACCGCTTTGGTAAAGAACGACATAAAGCCAAGATTCACTTCGTGGTGCTTGGCAAAGGCGTCTTTGTATTTGGCGCGGATGTCCATAATTGGCTTCATGTCTACTTCGTTGAAAGTAGTCAGCATGGCGGTTTCGTTCTTCACGGCAACCAAACGCTCTGCAATTTTGCGGCGCAGCATCGACATTTTTTCGCGGCTTTGCTCACGCGTGCCACCCCAGCCTTGTGTGGCCTCGGTAGAGAAGCCAGCAGACATCGCTGCAATGACATCTTGCTTGGTGATGCGCCCATCTTTGCCGCTCGCTTTGATGGCTCCGGTATTGATGTTGTTTTCTTTGATGATTTTAGCAGCTGCAGGAGAGGCCGAACCGCTCGCATAACTCGCTGGCTTCACTGAATCTGGGTTAGGGGCCGCTGCCGCAGGCGCGGCTGTTGGCGCCGCAGGCGCCTCAGGTTGGGGCGCAGCGCTTTGGGCTGGCGCCGCTGCAGGTGCGCCCGCAGGGCGCGCTGCACTCGTATCGATGAGGCAAACAACTTGCCCTACTTTGACTACGTCGCCTTCCGCTGCTTTGAGCGTAATGATGCCGCTTTCTTCAGCAGGCAACTCAAGCGTCGCTTTGTCCGAATCTACTTCGGCAATGGCTTGGTCTTTTTCGACGTAATCGCCATCGGCAACGAGCCAAGTGGCAATTTCTACTTCTGAGATCGATTCTCCCGGACTCGGGACTTTCATTTCTAATAGTGACATACGTTTCTATTTTAGGCTTTCTTTGCGTAGGCAAAGAGGTCGTGGAACAATTGTTTGAGGCGAATTTCGTGTAATTTTTTGGATCCTTCGGCACTTGCGGCGCTTGCAGGTCTGCAGATGCCAACTAGCGGAATATGGCGCAAATTCATGGCCATGTGTGTCCATGCGCCCATATTGGCTGGTTCTTCTTGGGCCCAAAGGATGTTTGTGGCTTTGTATTTTGCTACAATAGCATCAATCTGTGCTGTTGGAAGCGGGTAGAGTTGCTCCACGCGCACAAAAGCCATATTCTCGACGCCAAGTTCTGCTGCCTTGACTTTCATTTCGTAATAAAACTTCCCACTACAGAGCACAACGGTATCTATTTTTTTAGCAACTGCTGCGCTGTCGTCGAGGACCTCTTGGAAGGCACCTTTGGCCATTTCGTCCAAACTTGAAGTGGCGTCAGGGTAGCGCAACAACATTTTTGGTGAGAAGACCACGAGCGGCTTTCTGAAATCGCGCTTGATTTGACGGCGCAACAAATGGAAATGATTGGCTGGTGTTGAGGTATTGACAATTTGCATATTGAGGTCAGCGCATTGCTGCAAGAAGCGCTCCATGCGTCCGCTGGAGTGCTCTGCGCCTTGGCCTTCATAGCCGTGCGGCAACAGCATGACCAAACCACTTTGGGTGGCCCATTTGTCTTCTCCTGCAGAAATGAATTGGTCTACCATTGTTTGGGCGCCATTGAAGAAGTCACCAAATTGCGCTTCCCAAATGGTGAGCCCGGACGGGTTGGCTAAAGAGTAACCGTATTCAAAACCGAGCACGCCGTATTCAGACAATAAAGAGTTGTAGATGGTGAATACGCCCTGTTTGTCTTGAAGCGCATTGAGCGTCAGTACTTCTTCTTCGGTGTCTTCGGTCTTGACCACCGCATGGCGATGCGAAAACGTACCGCGCTCCACGTCTTGTCCGGAAATGCGCACGGCGTGTCCTTCTGCCAAGAGTGTGGCATAGGCCAACATTTCTGCTGAGCCCCAGTCTAGCTTGTCGCTTTCAATAGCATTGAGGCGGTCTTCGAAAATTTTGGCAATTTTTCTAAAGTATTTCTTACCTTCTGGGAGGGTAGCTAACTTGCGTCCGAGGGTCAATAACTCTTTTTTAGCGATACCGGTTTGCGGAGATTGCTCAAAATCTTTAGCGGTTCCGTGGCGGTAGTCTTTCCAAGTGAGGCTCAAGAAGTCATAAACCAATGCTTTGTCGCGGCTTCTAGATGCTTCGTATTCGGCTTCCAAAAATTGCTGGTAAACTTGATCAATTTGCTTGGCGTCTTCGGCACTCATCAAAGCCTCGCGCTGGAGTTGCTCCAGGTAGATCTCTCTTGGGTTCGGGTGCTTGGCAATGATGTTATAGAGCTTCGGTTGCGTAAACTTAGGTTCGTCGCCTTCGTTGTGGCCGTATTTGCGGTAGCACAACAAATCGATGAAGATGTCGCGGTGAAAAGCCTGGCGGTATTCCATGGCAATTTCGATGGTGGTTACTACCGCCTCGATGTCGTCGCCGTTGACGTGGAATACTGGGCAGAGCGTGGTTTTGGCAACGTCTGTACAATAGGTAGAGGTGCGTCCGTCGAGGTAGTTGGTGGTAAAGCCCACTTGGTTGTTCACCACAATATGAATGGTGCCACCTGTTCTGTAGCCGTCTAGGCCTGCCATCTGAATGGTTTCGTAAACGATACCTTGGCCTGCAACTGCGGCGTCGCCGTGGATCAAAACAGGGCAAACTTTGTCTTCAGTTTGGTAAACGTGGTCAATTTTTGCTCTCGCAATTCCTTCCACAACGGTATTTACCGCCTCTAAGTGCGAGGGGTTGGGTGCAAGGGTAAGACCAATTTGCTGACCATTTTCTAGTTTGATATAAGATGTAAACCCTTGGTGATACTTGACGTCGCCATCAAATGTGGTTTCAAAATCAAATTCTTTTCCTTCAAATTCCCTGAAAATATCGCGTGGGCGTTTCTCAAAGATATTGGCAAGCGTATTGAGGCGGCCGCGATGCGCCATCCCCATGACGAAATATTCAACACCCAAATCCGCTCCTTTGCGCACGAGTGTGTCAAGAGCTGGAATCAGGCCTTCGCCACCTTCGATGGAAAAGCGTTTTTGCCCAACAAACTTTTTGCCTAAGAAAGCCTCAAAGCCTGTGGCTTGGTTGAGTTTTTCGTAGATTTTCTTCTTGCGTTTTGGATCAAATACCGGGCGGTTGCTGAGTTCAATTTTATTGCGGAACCAATCGATGCGTTCTGGGTCGCGCATGTACATGTACTCAATGCCGATAGATTGGCAATACGTGAGCTCGAGGTGTGCTATGATATCGGAAAGTTTAGCTGCACCAATGCTAATTTGCTCGCCCGCTTGAAAAACTACGTTTAGGTCGGCTTCTGTGAGGCCAAAATGAGTGATGTCGAGCGTTGGTGTGTGCTTGCGGCGTTCGCGTACGGGGTTGGTGTGTGTAAAGAGGTGTCCGCGTGTGCGGTAGCCATTGATGAGGTTGATGACCTTGAATTCCTTCACAAAATTTTCTGGAATCGTGCCGCTCTTGTCAAAACTGGTTTGTGCAAATTCAAATCCTTCGAAGAATTTGGCCCAGCCGTTGTCTACACTTGTAGGGTCTTGGCGGTATTGCTGGTAGAGGTGTTCAATGGCGCTGACGTCTGCATTGCCAACATAAGAAACTTTATCCATGATTGCGTTTAAATACAAGACAAAATTACGGAGAGTTTGCAGTCCATGTAAAGAAATTGTAAACTCAAAAAAAACCGTGCGCGCGATTGTCAAACAAAGTTGTTTTTGGGGTGTTAGTTGTATATGTCTACGTCCGTTTGTTTGGTTTTCCCGCAGCAGCTTTTCGAGCAGCACCCTGCGTTTGCGCACGCCCAAGAATTTTGGCTCATCGAGGACGAACTCTTCTTTACCAAAGTACCTTTTCACCAGAAAAAACTGGCTTTGCACCGCGCTTCCATGAATTACTACGCAGAATATTTGCGGAGTAACGGCAAAGTAGTGCGCTACTTTGAGGCCAAAGCAGCAAAATTAGAGGGCATCTTTGAGCAATTGGGTCAAATGACGAACGAACTCACCGTCGTAGACCCCACCGATTTTTTATTGGAAAAAAGAATCCGTCGGTATGCCACCCAACAAGACCTATCGGTTCAATGGCTGGACAATCCGTCGTTCATCAATACGCCTTCAGACAACCAAACGCTTTTTGGCCAACGCGAACAGCGCTTCTTCATGGCCGACTTCTATAAAAAGCAGCGCGAGCGCCTCGGCATCCTTCTAGAAGCCAATGGGCAACCGCTCGGTGGCCGCTGGAGTTTTGATGCAGACAACCGCAAGGCCCTACCCAAAGGACTCACGACGCCACTTTTTACTGTTTATCAAAGTGAGTGGGCGCAAGAAGCCCAAAGTTTTGTGTCAACAAACTACCCGACTCATCCCGGAGACCCAGACCTGAGCGCTTATCCGGTCACGCACCAAGAGGCCAAGGCTGCCCTGGATTTCTTTATCGAGACCAACCTTGCACTTTTTGGTCCGTATCAAGATGCATTTAGCGCCGATTCCACTTTTGTGTTTCATTCCAATTTATCAGCGGCGCTCAACATTGGCCTTTTGCTTCCGGGCGAAGTGGTTCAGCGAGTGCTGACCGCTTTTCACGACGGCAAAGTGGAGATAGAAAGTGCAGAAGGATTCATCCGGCAAGTGATCGGGTGGAGGGAGTTCATTCGGGCGGTCTACGAAAAAGTCGGTGTGGCGCAGCGTACTACAAATGCGATGCAACACTACAGACCTTTGGATTGGTCAAATTTATCGGATTTGACCTTGTTTAAAAATGCAGGTCAAAAGTTAGCACAACACGCCTATGCGCATCATATCGAACGCCTGATGCTCTTGGGTAATTTTTTCTTTTTGTCTGAGACGCATCCAGATGAGGTGTATCGTTTTTTCATGATGTACTTCATCGATGCCTACGATTGGGTGATGGTACCGAATGTGTACGGCATGAGTCAGTACGCAGATGGCGGCCTCATGACCACCAAACCTTATTTCTCAGGTTCCAATTACCTCAAAAAGCAAGGATTCAAAACAGATGCCGATGGCGCAGCACTTTTTGATGCGCTTTTCTGGCATTTTGTAGACAAGCACCAAGAGCGCTTGCGCAAAAACATACGCACTGTGCAAATGGTAGCCAATTGGAACCGCATGTTGCCCGAAAAAAAAGCGACCCACTTAGAGCGGGCCGCTTTGTATTTTCAAACAGAACAATCAATTGTTTAGTTCTTGATCAATCTTTGGGTGAATTGCTGTCCGTTCGCACTCATTCGCACATGATACAAACCATTTGCTAGCTGGGCAATGCCCACTGTATTGATTTGTCCGGCAATGCCAGTCGTTTGAGACAAAATTTTGCCATTGACATCCAAAATCTCAATTAAACCATTTTCACCGAGGTTTTTCAAATCGATATAAACAAGATCTTGGGCTGGGTTAGGATACATTTGTACCAATCCAAGTGGGTTGTCATTGAGGCCTGCACCAGAAGTGATATTGATGGTGTAGTCTTCTGTTTCGCCGTAGCTCGCTGGTCCGCAAGGCGTAATCGCGCCATCTGGTTGATAAGAGATGCGTACGCGCATGCGCACAGGACCTGTGCTGGATGCCAAAGGAATAGAAACATTAAAGGTATTGACCCAACCGGTCGCGACTAAAACATAGGCTACTTGTTCGCCGGCGTCGTTGAAATCGAAGTCGTTGTTGAAGTCAATCCAGGCTGCAATTTCGTCGTTGGTGTAGGCAGCTGCTTGGGTGTTGTTGACAATTGCAGGCGTAATAGTGAGCGTGTAGGCTGTGCCTTGCGCCAATGAGGTGCTCGTGCTTGTGAAGTCGGTGTAGCCGTTGTTACCGCAAGCGGATGTGTTGTTGATGGTATTGAAGCTCACAGCCGCGATATATTCGTCGCAAACTGCGCTAGCCGTACATGGGCCTGTTACTTGCGCAACCACAATATAATTGTTCTTGGTCTCTACGTCTGATCCTTGCGCGTTGGTAGCGGTAAGGCTCACGGTGTATTGCCCAACAGTATTGAAAACGATTTGCGGGTTTTGCGTGCTGGCGTTGCTGCCACCTGCATAGCTCCAACCTGTTGCTGGGCTTATAGACCAAGCCCAAGAAGTAGGAATGCCTGTCGATAAATCGGTAAAGCTAACGGTTGTTGCAGGAGCTACACTTGTTGCACTGGCTACAAAATTGGCAACAGGAGCTACTGGAGTAGTTGGCGTACATGGGTCAGCAGAGCCACCAAATACCAACACATTTAAGTTTGCAGGATCTAGCCAAGGCTTGAGTTGCTCAATTGCAGTGGTGCCGTTGTTGGTCCAGTGGAAAGCCATTTTGCCATATTGGTCTGGCGCAGAGAGCGCGGTACAATAAGATGAACCACCGGTGAGTGTTCCGATGATGTTGCCGGTGTTGTCAAAAAGTGGTGAGCCCGAAGAGCCACCTTCTGTAACGCCGTGTCCATTGGTATTGGCAGTCCAGGTAACGCGCCAGTGCGAGCCCGTGGCTGTTCCCCATTGCGTTGAAACGGTATTGCCAGAGAAAGTAGAGATTTTTTTGATGTCGCCAGCTGGGTGATGGATGCTCACGCCGCCTGTAGTTGGGCTTGTACTTGCATTCCAACCGTTCCAGTAAGCGTTCAAGTTTGCCGATTTCAAGTTGTTGATGACCGTATTTTCATTGTTGGCGTTACCTAATTTGACCAATAAGAAGTCAGAACCTGAGTTGCCACCGCCGTCGGCTGCGTCTGCAATGCGCAAGCAACCCGTTACAAAATAACTCGCAAGCGAACCAACGGTAGTTGGATTGGTGCAGGCTGCTGCCTCGTAGCGGAAATAGAATTTCCATTGATTCATGTTCGCCGCTGTAGCGCTAACGCCACAATGTAGGGCAGTGAGGAAGTAAGGTTTGCAGTCTTGTGCGGTGTTGTTGATCAAAGACCCTGAGCACCAACCTGCTTGATTGCCTTCTACTACGTAAATACGAGCAACGCCGCGTTTTTCATCTTGCCAAGCGTCACCGACAGGTGAACAGTTGACGTTTACTTCACACGGATCTGACTCATTGATTTTTTCTTCCACTTCAAAACCTGTTGAGCGGTAGTTGTACATGACGCGGTCGATGTAAATTTCGGAGGGCGTAGTGTAAGCCGGCTCTGTAAGGGTGAGTACGTGTTTTGAGCCGCCACAAAGTGCTGCATTTTGCATTTGATGTGCCTCGACATCTGCACTCGTAAGCACAGGATGTACGTCTTGGCCACCTAGGTTTTGAATGCGCAAGGTGCTACCACCATGCAAAACAAACTTTTCAAAAAGGTAGCTCAAGGCTTCGGCGCCTGGTGCTGAAATCACCATTTGCCAAGTGCGGCTGCCGTCGGCGTTGGTGGTCCAGTGACCTGCATTTTGAGGCGTGAGGTGGGCCGGAAGCGCAACACCAATGCGGTAAAGCACGCCTTGTTTGTCGCGGAGGATATCTTCTGCGGCAAGTATGCCTAAATCAGGTGTTTGCAAGGCAAGCGTTGGCACTTCTTTGGAGAGCTCCAATTTGCTGGTATGAGCAAGAGATTGTTGTGCCCAAACCCCAACCTGAAGGCCCAAAATGAGGAGCCCAAAGCGTAGAATTTTATTCATAGTTTGAAGAGTTTATAGTAATTTCAACCAAAAATACACTTTTCTATCAAAAAATAGCACATGTACCGTATCTGTTTAGTCGAAGACGAGCAAAGCCTGCGCGACACCATTTCTTTGAATCTCGAATTGGAAGGATACGCCGTAGATGCCTATGCAGACGGTGCGCTAGCCCAACAGCTCTTTTCGGGCCCCATTCATTTCGATTTAGTGATTCTAGACGTGATGCTCCCGCATGTTTCGGGTTTTGATTTATGTAAAGAAATCCGCAAGCATTCGGCTGTACCTGTCTTGTTTTTGTCGGCAAAAGGTACCACAGCAGATCGTGTTGCTGGCCTCAAATTAGGGGCCAATGATTACCTCGTGAAGCCGTTTGATTTAGAAGAACTCCTGCTCAAAATTCAGATCTTGATCAATGGGTCTGTTCAGATAGAGCCCTTAACGCAAAACCTCATCGGAGATAAACAAGTCGATTTCAATTCCTTCGAACTCCGCGACGCCGCCGGCATGTTGATGCATACTTTTACCAAAAGAGAGGTGCAGTTGCTCGAGCTTTTTGTCGAAAAAGAAGGCAAAGTGATTTCGCGCAATGAAATCCTCGACCGCTTGTGGGGCTCTGAACAAATTCCGACCTCCAGAACCATAGATAACTACATCCTGAATTTCAGAAAGTTATTCGAAGCCGACCCGAAAAATCCGCGTCATTTTCATTCCATCAGGGGGGTAGGCTATAAATTTACGAGAGATTAGGCCGTGCGTTTCTCCTTGAATAAGAGCAGAAATAAAATCGCCACCACGAGCGAATAGGCGGCAAAGAGCAACCACGCACCGTGCCAGTCCGTTTCTGTGGCTGAGATCATAAAATAGTTATCGATGATTTGACTACTGGCTACCGTTCCGATGTACGCGCCAATGCCGTTGGTCATCATGATGAACAATCCTTGTGCACTCGAGCGAATGTTGCTGTCGGTGTTGGCTTCTACAAACATAGAGCCCGAAATCAGGAAGAAATCAAACGCCATTCCGTAAACAATACAGCTCATGACAATCAAAAATACGCCAAAATCTGTGCTTCCGTAGGCAAAGAAACCGTAGCGCAGCACCCATGCAATAAGCGCAAAAAGCATCACGTTTTTGATCCCGAAGCGCTTTAAAAAGAAGGGGATGGTCAGGATAAATATAGTTTCAGAGACCTGAGATATCGAGTAAATGATGGTTGAGTATTTCTCCACGAGCGTTCCTTTCGGAAAACTGCTCAGGTAAGCATCGCCGTACATATTGGAGAGTTGAAGCGCGGCACCGAGCAAGATAGAGAAGATGAAAAATAAGGCCATGCGGTATTCTCCAAAAAGCTTAAAGGCGTCTAGGCCGAGTTGTTGGGCCAAGGATTTCTTTTCATTTGTTTTTCCTTGCGGATGACAGGCTGGTAAGGAGAAGGCATAGATGCCGAGTAAGATGGCACCGACTCCTGCAATGTAAAATTGATTGGCTGAAGCCTTGCTGCCGCTGAGGTTGGTGAGCCACATAGCGGCAATAAATCCGATGGTGCCCCAAACCCGAATTTTGGGGAAGTCGGTCTGCACATTGAGCTGGTTCATCTTCAAGATGCGGTAAGAAACCGAGTTGGAGAGTGATATCGAAGGCATATATGCCATCATTCCGGCAAAAACGATCCAGTAGAGAATTTCATACTCTTGTGTTGCCGCTAACGAGGGGAAAAGCTCCTGAAGAAAAGCAATATTTGGAATCAAGAGCATGATACTTCCGTAAGTGAGGTGTAAAATGCCATACAAGCGCTCTGCACGCAGCCATTTGTCGGCAATAATGCCAATGATAGAAGGCATCAGGATAGAAGAGAGGGCAAGTGTGGAAAAAATGGCGCCAAATTGCGGAAAGCTCCAACCCTTTCCTTCGGTGCAGTAGGTGCCGATGGTGGTGAGCCAGGCTCCCCAAACAAAAAATTGAAAAAAACTGAGGAGGGTAAGTCTAGTTTTGATGGCGGCGGTTGAGTTCATCGCGGATTTTTGAGGCTAGTTCGTAATCTTCGTTATCGAGTGCCTCCGATAATTGATGTTCTAGCTCTTCTGTGGCGTAGATATCCCATTCATTTGGCGCTTTCTCGTCGTGGCCAAAGATATCATTTTCGTCGTCAAAATCATAGGGCTCAGAAAGTGCGCTCGGTGAAATGCCGCTGACTTCGTCGAGAATGCTACTGAGCGTATAGATGGGCGCCTTGAAGCGCACGCCAATAGCAATGGCATCAGAAGTGCGGGAATCGAGCTCTGTAGGAACGCCATCTTGCTCGCAAATGAGTTTGCCAAAGAAGACGCCGTCTTTGAATTTGTAAATCAGAATTTCTATGACATCTACGTTGAACGCTTGGCAAAAAGCACGG
>JAIPCC010000021.1 GCA_021738405.1 Crocinitomicaceae bacterium | reverse complement strand
ACAGAAGGTGAACTCATCGATTTGAGCTTCTTTTTCATGTACATCAAGTCACCTGAAGGTGACCTCATCACGATCCCGACTTCAGCCGTTCTCAACAAAACGGTCATTATCAAGTCTCAACAAACCCTCTAAAGACGCCGATTAACGCGGGTAACACAAAAAGTACTTCTCTACTGGCGTGGAAAGCGCTGAAATATTCAGGTTGTCCGATGCTTTGGATAAATCCAATATGCTGCCATTTTTCAAGAGCAAATTGATGTTTTGCTTTTGTTCGTTGTAGGCTTTATTGGTCAGGCGGTCTGAATAAATAAAATAGGGAAGGTCTTGCTCTGGCAATTGGTGCTCTTCTCTGATGCGCTGCTCTACGGCTGCAATGCGCTCGGCACTAAATGGCGTCTTGGAAATTTCGATTTTGAACAATTGGCGATTGACCAACCCAGAGCAAAGCGTTGCCAAAATATAATCGGGTGCAAACTGCCACACTTTAATGGCGCCCCAGATATCGTAGTCGTCGAGCCGTGCAAAATGCGTCAACACCATGGGGTCTTGCTCGAAGTGCTCGCTTTTGATGTCCTGAGACAAGAAAAAATGCAAGGAAGGGCTGGCAAACAATGGCGTACCGGCCTTGACCAATTCTTTGGCGCGGCGCAGGGCGTGAATCAGCATGAACTCAGCGGCCACTACTGTTTTGTGTAAATACACTTG
The DNA here is from genome assembly GCA_021738405.1 of Crocinitomicaceae bacterium. Taxonomy (GTDB): domain Bacteria; phylum Bacteroidota; class Bacteroidia; order Flavobacteriales_D; family Crocinitomicaceae; genus UBA952. The sequence goes on along the minus strand of JAIPCC010000021.1, from coordinate 29,245 downwards.
CCAATACATGAGGCGGCGGGCCACAATAAATTTTTCTACGGAGTAAATTCCTTTTTCCTCGAGCACTAAATTCCCTTCGTGGACATTCAGCATCTCGATGAGGCGCTCGCTGCCAATGACGCCCTCCGAAACACCCGAATAAAAGCTGTCGCGGTTGAGGTAGTCGAGGCGGTCCATATCGAGCTGACTAGATACCAATTGATGCAAAAACGGACGGTGGTATTCGTTTTTGAAGATTTCAAGTGCCAAAGCGAGGTCTTGCCCATACTCTACAGTGAGCTCGGCAATAAAGTAAGCTGAGATTTGTTCGTGGCTGACGCCGCAAACGATGTCGTACTCGAGCGCATGGCTAAAGGGGCCGTGGCCGATATCGTGCAATAAAATAGCCAAGCAAACCGCGCGTTCTTCTTCCTCGCTGATCGAATGGCCTTTGCGGCGAATGCTCGTAACAGCTTGGGTCATGAGGTGCATGGCACCCAATACGTGATGAAAACGGGTGTGCATAGCGCCCGGATACACCAAATGACTGAGCCCTAATTGTTGTATGCGACGCAAGCGCTGCAGGTAAGGATGCTCGAGAATATCGAAAATAATTTCGTGGGGCAAAGAAATAAAACCGTAGACTGGGTCGTTTATGATTTTCTTCTTGTTGTTGGGGGCTGTGTTCGCTGGCAAGTTGCTAACTTTAAAAAATTCAATCAAAGCTATTAAAAATAAGACATATGCAAGGTAAAATTCTTTGGGCCGACGACGAAATCGAATTACTCAAACCACACGTGCTCTTCTTGGAGTCAAAAGGTTACGAAGTAGAAACGGCAACCAATGGCCAAGATGCCATCGAAAAAGCCTTGGGTCAGCATTTTGACATCATCTTTCTCGATGAAAACATGCCCGGACTGAGCGGCCTACAAACGCTCGCACAAATCAAGGAGCACAAAGCGCTTGTACCGGTCGTGATGATCACCAAAAGCGAAGAAGAACACATCATGGAAGAGGCCATCGGTTCCAAAATTGCCGACTACCTCATCAAGCCGGTCAATCCGAATCAGATTTTACTGAGCATCAAAAAAAACCTCGACCACAGCAAGCTCATCAGTCAGAAAACCAACGCGAGCTACCAGCAAGAATTCCGCCAACTCGGGATGCAACTTTCTGGTCGCTTAGACGCCGACGAATGGAAAGAACTCTACACCAAACTCGTTTTCTGGGAGCTCCAACTAGACAACATCGAAGACACCGGCATGCGCGAAATCTTCGAGATGCAGAAAAAAGAAGCCAACAAACTTTTCTGCGACTTCATCGAAGACAACTACCTCGACTGGACCAGCGGCGACCCCGATGCGCCCACCATGATCCACACGCTCATCAAAGACCGCATTGCACCGCTCATCGGCAAAGAAAAACTCGCCGTATTAGTCATCGACAACCTGCGCTTTGACCAATGGAAAACCATCGAAGGCATTGTGGGGCGCTATTTCCAAAAAGAAAAAGAAGACATCGTCTTTTCGATCTTGCCAACTGCCACGCACTACGCCCGAAACGCGTTTTTTGCAGGGCTCTTGCCCGCTGAAATCGAAAGGCGCTTCCCGACTCTTTGGAAGAACGAAGACGACGAAGGCGGCAAAAACATGCACGAAAAAGACTTCCTAGAAGCGCAGCTCAAGCGCTTGGGCAAGAACGTGAAGTGGTCTTACAACAAAATCACCAACGTCGAGGCCGGCAAAAAGCTCGGCGATCAATTCCACCAATGGAAAGACAACGACGTCAATTTCATTGTCTACAATTTTGTAGATATGCTCTCGCATGCCCGCACCGAAATGGAAGTAATCCGCGAACTCGCCGACAACGAAGCGGCCTACCGCTCGATTACCACCAGCTGGCTAGAGCACTCCCCGCTTCTGGACATCCTTAAAAAAATTGCCGACGCCGGGCACAGGCTCATCATTACCACCGACCACGGCACCATCAAAGTAACCAAACCCGTGCGCATTGTGGGCGAGCGCAATACCAACTCCAACTTGCGCTACAAAGCTGGCAGAGGCCTCAGTTACGATGCCAAAGAAGTTTTTGTGGTCAAGAATCCGCAAGAAGCGCAACTGCCCAAACTCAAGATGTCTGCCGAGTTTGTGTTTGCGCGCGAGCAAGATTTCTTTGTGTACCCCAACAACTATAATCACTTCGTGAACTACTACGGACAAACCTTTCAGCACGGCGGTATTTCGCTAGAAGAAATCATGATTCCGTTCGTTGAGCTCAAGGCCAAATAATACGGCGCCGCTAAAGAAAAAGAAATCTTTTATTTTGCTTCTTTAGAACCATTCAAAATAGCGAAAATCCGTACTTTTGTACCAAACTCAAAAGTATGGCTCCTGTTCCGTTTTCCGTTTCCGCCATCCGCGAACTTTTTCCGGCCCTGCGCCAAAAAGTATACGGCAAACAACTCATTTATTTTGACAACGGCGCCACCTCGCAAAAACCGCAAGTGGTGCTCGACACCCTCCAACAATATTACGCGCTCGAAAACGCGAATATTCACCGTGGCGTGCATTACTTGAGCCAACAAGCTACCTCCGCCTATGAAGCGGCCAGGCGCAACATCCAACAATACATTGGCGCCAAAGCCCCGGAAGAAATCATCTTCACAAAAGGCACCACCGACAGCATCAACCTCGTGGCGTTTTCTTTTGGCGAGCGCCTTAAACCCGGCGACGAAATCCTGATTTCAGCCATGGAGCCCCACTCCAACATTGTGCCTTGGCAACTTTTGTGCGAGCGCAAGGGCTGCATCTTGCGCGTGATTCCGATCTCCAAAAAAGGCGAGCTCGACCTTCAAGCTTTTGAGCAAATGCTCAATGAGCGCACCAAGATTTTAGCCATCACCCATATTTCCAACACGCTCGGCACCATCAACCCCGTCAAAGAACTCATCTCCAAAGCGCACCAAGTTGGCGCCAAAGTATTACTAGACGGCGCCCAAAGCATCCAACACCTTTCCATTGACGTCCAAGACCTCAACTGCGATTTCTACACATTTTCCGGCCACAAAGTATTCGGTCCAACAGGTATTGGCATCCTCTACGGCAAAGAAGCGCTCCTCGACAGCATGCCGCCTTACCAAGGTGGTGGCGACATGATCGCAAAAGTTACTTTTGAGCGCTCCACCTACAACATGCTACCACTCAAGTTTGAAGCCGGAACACCACATATTGCAGGCGCCATTGGCCTCGGCAGTGCCATCTCCTTTTTGCAAGGCCTCGACATGCAAGCTGCTGCTGCCCACGAGCTCGAGCTCACCAAATATGCGCAAGGCATTCTCGATACCTTTGAAGGCCTACACATCATCGGCGAAGCCAAGCACAAAACAAGCGTGGTTTCATTTACCATAGACGGCATGCACCCCTTTGACATCGGTACGCTCCTAGACAAGCAAGGCATTGCCGTGCGCACCGGTCACCACTGCACGCAGCCGCTCATGGATTTCTACCAAATTCCAGGCACGGTGCGCGCATCTTTTGCCTTTTACAACACCAAAGAAGAAATTGATATTTTCGTAGCTGCCCTCGAGCGCAGCATGCAAATTTTAGGCGCATGAGCATCCAAGTAAAACAACAAGAAATCATCGACGAATTTGCCATCTACGACGACTGGATGGACAAATACGAATACATCATCGAACTCGGCAAAAGCGTCCCGACACTCTCTCCCGAGCTCAAAACTACCGAACGCCTCATCGAGGGTTGCCAATCCAATGTTTGGTTAGCCACCGATATCAAAGACGGCAAAATGCAGTTCAGCGCAGATTCCGACGCCATCATTACCAAAGGCATCATCGGCTTGCTCATTCATGTCTACAACAATGAAAGCCCAGCGGCCATTCTGCAAGCTGAGCTATTTTTTATCAATGAAATTGGTTTGGCCGAACACCTCTCACCTACCCGAGCCAACGGCCTTTTAAGCATGGTCAAACGCATGAAAACCGAAGCACTTCAAAGTCTAGCCCAATGAACGAATTAGAAGACCGCATCGTCGAGATGCTCAAAACCATCTACGACCCCGAAATCCCTGTAGACATCTTTGAACTCGGCCTTATTTACGAAGTAAAAGTTGAAACAGACAACCACGTCTACATCGATATGACCCTCACTTCTCCAAATTGCCCCGTAGCCGAATCTATGCCCAAAGAAGTCGAAGACAAAGTGGCTAGCGTCGATGGCGTGGCCAGTGCAAAAGTCAATATCGTTTTTGATCCGCCCTGGGACAAAGACATGATGAGCGAAGAAGCCAAGCTAGAATTAGGCTTTCTTTAACAGCGCCTATTGTTTAGTTAGGCTGAAGCGCTTGAGGCGGTATTGCAAGAAATCGTAGTACTCAAAAGTTAGTTGCTTTTTGGTCAACATAATGAGCTTTGCTTGCAAGGTATCGGTCGGGCGTGCAATCTGAATATACATGCCATCGGCGCTCAGCGCTAGCGCGGTGTTTTCAAAAAGCACCGAGTCACTGACCTGATACAACCCAAAATAAGAATAAGTGTAGTCTGCTCTTCCAAAAAGCGTGTTATTCAGAAAGGTAAAAGCGCCAACGGCAGCGCTGTCATAAAACATAAAGCCTTCGCCGTCTTCGATGCGCACCACATTGAGTTTCCAGTTGCCTTCTAGCATTTTTTGTTTGTGCTCGATTTTCGAACAGGCAAAAACGAGAAACAATAAGAAAACATAAACGAGCTTTCTCATGACAACGCAATGGCTAACATACATTTGACACCTACTTCGAGTGCATTTTCATCGATATCGAACTGCGGATGATGCACCGCTGGGTTGCTTGCTTTATCGGCAAAACCTGTACCCAATCTGAAAAAACAAACCGGTCTGTGGTGGCTGTAAAAAGCAAAATCTTCGGCAGTCATGCGCAAGCCTAATGTTTCAATTTGCGCGGCGCCTAAGGTTTCTACTAATATTCCCTGCACTTTTTGAGTAAGTGTGGGGTCGTTCATGAGAAAGGGATAGCCCTCTCCGATAGTTAAATTGATTTTTGCGCCAAATTGAGCGGCTACTTCACTTGCTTTTGCTTGGAGCGCATTTTTGACTGCTGCACGCCAGGTTTCGTCCATGGTGCGAAAAGTACCTTTGACACTAGCGGTTGCGCTCACCACGTTGGTGCTGCCTAGGGCTTCAAAGCGGCCAAAGGTGAGCACTTGCGGAACAGCACTTGGGCAGTTTTCCTGCACAAATTGCTGACACGCTTGCATCCAGGCAATTGCGACATCAATTGGATTGACAAAACGCGCAGGCAAAGCGCCGTGGCCGCCAACGCCTTCTATTTCGACATGAATTTCGTCGCTAGAAGCCATATACAAACCTTCTTTCAAGCCGATCTTTCCGACAGGTAGCTCAGGATAGACATGCAAAGCCACGAGTTCTTCAACCCTTGGGTTTTCAAGCACACCTGCTGCGATCATCAAGCTGGCACCACCCGGGTTTTGCTCTTCTCCTGGCTGAAAAATGAGCTTCACAGGACGTTTGAGATTTTCTTTATGCGCTTGCAAAAGCACCGCAGTGCCGAGTAAAATACTGGTATGGACGTCGTGGCCACAGGCGTGCATCCAGCCCGGAACCTGACTTTTGTACGGCACCTCATTTTGCTCTTGAATGGGCAAGGCATCGAGGTCTGCACGCAAGGCCAAACAAGGTGCTTGAGGGTCGTGGTGTGGGGCAGCGATAAGCGCTACTACTCCGGTGCCGGCAACACCCTTTTGGTGCGAAATACCATAAGCGGTAAGCACGGAACTCACAAAAGCCATGGTTTCATACTCCTTGAACGAGGGTTCAGGGTGCATGTGCATTTGGCGACGCCAAGCCACTATTTGTGGAACGAGCGCCTGGAGTTGTTGTTGGAGTTGCTCAGGGTTCATCTTTTTGAATGCCGGTATAACCCGCTAAAATCAATTGAAAAGAAACATAGGCCATCAAAAGACCAAAGATGAGCTTGACCCATGCTTCGGGTAAGCGCAAAGTGAGTTTTGAACCTAAAAATGCGCCGATCACAAAAGTACTGGCAATGACCAAACCAAAGCGCCAATTGACGTTTCCGCTGCGCCAGTAATTCATGACGGCCAAAAGAAGAACAGGTAAAGACAGGATAAACAAGGAAGTGCCTTGGGCCTGATGCTGCGAAAGCCCAAGTAAAAAAACGAGCGCTGGTACAATCACTACGCCGCCGCCAATGCCAACCATACCGCTGAGCATTCCGGCAGCAAGACCAATGAGCGTGAGCAATAAAATGGTTTGTAACGACATCTTGAACAAATGTAAGAAGTTTTCCAGTTAATCGACCAATTGGTTGCAACCTCTGATGTCTGACGCTTCCAAACGCCCCTCGAGTAAGAATCCTTGTGGTGTGAGTCGGCCGAGGTCATCGGTTTGGATGAACGCACAACTGTTTTGGTTGGCGAGGTCGATCACATTGATCCCACCCTTTTGACCAAAAAGTACTTCTTGAAAAGGATCGTAGGCATCGCGGATTCGGATTTGCATCCAGGGCGGACACACAAAAGTTTGTGCTTGCAGGCAATACGCTTGTGAAAGCAGTTCGGTCATGCCGTATTCAGATAAGATTTGTGTTACGCCAAAACCAGCTTGAAGGATTTGATGTAATGCAACCTTGGAGAGTTCTTGGCGACGTCCTTTCATGCCACCTGTCTCCAAAATAAAGGCCTCGGGCAGTTCAATTCCCGCCTCAGCTAAATCGAGCAAGGCATACGAAACGCCAAAAACAAAAGGTTTTTTACCCGTGCTGAGTGTTTTTTGATAGACCGCTTCTACCGCTTCAGGCTTACTCAGGTAATAACCCGAAAGCGCTGAGCCGCTCTTTTGAATGAGTTGGTCGACCATATAAATGAGGCTCGAGTCTCCGTTTTCTAGGTAAGAAGGCAGCAGCGCAATAAAAATGTAATCAGAAACAGGACCAAATACGCGTTCAAAACCGAGCGTCAATGATGCGTTATACCAATTGAGGTCTGAAATATGATGCTGACTTCTGAGTTGTTGAGTAGTGCCGCTGGAAAGAAAGGTCTGCTCTATGGCTTTTTCATGCTGAACAACGCTGTGACTCTTGAAAAAGGAGATCGGCAGAAATGGTATTTCTTGAATGCTTTTGGGCTGCGCTTTACCGATAATATCTACGTATTGGCGATAAACAGGAATTTGTGCGTATTGGCGCTCAAACGTGGCCAAAGCCGACGCTTCAAAGTTCGTTGCATCGATTTGCTGTAGATATTGCTGCGGGTCCACGGCACAAAGTTAAGCCTTAGCGGGCAGCAATCGCGAATAAATCGGTAATTTTGAACAAAGAAAATTTCAAGTTGTTGGACCTTATATCATGAAAAAAACAGGCGTTCTCCTTATTCAACTCGGCACTCCAGATTCACCAAGTGTTTCTGATGTCCGCAGCTATTTATCCGAATTTCTCAACGACCCGCGCGTCATCGACATTCCTTACTTAGTGCGCAAAATCCTCGTCAATGGCATTATTGTTCCTTTCAGAGCGCCGAAGTCAGCCAAAATCTACAAAGAACTTTGGCATCTTGGCGAAGGTGAATCTCCTTTGCTCACGCACAGTTTGAAACTACAAACCTTACTTCAAGAAGCATTTGAGGGGCAAGACGTCACCTTTGAGTTGGCCATGCGCTACAAAAACCCTTCTCTCGATGTTGTTCTGGACCGCATGCACAAAGCCAACTACGACCGCATCATCATTTTACCGCTCTTTCCTCAGTATGCTTCAGCCTCCTCTGGTTCAGCGATCGAAAAAGCCATGAACATCATCCGCAAATGGTGGGTCATTCCCGAAATCAAAATCATCAGTCAGTTTTACGAAAACGACGGCTATCTCGACTCCATCGTAGAAAATGCCAAAAAATTCAACCTTTCTGACTACGACCATATTTTGTTCTCCTACCATGGCTTGCCAGAGCGCCAAGTCGACAAAGTCTACGATGGCTCAGATCTCTGCCAAGACCAACCTTGCGAAAGCGCCATCAACGACCAAAACAAATTCTGCTACAAAGCCACGTGTTACGCCACCACCCGCCTCATCGCAGCGCGTTTGGGCCTGTCCGAAGACCAATACACCGTATGTTTTCAGTCCAGGCTAGACAAAAAATGGCTCACCCCTTTCTCCGATAAAGTCGTGGAAGAATGGGCCGAAAAAGGCGCTAAAAAACTCTTGGTTTTCAGTCCGGCCTTTGTAGCCGATTGTCTAGAAACCCTCATTGAAATCGGCGACGAATACCAAGAAATTTTTGAAGAAAAAGGCGGAGAAAAAGTACAGCTCGTCCCGAGTTCAAATACCCACCCTCTATTTGTAAAAGGCCTGCAGCAACTTATTGAAAAAGAGCTGAGCTAAACCTTGAAATCAAATAGAAATCGACGTACATTTGCAAACTTATTTGAAGAAATGACTATGAATCAAACAGAAAAACTCACTTACAAAGTGAAAGACATCAGTCTTGCTGACTGGGGTCGCAAAGAAATCAAATTGGCAGAGGCTGAAATGCCGGGTCTTATGGCCTTGCGTTCAGAATACGGTAGCAGCAAGCCTTTAGCTGGCGCACGTGTTGCAGGTTGCTTGCACATGACCATCCAAACTGCCGTTTTGATCGAAACACTCGTAGAACTCGGTGCTGAAGTCACTTGGTCTTCTTGCAACATCTTCTCTACCCAAGACCACGCCGCAGCAGCTATTGCCGCAGCAGGCATTCCCGTTTTTGCTTGGAAAGGCATGAACGAAGAAGAATTCGACTGGTGTATTGAACAAACTTTATATGCTTTTGAAGGCGGTAAAGCCCTCAACATGATCCTCGACGACGGCGGAGACCTCACTAACATGGTTTTTGACCGCTTCCCCGAACTCACCAAAGACATCAAAGGTCTTTCTGAAGAAACCACAACAGGTGTTCACCGCTTGTATGAGCGCAAGAAAAACGGAACGCTCGTGATGCCAGCCATCAACGTCAACGACTCCGTGACCAAATCTAAATTCGACAACAAATACGGTTGCAAAGAATCTCTTGTAGATGCCATTCGCCGCGCCACCGACGTCATGATGGCCGGTAAAGTAGCCATTGTTTGTGGTTATGGAGATGTTGGTAAAGGTTCTGCAGCTTCATTACAAGGTGCTGGTGCACGCGTCATCGTTACTGAAATTGACCCAATTTGTGCGCTACAAGCTGCCATGGACGGTTTTGAAGTGAAACCACTCGACAAAGTGATTCACCTTGCAGACATCATCGTGACTGCTACTGGTAACAAGAGCATTGTTGTTGGGCGTCATTTTGAAGCCATGAAAGACAAATCTATCGTTTGTAACATCGGTCACTTCGACAACGAAATCGATATGGCTTGGCTCAACAGCAACTACGGCGCTTCCAAAATGGAAATCAAGCCGCAAGTTGACCTCTACAATGTCAAAGGCAACGATATCATCGTACTTGCAGAAGGCCGTTTGGTCAACCTCGGTTGTGCTACAGGGCATCCATCTTTTGTGATGTCTAACTCCTTCACCAACCAAACGCTTGCGCAACTTGAGCTCTGGAACAACAGCTCAAACTACGAAAACGACGTCTACACGCTTCCTAAGCACCTCGACGAAAAAGTAGCGCGTTTGCACCTCTCCAAAATTGGTGTAGAGCTCGAAACCCTTTCTACCGAACAAGCCGATTACATCGGTGTCACAGTAGAAGGTCCGTTCAAGCCAGAGCACTACCGTTACTAAAATCAGTATACTGCATCAAAAAAGGCGAGCCGTTGGCTCGCCTTTTTTTGTATGTCTTTGTTTGTGTCTTGATCGCTTGAATATGAATTCGTTTGATCAGATGCGGTAACTCAATGCAAACTGCATCAGAGGCCCACCAACACCTAATTCAGCTCCGACAGAAAAGTTATAGTCGATGAAATACCTGAAGCCGTAGCAAGCTCTGAATGAAACAGGAATGACAAAATTGGCGTCGTTTGGATTCTGGTCTACAAGCGTGTCATTTTGCCAAACAGCTCTTGTGCGGAAATTACCGCCAAATGCCAAGCCAATGTATTGATCGAGGCTTGGGTCGCGAGAACCCAAGTGCATGTCTACCCTAAATTGCGGTCTGAAACGCTGCTTTTCGATCAGGTATGTAGTATTTTGAACTTGCCAATTGCCGTTGAAGAAAATGCTGTCGTTTCTGGTGTAACTCGCCTTTGCCATGCCGTACATGAGGTCCACACCGATGCTGACGTCGTCTGTGGCCATGTACATGAAGCGCAAGCCAGATGGTGCCAAACCTGAATAATTTGGACTAATGTTATCGGGAATGCTTTCTAGCGTGGGCATGGTCAAACGCAAAAAGTTTGGATAGCCCGCATAGGCGTTGAGGATGACATTACCCCTAAAAAGACCTTGAGCTTGCCCCGCCATGCAGAACAAGCTCAAGATGAGTGAAAATAAGATTTTCATTTGAAGATATTACGCTTCCATCAATTTGATGAGATTGAGCGCTGAACCAGCTCTGAACCACTCAATTTGAGAAGCATTGTAGGTGTGATTGACTTTAATTTGCTCAGACTGACCATTGCTGTGGGTAATTTGCAAAGTAAGTTGGGTGTCTGGGGCAAATGCTTGTAAATCGATGAAGTCGAAGGTGTCGTCTTCTTGGATTTTGTCGTAGTCTGCTTCATTGGCGAAGGTGAGGCCGAGCATCCCTTGTTTTTTGAGGTTGGTCTCGTGAATACGCGCAAAAGATTTGACCAACACCGCACGGACGCCTAAATGACGTGGTTCCATTGCCGCATGTTCTCTCGAAGATCCTTCACCGTAGTTGTGGTCTCCGACAACAATTGAAGGAACGCCTGCCGCTTTGTAAGCGCGCTGTACAGCTGGTACTTCACCGTATTCGCCCGTAAGTTGATTTTTGACTTTATTGGCTTCACCGTTAAAGGCGTTTTCCGCACCAATTAACATGTTGTTTGAAATGTTGTCGAGGTGACCACGGTAACGCAACCAAGGGCCCGCCATGGAGATGTGGTCTGTGGTACATTTGCCTTTTGCTTTGATGAGCAAACGGGCACCAGTGATGTTTTGACCATCCCAAGTCGGGAAGTTCTCTAGTAATTGGAGGCGCTGTGAGTCAAGAGCCACGGCAATTTCTACGTGGCAACCATCTGCAGCTGGTGCTTGGTAACCGTTGTCTTCGACTGCAAAACCACGTGTTGGCAATTCGTCTCCAACTGGTGCTTCTAGTTTCACTTGCTCACCTTTGTCGTTGGTAAGGGTGTCTGTGAGCGGATTGAAGCCGAGGTCACCAGCGATGGCCAAAGCGGCCACCATTTCTGGGCTCGTTACAAATGCGTGCGTATTTGGGTTGCCATCGGCACGCTTCGAGAAGTTGCGGTTGAAAGAGTGAACGATGGTGTTTTTTTCTTGTTTTTCGGCGCCTTCGCGTGCCCACTGACCAATACATGGCCCACAAGCATTGGTAAATACTTTGGTACCCATTTTTTCGAAGTCTGCGAGAATGCCATCGCGGTCTGCGGTGTAGCGCACTTGCTCAGAACCTGGATTGATCCCAAACTCTGCTTTCGGCGTAATGCCTTGTGCTACTGCTTGCTTCACAATTGAAGCCGCACGCGCTAAATCTTCGTAAGAGGAGTTGGTACAAGAACCAATTAAGCCCCACTCTACTTGCAAAGGCCAACCATTTGCGGTAGCTTCTGCACGCATTTTGGATACTGGAGTACCGCGGTCTGGGGTAAACGGACCGTTGATATGTGGTTCGAGTTCGCTCAAATTGATTTCGATGAGTTGGTCGAAGTATTTTTCTGGTTCTGCGTACACTTCTTGGTCACCAGTGAGGTGCTCTGCAATGGCATCGGCAGCAGTCACTACTTCTTGACGGCCAGTTGCAATGAGGTAGCGACGCATTGATTCGTCGTAACCAAATGTGGAGGTAGTGGCACCGATTTCGGCACCCATGTTGCAAATAGTTCCTTTTCCTGTACAAGACAAAGAAAGTGCGCCATCGCCAAAATACTCGACAATAGCACCCGTACCACCTTTCACGGTGAGGATATCGGCAACTTTCAAGATGACGTCTTTGGCGGAAGTCCAGCCGCTGAGTTTACCTGTCAATTTAACACCGATTAATTTAGGGAATTTGAGCTCCCAAGCCATTCCGGCCATGACATCTACTGCATCTGCACCACCGACACCGATGGCCACCATACCCAAACCACCCGCGTTCACGGTGTGGGAGTCGGTACCGATCATCATGCCGCCCGGAAACGCGTAATTTTCTAAAACGACTTGGTGGATGATGCCTGCTCCTGGTTTCCAGAAGCCAATGCCGTATTTATTGGAAATTGAAGAAAGGAAGTTGAATACTTCGTTGTTTTGATTGAGGGAGTCTTGTAAGTCTTTGCTCGCACCTACTTTGGCTTGAATGAGGTGATCGGCATGAACTGTAGACGGTACCGCAACGCGTTTTTTACCAGCTTGCATAAACTGCAAAAGCGCCATTTGGGCGGTTGCATCTTGCATAGCTACGCGGTCTGGAGCGAAATCGACATAAGACTTTCCGCGTTCAGAGGCTGTTGTAGCTTCTCCTTCCCAAAGGTGGGCGTAAAGGATTTTTTCGGATAAAGTAAGCGGACGGCCCACTACTTTACGCGCTGCAGCAATACGAGCAGGGTAGCGCTCGTAAACGCGTTGAATCATGTCGAGGTCAAAAACTTTCATAGTGCGATATTGTGATTTTAATGCGCACCAAATTTAAGGATTTTAAACCATTTTCACTCGTTCCTTTTGCTAAAAAATCGACAACAAAGCAGCGCTCCCTTCGATCATTTACCAAAATGAATTAAATTTATATATTTCCAATGTCATTTGGCAGGGATACAAATGTTTAAAAGCACATCAGTGAAAACCATTTTAAGAATTTTAATCGGACTACCCTTTGTGACTTCAATTTACAGCCAAAATGTTGACAAAAATGAAGTGCCCACACACGACACAGAAATAGTCATCAAAAACAAGACTGCTTATTCCGAGCATTTTATTCAAGGACTCAAAGAACTTGGTTTTCAAAAAATAGAATTAATAGACAGTTTGTTAATTATTGACAATAAAGACACTGTTCTATTTTCTGATACACCAAAAATTGGAGAATCAAGAGTATATACGGGCAAACAAGGAAATTTAGCCATAGCCGTTACGGTAAAACGCAGCAATTACACGACGGTTGATTATCAAATTGAAATGGTTGAATTTGGCAAGACAAGCCACACGCAAACTGGTCAAGCACACATTATCTCAAGTTTCTTTTTTGGACCAGAATCAAACATAGATGCGCAAACAGGTGTAGGGTATTTTGTAACAGAGTACACGGATAACAGAGCAAATAATTGCGCTACGCACATTAGAATTGGAGATGAAAACGGACTTGCGCAAATCATTAAATATTGTAACGGAAAGATCAAAGATATTACACTGGATAACTTTACCACGTTGCATCAAAAATAAGCCTCAACTTTTCAAAACGAATGATGAATCAGCTTTATTCACTTCTCTTTTTAGTGCTGCTTTCGGGAAGCGATAGCGTATACCAGCGTGGCAAAGCCTCCTATTATGCGCAATCCATGAACGGCAGGCGCACTGCTTCGGGGCAAATTTATTGTTCGGATAGCCTGAGCGCCGCACATGCCCGCTTGCCTTTTGGCACTCGTGTTGCCGTGCGCAACCTCAAAAACGACTCAACGGTTGTGCTGCGCATCACCGACAGAATGTCGGCATCGAGTAGTCGCATCATCGACGTAAGTTGGGCAGCGGCTAAAAAACTTAATTTTGTGCGCGATGGGCTGGCACAAGTCGAGCTCACGCTCATCGACACCATTCCACTCAAATGAAACAACTTCCTTTTCAACAACTCAATATCATCGATCTTTCTACGGTACTGGCAGGGCCTTCTGTCGGTACTTTTTTTGCCGAACTCGGGGCGCGCGTCCTCAAAATTGAACATCCCAAATACGGCGACGTCACCAACACTTGGCGCTTGAAACAAGAAAGCGATTCAAGCAAGCAAAGTGCCTATTATTCAAGTGTCAATTACCTGAAAGAAAACTTGGCACTCGATTTAACTATCGAGGCCCACTATGCACTTTTTCAAGCGCAGCTCAAAGACGCGGACATCATTTTGATGAATTTCAAAAAAGGTGACGACGCCAAACTCAAAGTGAGCGCTGAAGACCTTTGGGCGATCAACCCCGGTTTAATTATCGGGAAAATATCCGGCTTCGGTTCCCAAAACGACCGCATAGCCTACGACCTTATTTTACAAGCTGAAACTGGCTTTATGTCCATGAATGGCACGCCGGAAAGCGGCCCCGTTAAAATGCCAGTGGCGCTCATCGATGTGCTGGCCGCTCATCAGCTCAAAGAAGGATTGCTACTTGCTTTGCTGCAAAGAGCGCAGCACCCAAAAGGTCAAGTGGTGAGCGTTTCACTTTACGACGCCGCCATCTGCAGTTTGGCCAATCAGGCGGCTAATTACCTGATGTGTGCGCAAGTGCCTCAGCGCATTGGAAGCCTGCACCCAAATATTGCGCCTTACGGTGAAATCTTCCAAACAAAAGACGACAAGCTGCTCACCTTCGCTATCGGCTCCGACCTCCATTTTCATAAATTGTTAAAATCTTTAGACCTCCAGGCCCTAGAAGAAGAGATCCAATTCAAATCCAACATTGAACGCGTCAAAAACAGAACTGCGCTAGCGCAAATCATCCAAGAAAAAGTGGGCGAGCTACTTGCGGCACCCTTACTCTACTATCTTCAAGAACTTGGCGTGCCAGCCGCACAAATCCAAACACTCGACCAAGTATTCGCAGATGCAAATGCGCAAGAATTGGTCAGGGTAGAACAAATTGGCAGCCAAATCACCAAACGCGTTTCACAAATTGCCTTTAAATTTGAAGCATGATCCGCAGTCCACAAAATGAAACCGAATGGGAAGCTTACTACAAGCTGCGCTACGACGTCTTGCGCGCACCTTGGGGGCAAGCAAAAGGAAGCGAACAAACTGCAGATGAAGCAACACACCAACATTTTGCTTTTTTCGACGACGCAAACCAAATCATTGGCGTGGGCAGACTCGATCAAACAGCGCCTCACGTGGGCCAAGTTAGGTTCATGGCTGTTGCAGCAAACCAGCAAGGAAAAGGCATCGGCAAAGCGCTCATGGATGAAATGCAGGCAATTTGCAAGACCCAGGGCTACTTACAAATCATTTTACATGCAAGAGAAGTTGCACTCCCATTTTATCAAAAATTAGGCTATCAATTGGTGGAACCCTCTCACCTCCTTTTCGGTGAAATTCAACATTATTTAATGCAAAAAACGCTTGACGCATGACCCAAAACGACTTCGTTCTCTCCGAATTTTATAAAATCATTACGCCCAACAAAGTCAGTATGTTTGAACGGATAGCTCCGCAGCGCAGCCGCCACCTGGTTGTCGGGATTGAAAATATCCAACAAGACCACAACGCCTCGGCAATTATGCGCAGCATGGATTGCTTGGGTTTTCAAGAATTGCACCTCATCGAAAAAAACAACAGCTATCAATTCCAAAGAGATATCGCGCTCGGCGCAGCGCGCTGGCTAGATGTAGCACAGCATCAAGAAGGCCCCGAACCGGTCTTGGATGCCATTGCACAACTCAAAAACAAAGGATACCGCATCGTGGCGACGTCGCCACATCACAAAGCCGTGACCCCTCAAACCATTGATATCTCCCAACCCATCGCACTTTTTTTCGGCGCCGAAAAACACGGCATTTCGGAAGAATTACTCCAAAACGCAGATGAACTTTTACACATCCCGATGCATGGTTTTACCGAAAGCTTCAATCTTTCTGTATCGGCAGCAATGGTGTTGAGTGCACTCCGTACGCGATTGGAGGCCAGTGAGGTCAATTGGTTGTTGCCAAAAGCAGCGCAAACGATGCTGAAAATTGAGTGGTGTGAGCGCATCTTAAACGGCGGACCGCAACTTGCACAAAAATTTCGCGAAGAATTTAAAAAAGATTGATAACTTTGAGTGTACACGTATCATAAACAAATACTTATGGGAAAAGGAGACAAAAAAACGACAAAGGGAAAACGCAACATGGGTTCTTACGGCAAGACCCGAAAACGCAAAGAAGACGCCCCTATCATCGTCGCTAAAAAAGAGAAGAAAGAAAAGCCAGTAAAGGCTGAGCCAAAAGCAAAGGCAGTAGCCGCAACCAAAAAACCGGCCGCCAAAAAAACGACCACAAAAAAATCTGAATGATTCAAAGAGCTGCCTTCGCAGCTCTTTTTTTTTGCAACTTTGTACAGCATAGTAAACATTAATCAACAAATATGAAACACAATTTCGGCGCGGGCCCTTGTATCTTACCCCAAGATGTATTTAAAGAAGCAGCGGCGGCTGTCCTGGACTTCAACGGCTTATCTATTTTAGAGGTATCTCACCGTCACAAAGATTTTGTGGCCGTCATGGACGAAGCCATCGATCTAGTAAAAAAAGCCTTAGACGTACCAGCAGGTTATTCTGTAGCCTTTTTGCAAGGCGGTGCCACTTTAGGCTTCACCATTGCAGCACACAATATGCAGCGCCAAACCAAGCGCGCAGGTTATATCAACACCGGAACATGGGCAAGTGGCGCCATTAAAGAAGCCAAAAAAGTAGGCCTAGACGTCGATGTTTTTGCCTCTTCCGAAGACCAAAACTTCACCTACATTCCCAAAAACTTTGTCGTCCCGACCAACGTCGATTACATTCATTTTACGAGCAACAACACAATTTACGGCACCCAATTCAAGGAGCTTCCTCAAACAAACTTGCCATTGGTTTGCGACATGTCTTCGGATATTTTTTCCAAAAAAATCAACGTAGCCGACTACGACCTGATCTATGCTGGTGCGCAAAAAAATCTAGGTCCAGCTGGTGCCACGCTATACATCGTCAAAGATGAAGTACTTGGCAAAAGCACTGCTCAGTTCATGCCTACTTACCTCGACCTCAAACAACAAGTGGAGAAAGAATCGATGCTCAACACGCCACCAGTGTTCAGTGTTTATGTCTCGATGCTCAATTTGCGCCATTTATTGGCCAACGGAGGCGTGAGCGCCCAACAGGCCAGAAACGAAGCCAAAGCCAACTTACTTTATAACGAAATCGACAGCAATCCTTCTTTTAAAGGAGCTGTCGCCACCGAAGACCGCTCCCAAATGAACGTCACGTTTTTACTCACCGACGAGAGCAGAAGCGCCGAATTCGACACCATTTGGAAAGCGGCAGGCATTGTTGGCTTGCCCGGCCACCGCTCAGTTGGCGGCTACCGCGCATCTATGTACAATGCCCTACCGCTCGAAAGCGTACAGGTATTGGTCGACGTCATGAAAGCATTTAATAGCAAAGGATAAGATGAAAATTTTAGCAAACGACGGCATTTCCGAACTTGGAAAATCCCTTTTAGAAGCAGCCGGCCATGAAGTCAGTACGGCAAAAGTAGCGCAAGAAGCACTTGCAAGCGCCATCAATGAACAAGGATTTGATGCCGTTTTGGTGCGCAGCGCCACCACCGTGCGCAAAGAAGTCATTGACGCTTGCCCTGGCTTGCGCCTGATCGGACGCGGCGGTGTAGGCATGGACAACATCGATGTAGCTTACGCCCGTGAAAAAGGCCTCACCGTAATCAACACGCCCGCATCCTCTTCTCAGTCTGTGGCAGAACTCGTCATGGGTCAGCTTTTCTCCATCTCCCGATTTTTGCATGACTCCTTCAAAAATATGTCGACCGGAGATTTCTCTACCCTCAAAAAGAACTATGCAAAAGGTGTAGAGCTCCGCGGAAAAACAATTGGCATCATCGGTTTTGGACGCATTGGCCAAAGCTTAGCCACCTACGCACTCGGTGCGGGCATGAAAGTCATTGCCATCGAGCGCAAGGCGCGCATTCAACCAATTGCCTTGAAAATCGGCGGACAAACCATCGAAATTCCGGTTAAAGTCGTTGCCGACCTCTCTGAGGTGCTCGATCAGCTCGATTATATTTCCATTCACGTTCCCAAACAAGCCGATGGTGGCGCAGTCATTGGCGCCGCTGAATTCCAAGGCATGAAAAAAGGCGTGCGTTTGGTCAATGCAGCGCGCGGTGGGGTCATTGACGAACAAGCCCTACTCGAAGCCCTCAACAACGGCACCATTGCAGCTGCAGCGCTAGATGTTTATGAAAACGAACCGAATCCACTCAAGGAACTCGTTAATCACCCAAACATCGCCTGCACGCCGCATATTGGCGCAGCTACCTTAGAAGCCCAAGACCGCATCGGCGAAGAACTCGCAGACCTCATCATCGCTTTTGCCAAAGAAGCATAAGCGCTAACTCAAGCAAATAAAAAAAGCGAAGGATACCCTTCGCTTTTTTTATTTGCTGAACGCACGAAAATTTATGCTTCTATAATGGCAATGCTTTCAATGCCATCGCCCTCGCGAATTGAATCCAAAACGTCCAATCCTTCATAAACCTTTCCAAAAACGGTGTGCTGACCATCTAGGTGCGCAGTGTTGTTGCGCGAGTGGCAAACGAAAAATTGAGAACCACCTGTATTGCGACCCGCATGAGCCATTGACAATACGCCGCGGTCGTGATATTGCTTGTCTCCTTTGGTTTCGCAGTCAATTTGGTAACCAGGGCCACCTGTACCTGCCATGCCGCTTGCACCATCGCGTGTATTGGGGCAACCTCCTTGGATTACAAAATCTGTGAGTACGCGGTGCCACTTAAGACCATTATAAAACCCGTCTTGGGCTAATTTGACAAAATTGGCAACAGTATTTGGTGCCGCTTCTGCAAAAAGTTCTGCGTGCATTTCGCCTTTGCTGGTAGAGATAATTGCTTTCATAAGATTTTTTGTGGCAAAAATACAGCTAATTTGCCTTATATTTTGTTGAAAACTCCGTTGATAAAGCACTTTTCATTTGAGTTGCAGCAGATGAACCGAATGTTAAATTTGTAATGAAGCAAATTTCAAATCGACATGTTTAGCTCCTTCACCAAGAAAAAATTATCCGACAACCAGGTTGCCAACGTGTTTATCAATGGTATTTTTGATAGCGTAGACAACGGCTTTGCCGAAGTTGCCGCCATCATCAACGAAGACAGCGTTTTTGTGAAGAGCCCAAATATCTCTAGCGCCGACTCCGGCCAATTCGGGCTCATCGTCATTGTCGGTAATTTGTCTTTTTTAGAAAGTACTTTTGAATCCGATCAAGCGGCCCGTGTAGAACAACTCATTTTTGAAAAACTCGCGCCAATCTACGAAATGAGTGTTGGCGATTTTCAGAACATGATCCGCGAATACCAAAGCTTCATCATGCGCGTTAATCATCCGTCCAAAAACTGGATTTACGGCATGTCAAAAGCGATTTTCCATAAATACGGACTTTACGAGTTTCAAGACGATTACTTCAAGCGCATGCAGGCGCCAAATCCTTTGTTTCTCAAACGCATGGACGAAGTCATGATCAACTTTATCTGGAACTGGGACGCCTTCTTCAAAAAGTTCCGCATCTGACGGTCTTCTGCGCGCTATTCTTGCCCTACCACTAGCTCTTCATGGGCGTGAACAGGCTTTCTGAACACAATTTTGCCGTCAAACATGTCCATCACAACGTTCTGTGTTTTATCCACTTTCTGTGACAGGATGGCTTTAGAAAGTTCGTTGAGCACTTGCTTTTGAATCACGCGCTTTACTGGACGTGCGCCAAAAAACGGGTCATAACCTAGCGTGAGGATATGCTCAAATGCTTCGGATGTCACTACCAAATTGAGGTCCGATTCGCGCAACTTGATTTTGAGCTCCTCGAGCTGCATCGAGACAATTTGTGCTACTTCTTTTCTAGTCAGCGGTAAAAATAAAATGCTCTCGTCTATGCGATTCAAGAATTCTGGGCGGATCGTTTGACGCAGCAACTCGAGTACTTCTCCCCTTGTGGATTCAGCAATTTCTGGATAAGCCGCCTCCTTAACTTTTTCAAAACGCTCATGAATGAGCTGAGAACCGAGGTTTGAAGTCATGATGATCAGGGTATTTTTGAAGTTCACCAAACGGCCTTTGTTGTCGGTGAGCCGGCCGTCGTCGAGCACTTGTAGCAAAATATTGAAGACGTCTGGATGCGCCTTCTCAATTTCGTCGAGCAAGATAATCGAATAGGGTTTTCTGCGCACGGCTTCTGTAAGCTGCCCACCTTCTTCGTAACCGACGTAGCCCGGAGGCGCGCCAACGAGTCTGCTCACGGCATGTTTTTCTTGGTATTCGCTCATATCGATGCGCGTCATGGCTTGCTCGTCATTGAACAAATAAGCGGCGAGCGCTTTGGCCAATTCTGTCTTCCCCACACCTGTAGTACCTAAGAAAATAAAGGAGCCAATGGGGCGCTTGGCGTCTTGCAGCCCTGCCCTACTGCGGCGAATCGCATCGGAAAGCGCCGTAATAGCCTCTTCTTGCCCAACCACGCGCTTGTGTAGCTCTTCTTCTAAGCGCAAGAGCTTTCCGAGTTCGCTTTCGAGCATTTTGCCCACCGGAATGCCCGTCCATTTAGAAACAACTTCTGCAATTTCAGCTACATCCACCACCTCTTTGATGAGTTTCACCTGAGACTCCATGGCTTGCTGTGTCAATTTCATTTGCTCCAAAGCCTCCTCGGCTTCTTTGATTTTACCGTAGCGCAACTCAGCAACCTTAGCGTAGTCGCCCATGCGCTCGGCGCTATCTGCCTCAAATTTGAAAGCTTCTATTTCTTCTTTGGCGCGCTGAATACCTTCTATGAGGTCTCTTTCTGCTTGCCAGCGGCTTTGCAAACTCCTGCGCTGTTCTTGCAACTTTGCCAGTTCCTCGGATACTTGCTGCAAGCGTTTTTGATCATTCTCGCGCAAAATTGCTGCTTTCTCGATTTCTAACTGCATGATTTTGCGCTCTACTTCGTCGAGTTCTTCGGGCTTGGAATTGATTTCCATGCGCAATTTAGCCGCTGCTTCGTCAATAAGGTCAATGGCTTTATCTGGCAAATGGCGATCGGTGATGTAGCGCTGAGAAAGCTCTACAGCCGAAATAATAGCGGCATCTTTGATGAGCACCTTGTGGTGGTTTTCGTATTTTTCTTTGATGCCACGCAAAATAGAGATGGCATCTTCGGTGCTGGGTTCGTCTATGACGACCGTCTGAAAACGACGCACAAGCGCATTGTCTTTTTCGAAGTACTTTTGGTATTCATTAAGGGTGGTTGCACCTACTGCGCGCAGCTCGCCTCTAGCCAATGCAGGCTTTAAAATATTGGCTGCATCCATTGCGCCCTCTCCACCACCAGCGCCAACTAGCGTGTGTATTTCATCGATAAATAAGATGATTTCACCTTCGGCGTCGATCACCTCCTTGACAACAGCTTTGAGCCTTTCTTCAAATTCTCCTTTGTATTTGGCCCCTGCAATCAAAGAACCCATATCCAGAGAATAGACGGTTTTTGACTTGAGGTTCTCGGGCACATCGCCTGAAATGATGCGGTGGGCCAAGCCTTCGGCAATTGCGGTTTTACCAACGCCTGGCTCCCCGATGAGAATGGGATTGTTTTTGGTGCGGCGCGTTAAAATTTGCAGCACCCTTCTGATTTCGTCGTCCCGCCCAATAACGGGGTCGAGCTTGCCGTCTTTGGCAAGTGTATTGAGATTCTTGGCAAATTTGTCTAATTCCATAGTCTTTGAATTGTGTTGTTCAACAACGCTCAAATGCTACACCATCGCACAAATACCTGACAATATTTCCGATTATACACACATAAAAATGACAATATTTCCGAATTTCAGTAAAAACACCGATATCTCAGCTGTCAATGTAACCATTGCGCCGACACTTGCGTTAAGCTGCTCAACGCATGAATGTTCCGGACAACGGACTAAAGTTATTCTTGCAACAATGCCACATGGGGCACGCAAGGATTGTTTGTTGTTTGTTTGAAAGTCTCGCTACGGCGGGACTTTCCTTTTTTTTATTCGACGCAGTTCATGATGTCCTCAAACCAACGTACCTTGTCTTTGTCTTTCATGGCCTCGCCTTTTTGCGCACAAGCATCCATGATTTCACGGTCCTGTTCGGCTATTGGTTTGGCTAATTCTGTTCCACAGGTACAGGCGTCTGGGTTCATTGAGGTACAGCTGCTCAAGGCAAGAAGAAAGAGAAGAGTTGAGAATAAATGTTTCATTTGCTAAAGTTAAACATTTCAATTGCTTTTTGTATTTTCGTTGCCATGCTTAAAAAAACGCTTTCTTTCTTCATGATCTTTGCTTTTAGCGTCACGAGCTTTGCGCATGAATATTACTTTGCCTACGCTGAACTCACTTACAACGAACTTCAGAAGCGTTTTGAAGGCACCATCATCTTCAGTACCCACGACCTCGAACGCGCTGTAGAACCCAAGGGCACGCTCATTGGTCAATTCGAAAAATTAGACGAGCGCTCAGCTGAATTACGCCTTATTGAAAACTACATCAATCAACATTTTCAAATCAATTACGGTTGCGCCCTAGATTCCAATGCCGTAGACGCTTTTTGCCGAAGCCAATTCACCCTTGAAGGCATTGTCACTCAACTCAACGGTACAATAGAATGCTATGTCTCCTCATCGGCAGGCGCCTTTTACAATCCAGTACAATTTCAATTTGATGCACTCATGGAGCGTTTTCCGGCGCAGCAAAACAAACTGACTTTTACTTATAGAAACCAAAAAGAGACCTTGAATTTTATTCCGGGTAAAGAAATGCAAAATATTCCCCTCAAGCCATGAAAAAATTACTGATCGCTTTTTTAACCCTTTCAAGCACGGCTCTTTTGGCCCAAACCAAATTTGCACAGCTCGACCAACTCTTGCCAACAGCTAATAGCTATCGCGCTGCTTCAGGAGCCCCCGGCCACGCCTATTATCAGCAAAAAGCGGATTACAAAATGACGCTCGTACTCGACGACGCCAAACAGCGTCTGGATGGTATCGAGACCATTACCTACACCAACAACTCTCCCGACCCACTGGCCTACCTCTGGTTGCAACTCGACCAAAATATCTACGATCAAAATGCGGATAGCAAAGTCATTGAGGTCGAAAAAATGGAAAACTTCAAGAGCGTTGCCGATTTGCGCAAGCGCGATTTTTACTACGACGGCGGTTTTAAAATTGAAAAGATCACCAACATGAGCGGTCAGCCGATGAAATACTTCATCAACAAAACCATGATGCGCATCGACCTAGCCAAGCCGCTTTTACCGGGTCAGAGCATTTCTTTTCAAATCAAATGGTGGTACAACATCAACGACCGCATGCAAGTAGGTGGCCGCTCAGGTTACGAATATTTTGAAACAGACCAAAACTACCTCTATACAATTGCGCAGTTTTTTCCGCGCATGTGCGTCTACAACGACGTCACGGGTTGGCAAAACAAACAATTCCTCGGGCGCGGTGAGTTCACGCTTCCTTTCGGAGATTACGAGGTGAGCATTACAGTTCCTGCAGACCATGTGGTTGCCGCTACGGGCGAATGCCAAAACTACGCGAGTATCCTGACTGCAGAGCAACGCAAGCGCTATGAGTTGGCTAAAAAATCGGATAGCCCAGTGATTATTGTGACGCAAGCTGAGGCCGAAGCTGCCGAAAAAAACAAAGCTGAAAAAACCAAAACTTGGGTTTACAAAGCCACTAATGTCCGCGATTTCGCATTTGCCAGCTCCCGCAAATTCATTTGGGATGCCCAGAAACAAACGGTTGGCGGTAAAGACATTTTGTGCATGAGTTATTATCCAAAAGAAGGCAATCCCCTTTGGGAACGCTACTCCACAAAATTGGTCGCGCACACCATTAAAACTTACTCTAAATACACCATCAATTATCCTTATCCGGTGGCTATTTCTGTGCATTCCAAATGGATTGGCATGGAATACCCTATGATTTGCTTCAACGGCGGCAGACCCGAAGCAGATGGCACTTATTCAGAAGGTGAAAAATACGGCATGTGGGGCGTGATCATCCACGAGGTTGGGCACAACTTCTTCCCGATGATCATCAACTCTGACGAGCGCCAATGGACCTGGATGGACGAAGGACTCAATACTTTTGTGCAATATCTCACCGAACAAGAATGGGAACGCGACTACCCAAGCCGCCGCGGCCCAGCTTACATGATCGCAGACTACATGCGCGGCGACGTCAGCGGCATCTCACCCATCATGACCAACTCAGAATCGATCCAACAATTTGGCAACAACGCCTATGGAAAACCGGCCACCGCACTAAACATCTTGCGCGAAACCGTAATGGGCCGCGAACTATTTGACTACGCTTTCAAAACTTACTGCGAGCGCTGGGCTTTCAAGCACCCGACCCCTGCCGACTTCTTCCGCACCATGGAAGACGCCTCAGCTGTTGACCTCGACTGGTTTTGGCGCGGTTGGTTCTACTCCACTGACCACGTAGACATCGCTCTAACGGACGTCAAGTGGTTTCAACTCAATACCCAAAACCCTGAACTCGAGAAGGCCTTTTTACAGTCCAAAGACGCGCAAAAAGACGTCCATATTGGCGTGACGCGCAATCAAACTGAGATTGGCCAGACCGTCAATGAACGCGACCCACAAATCGACGACTTTTACGGCAAGCGCAATATTTACGCTGTAGATGCCCTCGACCAAAAAGCCTACCAAGGTTTTGTAGCCAAAACCAGCGCCGAAGACCTGGCTTACCTCAATGCGGGTAAACAACTCTACGAACTTACATTTGAAAACCTTGGCGGACTTGTTATGCCCCTCATCATCGAGGCTACCTTTGCCGATGGCAGTACAAAAGTGACGCGCATTCCAGCAGAGATCTGGCGCATAGAAGAACTCAAAGTGAGCAAGGTTTTTGTTTTTGACCAACCTGTCGTTTCTTTCAGACTAGATCCGTTCTTAGAAACGGCCGATACCGACCTCGACAACAACACCTGGCCGCGCAGCATGCAACCTACGCGCTACCAACTTTACAAACAAGAACAAACCCGAGAAAACCCGATGCAGCGCCAACAGCGCTTAGAACAAATGCAGCGCGGAAACTAATTGCAACAAAAATTATTTAGCGCAATTATAATTTTTGGAAAGAAACCAATTCTTGTCGTGTAGCTGATTTGAGCAAATAATGATAGCGTCCTGCATTTAAATATTGGATTTCAAAAGTTAAATGGTGCGGCCCTGCATTGAGTTGGCCTTCGAAAGACTTTTGCAATACTTTTCCATTTTGATCGATTAAAAAGATCTCTAGATATTCATTGTTCGAAAAGAATTTCAACTGATGCTGGCCCAAACTTGGATTGGGAAAAACCAATGGTTTTTGGAGTTGCGCAGCGTCGTTTTCACTAATGCTGTTGGTACAACCTTGCAAGAGATCATAGTAGGTGATATTCTGCTCAAATAAACCTTGAATGACCTGTAAATCTACTTCAAACCAATCTTTGAGGATACTCGCATATATATCTCGAAAATCTATGACCATCGGTACACCCGCCTGGTTATTGACTTGATTCGGTATTTGCGGGTTTGCCCCAACAATACCGGAACTGATACAAGCTCCAAAAAGTAAAAGCGGGGCCGCATCGCCATGATCTGTACCCAAACTTCCATTACTAGCTATCTGGCGACCAAATTCAGAAAAGGTAATTCCGGCAACGCGCTGTTCAAGACCTAAAAGCTGTAGATCGTGTTGAAATGCCCTCACGGCATCTGAAATTCGTTTGAGTAAATTGGCATGAACGCCTTCTTTCACATCATTTTGATCAACCTGCGCATCATGCGTATCAAAACCACCTACATTGATAATATAAACCTTCGTTTGAAGCCCCCCCGATATCATTTGTGCAATATATTTGAGTTGAACAGCAATTGGATTCAGCGGATCATAAAGGTTTGACAACGTATTACCAGCGCTTGCTGCACTAGTAATTTGTTGACCATATTCGTTGGTTTGATTGATGAGCGTAGAAATATACTCGATCTGTCCGCCATAGTAAGTCCCGTCGTTTGTGACCGACGTTAGCAAGAGGTTTGAGTTATTAAAAGGGTCTGAAACTGCATGACTAAAATTTCCCATTAGACCTTGACATGTAGAAGAAACTTCTGATCCCATTGAAATGGCAAAAGGGTCAGGGAAATCAACGTTGGGATAGGCATCGGGGAAATTCGGATAAGCGCCATCAAAATATCGTCCTAGCCAACCGCTTGTTTGATTAATATCTAAAGCGCCTGTCGACCAAATATCCATCGACCTAAAATGTGAACGATTAGGCTCAGGATATCCCACATTTTGAATAACACTCAATTTCCCTTCACTAAATAAGGTTTGAAGGCCCGTCATTTTCGGATGCAAACCAACCTCCAGGGTCAGCGGTAAAATTGCTGATTCAGGAACCAAAATATTGGAGCGCTGCACCAACATTTCGGCATATTGATCGCGAGGAAACACCATATTCAAGCCGTCGTTACCTCCGTTCATTCTTATCAAAATGAGCACTTTATCTTCTGCACTTTTTGGCACATCAAATAATTGTTTGGCAATCGCTTGCATCGAAAAACCATTTTGCACAAATGGCAAAGAAAGACTAGCGAGTGCGCCATTCTTAAGGAAAGATCTTCTTTTCATTAGCAGACGTGGAATTGAGGCATTTTGAACATGATATTGAGCACCGCTTGCATACGGAGTTCAACAGGAGCGTAAAAAATAGGGTTTGTAGGAGCGTTAAGGTATTCGTTGTATTGGAGCGTCCATTCAAAATCAGGCAAACCACCTGTAAGGACTGCTTTAATGGCCAGCTTATCAGCAACAGGAATATCCTTTGGAAATAAAACCACGCATAAATCATCAACCACTTGGGGAGCTGAACTTGGCATAGATAAACCATTAAGAAAATCTAGCACCTTGATTTTAAATATGTTACCGTTGACATTGTAGTTATTAGAAGTCAGTATATTCACAACATCAAATCGTTTTTTTATATAGGTAGAATTGATCCATAAGCGATAAAACGCAGGCGCTTGATAGTAGGCGGTCCATCCAGCAACACTAGGCGGGGCCAAATAACCCTGTCCCATTTGATCTGCTAAACCATACATCGATAAATAGATTTGATATGTACTCTGTAAATCAAAGTTGGCTGAAGTTGAGGAGGTGTTGAGCATCGCACAAAGCGTCTCAAAAGGCGAACGAATGATTGCCCCTCGAACAGATAAATCATAGAAATGAGCACTAGAAAGGAGCTCGTTGAGAACAGGTGCGATATCAAAATTACTTGAAATGAAGGTTTGAGTCATATCAGAAATGATATTTTGTTCTACCCAAGTTGTAATCTCAGCATTTACAAAATAACGATATAGTTTGCGGCAAATATAGCTGGCAGTATCTGCCTGATTGAAAATGACATCGATATAAGTAGCGTATTCAGTAGCCCCACCGGCACTGATTGTTTGATTCGCGAAATGATAGGAGAGCGTTTTATTGGTGTTGTCGTGAAGTAATGGTAAATATTGGCTCGTTACCTGCGTTTGTGTTGCACTGCGCACGCCTTGAACAACATATCCTGTAAAAATTTTGGCTCCTGCCGCGACATCTTGCTCTGTAAAAGTGGAATAATCTCCAGCGGCAAGCTGAACTCCTTTACCAACGGTAAAAAGCTCTAGCAATTCGCGGGCATAGTTTTCGTTTGGAGAAAATACTGAATTTGTAGAACCATTTAAAAACACTAGCATGCAGGGATCAATGCTGACATCTTTAACCAATTGCTTTACGTTACCTAAGGCGTGTTGACGCAATAAATTGAGGTATTGATACATGGCACGCGCATCACCAGATGCAGTCACACCAAAGTGATTTTGCCAAAAAAAGAGCATTTTCTCATTCAGACTTAAGCTCTCTTGGTTGAGGTTTTTGGCAATCCAAGCACCAAGAGATTTCATTCGGGCACCTTCGGTTTGTTGATTAGCAGCATTATCTGTTGGATAAACCGCATTTATCCATGTTTGACCTTGTGCAACAATTTGTTCAGCTGGGTCAAATGCAAGTGGCTGATCTATAATTGAGGAGGTAAACAAAGTCGAAAGCGTCGTATTCAAGCCATTTTGCACAGCTGCTTGGATATCGGTAAAAGTAGCCCCAAATGTACAGCGCCTAAGTAAATGAGCTGCTTGTGCGGAAGTCCAGGGTCCTGTGTATGGCGTCATGGTAGAGATATTTACTGAAAAAGTACAGATTTTAGTGTAGAAAAGCAACCACAAAACATTAATAACGTTCTTGAGTCAAGATTATTTAAATTAAATTTGCCTACCTACAAAACCTACAAGCATATGTTCAAGAAGATTATCTTCTCTTTATTCTCCCTCTCCACATTCGTTTCTCAGGCACAACAATCAGTTACCTTTAATTACACAGGTGCACTCCAAACATGGACTGTTCCGCCCTGCGTATATTCTATTCAAGTAGATGTGCGCGGTGCAAAAGGAGGTGGTGTTTTGGCCACTCCATTTGTAGGCTCTGGCCAAGGAGGTAATGGTGCACGCGTGCAACACCCGAGTATTGCCGTTACGCCTGGTCAAGTTTTGGAAATCCGCGTTGGCGGTAACCCAACTAACTTTACTGGCGGTTGGAACGGCGGAGGAAACGGACATGCTAGCCCTTCAAATACACAATACGAATCCAAAGGCGGCGGCGGCGCTTCAGACATCCGCGTTGCCCCATATGCGATGAATAACCGCATCGTTGTAGCGGGTGGTGGCGGCGGTCGCGCAGGAGGTTCGGGTCAAACGAACTATCAAGCGACAGGCGGCCAAGGTGGTTGTGCTACTGGCCAAACAGGAACAGGCTCCCCATTTACCGGAACCGGTGGTGGAGGTGGTACGCAAACTGCAGGCGGTAACGGCGGCCCTCCTTGGGGTGGCGGCCAACCTGGAACTGCGGGAAGTATTGCTCAAGGCGGTAACGGTGGCTTCTTTGCTACTGCAGCAGGCGGCGGCGGCGGCGGCGGCTATTTTGGCGGCGGCGGCGGCGGCGGCGACAACTGCTGTGCAGGTGCCAATGGCGGCGGCGGCGGCGGCGGCGGTTCAAGCTTTTATCCAGCTGGAGGA
>JAIPCC010000020.1 GCA_021738405.1 Crocinitomicaceae bacterium | reverse complement strand
GAATGGTCATTGGCCACGAGTTCACGCACGGATTCGACGATATGGGCAGTAAATTTGCAGCCGATGGGTCTTTTACCAACTGGTGGACCGAAGAAGACCGCATGCTCTTTGAAGAAAAAACCAAACTTTTGGGCGCTACTTTTTCTGGCTTTTGCCCAATAGAAGACCACTGCGTGAATCCTGAACTCACCATGGGTGAAAACATCGCCGACTTAGGCGGCCTCACCATGGCTTTTTACGCCTACCAAAGAACAGCAGAATTCAAAGCCAATGAAACAGTTGCGGGCTACACACCTGCGCAACGCTTCTTTATTGCCTACGCGCAGCTCTGGAAAATCAAGTACACAGAAGCCGAAATGAAAAAGCGCTTGGCGACAGACCCGCATTCACCAGGTATGTATCGTGTAAACGGACCTTTGAAGAATTGTCCGGAGTTTTTTGAAGCTTTTCAGGTTCCTGAAGGCCGAGAGATGCGCAACGACGTTAAAAAAGTTGCCCGCATTTGGTAAGAAAATCGGCACTTGAGATTTGCTCTTGAGTGCCTGCTTCCATATTTTTAAGACTGAGCATTCCTGCTGCAGCTTCTTCTTCACCTATGATCACAACGTAAGCTACATTGCGGTCGTTGGCATATTTGAGTTGCTTTTGTAATTTAGCCGCACTCGGATACATTTCGGCCGCAATACCAAGACTGCGCACCTGTTGCAAAAGTTTGAGGCCATGTTTGGCTTCGCTCGCCCCAAAATTTACAAATAAGATATCGAGGGTGCGGTCGAGTGCTTTTGGAAAGAGGTCGAGTTCGGACAGCACGTCATAGATGCGGTCTGCGCCAAACGAAACCCCTACCCCAGACAAACCTTTCAAGCCAAATAATGCAGTGAGGTCGTCGTAGCGGCCACCCCCACAAATACTGCCCATCTTCACATCTTTAGCCTTTACTTCAAAAATAGCGCCTGTGTAGTAATTGAGCCCGCGCGCTAAAGTCAGATCGAAGATGAGATCGCCGCGTTGCAAGCCGAAATCGCTAATTTGCGTGAATACTTCGTCGAGTTCGTCGAGGCCTTTGAGCCCAATTTCGCTGGTAGCCAAATACGAACGCATGAGGTTCATTTTGGAGTCGTTGCTGCCTTCAAAAGCAAATAACGGTTTGATTTTTTCAATTGCCTGGGCTGTAAAGCCTTTGGACGCAAGTTCAGTGACAACACCGTCTTCACCAATTTTATCTAATTTATCGAGGGCTACGGTCAAATCGACGATGCGCTCCGAGACGCCACATACTTCTGCAATGCCACTCAGCACCTTGCGGTTATTGATTTGAATGCTAAACCCAGGCAGTCCTAAATTGCTCAAGACTTCGTCGAAAATTTGAACGAGTTCTACTTCATACATGAGGGAATCCGAACCAACCACATCGACGTCGCATTGCGTAAACTCTTGGTAACGACCGTGTTGCGGACGGTCTGCGCGCCAAACAGGCTGAATTTGATAGCGCTTGAAAGGAAAAGTAAGGTCGTTTTGGTGCTGGACTACAAAGCGTGCAAACGGCACCGTGAGGTCGTAGCGCAGTGCTTTTTCTGCCAAGGAATTGGCAAAACGCGGCAGGTTGTCTTGGGCCAGTGCATCGAGGTCGGCTTTTTTCATTTTCTCTCCTGAGTTCAGGATCCTGAAAATGAGGCGATCACCCTCTTCGCCGTATTTACCCATCAGCGTAGTAGACAACTCAAAACTTGGCGTTTCTATTGGCGCATAGCCATAGCGTCTGAATACTTCTTTGATGATCGCAAACATATAGTTGCGCTTGGCTACTTCTGTCGGGAGAAAATCGCGGGTGCCTTTCGGAATTGCAGGTTTTTGAGCCATTTTATATACTAGTGTGTTGAAGATATAATTGGTAAATAACGCCGTCGGAAAGGCCGATTTTTGGAACAACCAACGTTTGTTGCCCCAATGCCTCGAGCGCAGTAATATAAATTTTTAAAGCCGGCACAATAACGTCTGCGCGGTCTGGCTTCAATTGATATTGCGCACAGCGCTCATCGACCGAAAGATCAGCTAAGGTATTGTGCAAATCGATTAGGGAAGCCAGCGTTAAGGTATCTTTTTGCTTGGGTGCAAGCATTTTGAGTACGCGATTGATGTTTCCTCCGGTTCCAAAAATCATATGTGCTTCGTCTAACCGAACGTTTTGTTTGATCCAGTCTGAAAATTCAGGCCAACTTTGTGGATTGGTTTTTCCTTTTAAAATACGGATGGTGCCGAGTTCAAAAGAGCGGGCTGCCACTTTTTGGCCATGCTCAAAAATACTGATTTCGGTACTACCCCCTCCTACATCAACCACCAAAAATTGCTGCTGCTTTTGTAATTGTAAAATCTCAAAAGAATTGAAAATAAGTTGTGCTTCTTCATCTCCTGAAATGATATCGATATCGACACCTGTTTCTTGCAAAATTTGCTTGGCAATTTTCTTGCCGTTGCTCGCTTCTCGCATTGCAGACGTAGCCACAGCTCTGATAGCACTTACTTCGTGAGCGGCTGCAAGTAAACTAAAAGCTTGGATTGTTTGTTGAAAGTGTAGGGCCTTTTGCGTGCTGATCTTGCCTTTGTCAAATACTTCTTCACCTAGACGGAGTGGCACGCGATAGTAGGCCAGTTTTTGAAAATAGATGCGGCCTTCGATTTGTTGCACGTGGGCAATCAGTAGCCGTGCGGCGTTTGTTCCGATATCTATAGCAGCAAAGTTCATTTTGCAAAATTAAACAATGCCCTTTGCAAACCGCAAAATATTTTGTTTATTTGTTAGCAAGTCCATGAAGATCCGCGAGAGACATATCTTTAAATCCAAAACAGCGCCTCAATCAGGTAGCCTTTTACTCGCTGACCCACACCTCACCGAAGACTTCTTTCAGCGCGCGGCTGTATTGCTTGTCGCCCACGATACTACAGAAAGCTTTGGCTTGGTACTCAATCATCCTACGGAGCTTGTATTGAGTGATCTTTTTGAACACATCGAACTCGATTTACCTATCTATAACGGCGGGCCAGTTGCACCCGAACAACTTTTTTACTTACATCGCTTTGCGAATATCAAAGGAGCCACCCGCGTTACAGAACAACTTTACTTTGGAGGAGATTGGCAGGAAGTTTTGACCAATGCCATTGTCTTAAAAAAACCAGAAAATCACTTGCGTTTGTTTGCAGGATATGCTGGTTGGGGCGCAGGACAGCTATCTGCCGAACTAGAAGACCACGCCTGGATTTGCACCACGGTTTTTCAGGATCAAACACTCTTAAATGTAGCGCCCACTTCCTTGTGGAAAAAAAGCATGCTGGAACAGGAACCAAAACTCGCTTTGTTTGCGCATTTTCCGCTCAACGTTTCAGACAATTAATCTAGTCAGCAACTTGTTTATCAGGTAATTATTACTACCTTTGCACCTCATTTTGAAGTGTGCTCCCTGAAAGCACCTGTCATTTTTGTTTAACAACTTTCTGATATTCAGGGTATTAGAAATACAAATTTACCGCCTTATGGCTAAGCACATTGAACCGCAGGGAACTGCAGATTTTGATTGGGAAGCACTCCAACTGGATGGCTACAATCAAGTAGAACGCTCTGAAATAGGAGATCGCTACGAAAAAACCTTGACTTCCATCATGGAAAAAGAAGTCATTCAAGGTACTGTTGTATCGATCAACAAAAAAGAAGTAATCATCAATATTGGTTACAAATCTGAAGGTGTTGTCGCTGCAAACGAATTCCGCTATAACGCAGAACTCAAAGCTGGAGACGTTGTAGACGTATTTGTTGACTGTCTAGAAGACAAAACAGGTCAATTGATCGTTTCTCACCGCACAGCACGCATGCACAGCGCTTGGATCCGCGTCAACGACGTATTGCGTACAGGTGAAATCATCACAGGTTTTGTAAAATGCAGAACGAAAGGTGGTCTCATCGTAGACGTATTCGGAATCGAAGCCTTCTTACCAGGATCTCAAATTGACGTGAAGCCAATTCGCGACTACGACATCTACGTTGGTAAAAACATGGAATTCAAAGTTGTGAAGATCAACGAAGAATTCCGCAACGTTGTGGTATCTCACAAAGCACTTATCGAGGCAGAACTCGAAGAACAAAAGAAACAAATCATTTCTGGTCTCGAAAAAGGACAAGTCTTGGAAGGTGTGGTTAAAAACATCACTTCATACGGTGTCTTCATCGACCTCGGTGGCGTTGATGGCCTCATCCACATCACTGACCTTTCATGGGGGCGCGTTACGCATCCAGAAGAAATGCTTGAATTGGATCAAAAAATCAATGTGGTTATCCTCGATTTCGACGACGACAAAAAACGCATTGCACTTGGCTTGAAACAATTGCAACCACATCCATGGGATTCACTCGACACCAACCTCAACGTTGGCGACAAAGTCACTGGTAAAGTTGTTGTTATGGCAGACTACGGCGCATTCATCGAAATCGCTGCTGGTGTCGAAGGCTTGATCCACGTTTCAGAAATGAGCTGGTCACAACACCTTCGCTCTGCACAAGACTTCCTCAAAATCGGCGACAGCGTAGAAGCAGTTGTACTTACCCTTGACCGCGAAGAACGCAAAATGTCATTGGGTATCAAACAACTCATGCCAGATCCATGGAACGATATCGAAATCAAATATGCAGTTGGTACACGCCACACAGCTAAAGTTCGCAACTTCACCAACTTTGGTGTATTCGTTGAACTCGAAGAAGGCGTTGACGGACTCATCCACATTTCTGACCTTTCTTGGCAGAAAAAAATCAAGCACCCATCTGAGTTCTGCAAAGTAGGCGACGCAATGGAAGTACTTGTATTAGAAATCGACCGCGACAACCGTCGCATTTCTTTGGGTCACAAACAACTCGAAGAAAATCCTTGGGATGTATTTGAAAACACATTCTCTGAAGGAAGCGTACACAGCGGCACGATCATCGACATGAAAGACAAATCAGGTATCGTTGCTTTACCATACGGTGTTGAGGGTATTTGCCCATCTAAACACCTTCGCAAAGAAGATGGTTCTAACGCGAAAGTTGAAGACACCCTTGACTTCAAAGTCATTGAATTCAACAAAGACGCTAAGAAAATCGTTTTGTCTCACACTCGTCTATTCGAAGAAGGTGAAGACAAACCATCTACGCCAAGCAAAGGCGGCAAGAAACCAAGTGGTAATTCTACCGACCAAGCAGTAAAA
The DNA here is from genome assembly GCA_021738405.1 of Crocinitomicaceae bacterium. GTDB lineage: Bacteria > Bacteroidota > Bacteroidia > Flavobacteriales_D > Crocinitomicaceae > UBA952. The sequence goes on along the minus strand of JAIPCC010000020.1, from coordinate 25,447 downwards.
GCGATCAACCAAAGCGCAGAGAAATCTACACTTGGTGACCTCGATGCACTTGCTGAATTGAAAGAAAAAATGGAGCGTGGCGAATAAGCCCATCTAAATCCAATGAAAGGGGGCTTCGGCCCCCTTTTTTATTGCCGTCTTTCTCAAATTTATACTTAACTTTAGCGCCTGAAAGATGGGAACAAATCAAATTTCAACAACCGTAAAAGATATTTTTGCCGCCTACCTCGAGCAAAATGGCCACCGCAAAACTCCGGAGCGCTTTGCCATACTCGCAGAAATCTATGCTTACGACGGTCACTTCGATGTAGAGTCGCTTTACATCAAAATGAAGAACCATAATTACCGCGTCTCGCGCGCCACACTTTACAACACCATCGAACTCCTGCTAGCTTGCAATCTTGTCAGAAAGCACCAGTTTGGCAAAAACTTAGCGCAATTTGAGCGCTCACATGCATCCAAACAGCACGACCACCTCATTATCACCGACACCGGTGAGGTCATTGAATTTTGTGACCCCAGAATTCAACAGATCAAAGCAACCATTGAAGAACTATTCGGTGTAGATGTCCAACACCACTCGCTCTATTTTTACGGTATCAAAAAAAACAAGCTCGACTAATGGAAGTACAGGTTTTACAAAACGGGCCCTTGAGTATCCTCAAGTTGCAAGGACGCTTTTTTACGGAAAGTGATCGCGAAAACGCCATCGAATATCTCGACCAAATTGACAACTGGAATTTAGTCATCGATTTGTCTGAACTCGAATACATCAATTCCACGGGCATCGCCTTTTTAGTCAAGACGCTCACTCGCTCTAGACTCAACCTCGGAGATACCGTGCTATATCAACCAAACACACAACTCAATAAAATATTTGAATTAACCCGTATGGAACACATATTTGGGATTTTTCAAGATTTCGAACAAATTAAAAAGTTTTTTGAACAAATATCATGAAGGTAGACGTACTATTAGGATTACAATGGGGAGATGAAGGCAAAGGAAAAATTGTCGATGTACTCACTCCTTCTTACGACATCATCGCCAGATTTCAAGGCGGACCAAATGCTGGCCACACCCTAGAATTTGAAGGTATCAAACACGTATTGCACACCATTCCATCAGGTATTTTTCATCCAAATGTGATCAACTTAGTGGGCAACGGCGTAGTCATTGACCCAGTTGTTTTTAGCGCAGAACTAGACAAGCTCAAGCCTTTTGGCATTGACTTCAGCTCGCGACTATTGCTTTCCAAAAAAGCACACTTAATTCTACCAACTCACAAATTGATAGATGCTGCTTCTGAGCAGGCCAAAGGCAAAGACAAAATTGGGTCTACCCTCAAAGGTATCGGGCCTACCTATATGGATAAAACAGGCCGAAACGGTTTGCGCGTCGGAGACATCTTCTCTCCAAACTTCATGGACAAATACAAAGCCTTAGTTGAAAAACACGAAGGCATTCTCGTTCATCACAAAGATTTCACCTACGACCTAGCTGCGCTCGAACAACCTTGGTTTGCGGCTATAGAAGTTCTCAAAACTTTGCAAGCTGTAGACTCCGAGCACTACCTCAATCACGCACTGCAAAACGGCAAAAAAGTATTGGCAGAAGGCGCACAAGGCACCATGCTCGACATCGATTTTGGCACTTACCCCTTCGTGACTTCCTCCAATACCGTGACAGCTGGTACCTGCACCGGCTTGGGTATTGCCCCAACAAAAATCGGTTCCGTCATCGGGATTTTCAAGGCTTATTGCACCCGTGTGGGCAGCGGCCCCTTCCCTACTGAGCTCAACGATGCCGTTGGCGAACTCATCCGCAAAGAAGGCAATGAATTCGGCGCCACCACCGGCAGACCACGCCGTTGCGGTTGGTTAGACCTCGTGCAGTTGCGCTACGCGATCATGGTCAATGGCGTAACCGAACTCTCCATGATGAAAAGCGATGTACTTGGCATCTTTGAACACATCAATGTGTGTACGCACTACCTCATTAACGGAGAAAAGGTCACTGATTTCCCTTACGACGTTACTGACCTCGACATCGAGCCTATCTACGAACAACTCGAAGGCTGGAACTGCGACCTCACTGAACTAGAAGACTTTGCAGCGGCTCCGGCGGCACTCAAAGACTACGTAACGTATTTAGAAGCACAATTAAATGTGCCAATTCGCGTTATTTCTGTTGGGCCAGACCGCAAACAGACGCTTCAAAACTAAGATGAAACAACCTATCAGTCAGCGAATTGCAATCTTTTGTAGTGCGCTGCTGTTATTGACGCGCGTTTTTGGGCAGGGTCAACTCCAATTGCTTCCTGGCACCGAAAAAATCTACGCCATTCAAAACGGCGTACATCGCTTGGTTGGAACCGTAAGCTTTGCCTATCAAGGCAACACTATGTACTGCGATTCCGCACATTACAACGAAAAAGCCAGGCAGGTACGCGCATACGGCAACGTGCACATTCAAAAAAATGGCATCAATCTCTACGCCGACTCTATTTTTTATGCCGAACAACAAAAATACGCCAAGCTTTGGGGGCATGTTAAAGCCCGAGACAACGCCTACAAAATGTCTGCAGACTCCATGGATTACGATGCCAAAAAAGGACGCGCCATTTTCAGAAGTGCTGGCAAAATCGAATCTACGCTCTCAGGCGAACGCATCACCTGCCAACGCGGTTATTTTTACCCAGCCAATGGCTCTTTCTTTTTCAGTGGAAAGGTTCATTACACAAAAGCAGACCTAGACGTCAAGACCGACACCCTGCAATTTGCCTACGAACAACAAAAACTCTACTTTTTAGGACAAACACAATTGCGCAACGACAGCACGCAAATTTATTGTCAAAAAGGCTGGTACGACGTTCTAACGGAAGCGGGCGCACTCTACAAACATGCCGAGATTTACCAAAAAAACTACATCATCAAAGGCGATACCCTACTGATCAATACCAAAATGAATGATTACGAAGGTCGGGGGGCTGTTTATTTCAAAGACCTCGACCAACAATTAGCGCTTCTCGGGCAAAGGGCAATTTTCAGCGATACCAAACATATGGCTTATGTAACTGGGGAGAGTTTGGGCTTTCTCAAATACCAAACAGATACCCTATACTTTCATGCCGATACGCTATTTCTCGAGAGAGATTCACTCAATCGGTCACAGTTTTTAAAAGCGAACAAAAATTTCCGTTTCCTACACCCCGACCTTCAGGGGATTGCAGACAGCACAAGCTTTTCCTTTGAGCAACAAGTGCTCAACATGTCTTCACACCCTATTTTATGGGCGCAAACGGGCGAATTGAAAAGTGAAAACGCACAGGTCTTTTTCAAAGATTCAATTTTAGAACATATCGAACTGAATAAAAAAGCGACCATTTTACTTGCACTTCAGAGCGATAGCCTGTTCAATCAGATGGCAGCGGCAAAGATTGTGGCGCATTTTGACAGCAGCGGGGCACTGAACCGCGTAGATGCCACTGGCCAAGCCTGGACAATTTTCTACCCGATTTCTGAGAATAAAATAAACGATACACTAGTTCAAATGCAGCGCGAAGGACTCAACCGCTTATTTGCAGAAAAACTGAGCGTTGAGCTGCAGGCGGGAGAAGTAAAAGAAATCACGTATTTTGATCAGCCGGACGGCATCTTTTTTCCGATGGATCAGATCGATGCCAAAGAAAAATACATCAAGGGCTTTCTATGGAACCCTGGGCTCAGGCCGCAAAATGCAGCCAGCCTGCGCAAAGATACTAACTGAGTTCTTCAGAATCTACGGCGGCATCCCAGCGCGTCACGCTCTTCACACCTTCTACTTGCTCAAACTTACGCGTCAATTGCTCAAGCTGAGCGGTATCGTAGACCAAAACTTTAATGCGGCCTTCAAAAACACCATCGTTGGTTTCAAACGAAATGCTTTTCATGTTGATGTTGTTCTGCTTGGAGATGATCTCGGTAAGTCGGTTGACCAAACCAAGTTGATCGATTCCGATGATGCGAATGGCAGCCACGCGCTCCACAAGTGCGCTACTTTGCCAACGGGCCTTCAGGCAGCGATAGGCCAATTTAGAGAGCAAATGCACCGCGTTCGGACAATTGAAACGGTGGATTTTAATACCAGAAGAAATGGTGATGAAGCCAAAAATGGAGTCGCCTGGAATTGGGCTGCAGCACTTGGCGAGTGTGTAATCAAAACCTTTGAAATCTTCGCCAATGATGATGGTGTCGGTATCGGTATTGATGCCTTCATTGAGGAGGTCTTCGTCGGAGCCCTTGATTTTTTTAGACCTGATTTTGCGTTCCACCACAATATTACCGCCCACCACATTGAATTCTCGCAATTGGGTGAGGTCAATTTTGCCTTTGGCAATTTTGTAGTAGAAATTGGTGGTGGTATCGATATGAAAGTGCTTCTCTAACGCGCGGATATTTTCTGACGTATTGCGGATGTTGTGCTGCTTGAACTTGCGCTCCAGGATTTCTTTGCCATCGGCCGCTACAATTTTGTGCGCTTCATTAAGCGCTTGCTTGATGCGCTGCTTGGCTTTTGCAGACACCACAAAGCGCAGCCATTCGTCGTTTGGCTTTTGCTTGTTGGAGGTGAGGATTTCTAATTGATCGCCGTTTTGTAGTTCGTAGCTGAGCGGCACCAAACGGTTGTTTACTTTGGCACCAATGCATTTGTTGCCAATTTGGGTATGGATATCGTAGGCAAAGTCTAGAATGGTAGAACCCGTTGGCAAGACGCGCAATTCACCTTTTGGCGTGAAGACGTAAATTTCGTCGTTGAATAAATTGAGCTTGAAATCGTTGACGAAGTCTAGGGCGCTGCTGTCTGGGTTGTCCAGTAATTCGCGTATTTCGGCAATCCAGCGGTCGAATTTGTTGGTCTCGGAGTTGGATTCTTTGTATTTGTAGTGGGCAGCCAGACCGTGTTCGGCGATGTCGTCCATGCGCTTGCTGCGGATCTGAACCTCCACCCAACGGCCTTGCGGCGACATCACGGTGGTGTGCAAGGATTCATAGCCATTGGCTCTTGGTGTAGATACCCAATCTCGCAAACGCTCTGGGCTCGGCTGGTAGTAGTCTGTCACAACGGAGTACACGCGCCAGCAATCTGATTTTTCGCGCTCGTGAGGCGTATCTAGAATGACGCGCAGGGCAAAGACATCAAAAACTTCTTCAAAAGGAACGTCTTTGGTTTGCATTTTGCGCCATATCGAAGATATTGATTTGGTGCGGGCCTTGATGTCAAATTGATAACCCTGCGCCTGAAGTTCGGTGCGGATAGGCGCTACAAAACGACGAATGAAACGGTTTCGGACGTCTTGGGTAGACTTCAGCTTGCCTTCGATTTGTTCATAAACCTCTGGCTCGCAGTATTTCATGGAGAGGTCTTCGAGCTCCGACTTGACGGGATACAAACCCAAGCGGTGCGCGAGCGGTGCATATAAAAATTTGGTCTCGGAAGCAATTTTGAGTTGCTTTTCGGGTTTCATGCTCGAGAGCGTGCGCATGTTGTGCAAGCGATCGGCCAACTTGACGAGTACCACCCGAAAATCATCGGAAATGGTCAGGATCATTTTGCGGAAGTTCTCCGCTTGAATAGAGGTGTTTTCATCGAAGACCTCCGGAATTTTGGTCAGGCCATCGATGATCTTGCGAACCGTTGCTCCAAATAAATCTTCGATGTCTTGGAGCGTGATGTGGGTATCTTCTACGGTGTCGTGGAGCAGCGCACACACAATGGCGGTAGGCTCTAGCCCCATTTCTTCAGCGCATATGCGGGCCACCGCAATAGGATGATAAATATAAGGTTCGCCAGATTTTCGGCGCATGTCTTTGTGCGCTTCCAAAGCGATGTCAAAGGCCTTGCGAATGAGTCTGGTTTCTTCTCGGCTGCGGTCTTTGGCGGCACGCAACAAGCCCTTGAACGCATTGAGGATCTCTACGCGCTCTTGTTCTAGATCGATGGGTGTTTGACCGTCGTACTGCATTAATTGGCAGGTAGCAAAAGACTTCTGACTTCTCCGAATCCGATTTTGACGCCATTTTGCTCACAGAAACCGCGCATGATGACGGTGTCGTGGTCGTGAATAAAGCGACGCTCAGAACCATCTGGCATTTGAATTGGTTTGGTGCCTTTCCAGGCGAGCTCCAACATAGAGCCGTAAGAATCTGGCGTTGGGCCTGAAATAGTACCAGAGCCCATGAGGTCACCGCAGCGGACATTGCAACCATTGACGGTGTGGTGGGCAAGTTGCTGAGACATATTCCAGTACATGTACTTGAAATTGGAACGGCTCACGACTTGCTCCGGACCAGCTGATGCTTGGAGCGCTACTTCGAGTTTGATATCATAGGATTTGTTGCCCTCAAATTGCAGATAAGAAAGCACAGCCGGATCTTGAGCCGGTGTTGGACAAGCAAAAGGCTCTAGCGCATCTAGCGTGACAATCCAGCAAGACATGGAGGAGGCAAAGTTTTTGGCCAAAAACGGACCGAGCGGCACGTATTCCCATTTTTGGATATCGCGCGCAGACCAATCGTTGAACAGACACAAACCAAAGATGTAGTCTTCGGCTTCGGACGTTGAAATGCTTTGCCCGAGTGGTTTGCCATCAAAAGTGATGAAGCCCATTTCGAGTTCGAAGTCTATTTGACGTGAAGGTGCAAAAATAGGTGCAGCGTTGTCGTCGGGCTTGATTTGCCCCTTCGGACGCACCACTGGCTGCCCAGACGCAATCACAGACGAAGCACGGCCGTGGTAACCGACTGGAATCCAGAGCCAATTGGGCAAAAGCGCATTGGCAGGGTCTCTGAACATGATCCCTACGTTGGTGGCGTGCTCTTTAGAGGAATAGAAATCGGTGTAGTCGCCAATTTGAACCGGCAAGGCCATCTGAACATCTGCTACTGGAATAAGCGCTTGCTGCTGGCTTGAATTGTGCTGAAAGGTCGTGTTTTCAATCGAAAGTAAATCTGCAATGCGATTGCGCAAGGCACGCATGGCTAATTTGCCATGACGCATGATGGGGTTGAGGTAATCTTGATTGAAATCGGTAGCCGCAAAACCGAGGTCGTCGAAGTAAGCGAATTGCGCCATTTGAGCGAGGTCGAGAACGAAATCGCCGATGCGCACACCTACCCTTTTGGTTGTTGTAGCGGTTTGAAAAATACCAAATGGCAAGTTTTGGATGGGGAATTCTGAATCGGCAGCAACTGCTACCCAAGAACGCAAAGCAGGATTGTTGGCAGTAATTTGCATAGGAATTGGTTTAAACGTTGAAACGGAAGTGCATGATGTCGCCGTCTTCCACGATATATTCTTTGCCTTCTACTTTGAATTTGCCCGCTTCTTTAACGGCACTTTCAGATCCGTATTGGATGTAGTCGTTGTATTTCATGACTTCTGCACGAATGAATCCTTTTTCGAAATCGGTGTGAATGACACTTGCTGCCTGTGGAGCGGTCATGCCTTTGTGGATGGTCCAGGCGCGCACTTCTTTGACACCCGCGGTAAAGTAGGTTTGCAAGTTGAGCAAGTGGTAGGCTTGGCGAATGAGGCGATTGACACCCGGCTCTTCTAGGCCGAGCTCTTCCAAGAACATTTGGCGCTCTTCGTAGGTTTCTAACTCGGTGATGTCTGCTTCAATTTTGGCCCCAATGACCAATACTTCTGCGTTTTCTGCAGCAACAGCCGCCTTCACGCGCTCAACATATTCATTGCCACTTTTGACCGATGCTTCGTCTACGTTGCAAACATACATAACGGGCTTAGAGGTGATCAGGTTGAAAGTTTGAATGACGTCCATTTCTTCAGAAGTGAAACCTAAACCGCGAACGGAAAGACCTTGTTCAAGACCTGTTTTGATGCGGTGTGCCAATTCGTTTTCTTTGACAGCGTCTTTGTCGCCAGATTTAATAACGCGTGCCAAGCTTTGGATTTTTTTATCGATGGTTTCGAAATCTTTGAGTTGGAGTTCGATATCGATGATTTCTTTGTCGCGGATGGGGTCTACGCTGCCGTCGACGTGGATGATATTGCCGTCGTCGAAGCAACGCAACACGTGTAAAATAGCGTCCGTTTCGCGGATATTCGCCAAAAATTGATTGCCAAGGCCTTCACCTTTAGAGGCGCCTTTGACCAAACCTGCGATATCGACGATTTCCATGGTTGTAGGAACTACGCGCTCTGGATTGACGATTTCTTCAAGCTTTTCTAAGCGTGGGTCTGGAACCGAGGTAGTGCCTAAGTTGGGTTCGATGGTACAAAAAGGAAAGTTTGCGGACTGCGCTTTGGCATTCGACAAACAGTTAAACAAAGTTGATTTTCCGACGTTCGGCAAGCCGACGATTCCGCATTTTAAAGCCATTTTCTGTGTTTGTTAGATCAAGTTGCAAAGATAGCCAAAAGCGGCGTGCTTCGGCTGATTTTTGGTATTTTTACGCAAATTCCCACCATGAAATACACGCAGATTCTTTTTGTTTTTTCTTTCCTTTTGAGTCAGGCAAGCGCACAAGACAGCCTTTGGATCAGACGCATCTACGACGAAGCCCTCTTGCGCGGACACGCACACGAGAATTTGCGACAGCTCTGCAAAGATATCGGGCCACGCCTTTCCGGCTCTGCACAAGCACAAATGGCCGTCGATTGGAGCTACGAAAAGATGAACTCCTATCATTTTGATGCCGTCAAAAAACAAGAAATTACCGTGCCGCATTGGGAGCGCGGCACCACCGAAAGCGCTTGGTTCAAATCCGTAGGTCAATATGCGGCAACACACAAACTCAACCTACTCGCCCTCGGAGGGTCCATTGGCACCAATGGCTTGTTAGAAGCTGAAGTCATCGAATTCAAAACGCTGGCGGATTTGAAAAATGCGAAGCGCAAAGATGTCGAAGGTAAAATTGTCTTTTTGAACCAGCCCATGGACGCCGCCCAAATCCAGACCTTTAAGGCTTATGGCGCCTGTTATGCCATCCGTGGAAACGGCGCTGTGGAAGCTGCCAAACTCGGCGCAAAGGCCGTCGTGATCCGCTCGTTGGGCTTACCGATCGATGCGCATCCGCACACCGGCTCTATGCACTACGAAAAAGACGTTCCTAAAATTCCTGCAGCAGCACTAGCCACAAAAGACGCCGATGCGTTGTCGAGCGCTGTTCAAGCAGGAAAAGTGCGCTTTTATTTGGAAATGGATTGTCGAGAATTCCCCGACGCGACATCCTATAACGTCATGGCCGAATTGAAAGGCAGTAAGTTTCCCGATCAAATCATTACCATCGGCGGCCATCTAGACTCCTGGGACACCGGCGAAGGAGCGCACGACGACGGCGCGGGCGTGATCCATTGTTTAGAGGCCTTGCGCATCCTCAACGAATTGAGCTGGCAACCTACCCACACCATTCGGGTTGTGTTTTTCATGAACGAAGAAAATGGCAACCAAGGCGGGCAGCAATATGCCAAGTGGTGCTTTGCCAACGGCGAAAAACAAATTGCTGCACTCGAAAGCGACAGAGGCGGTTTTGCACCGCGCGGCTTTGGCCTTGATGGCCCAGACCAATACCTCGGCTTGCTCCAAAGCTTCGAGCCTGCTTTGCGCTCATACGACCTACATGTGTTTGAAAAAGGATATGGCGGCGTGGATATTGGCCCGCTCAAAGAGCAATACCCAGGCATTCCACTATTCGGCTTTGTTCCGGATTCTCAGCGCTATTTCGACTACCACCACGCTCCTTCTGATGTTTTTGAATCGGTCAATAAGCGCGAGCTCGAACTCGGCGCCGCCGCAATTGCAAGCTTCGTGTACTTACTCGATCAGAAACTCTAGTTTAGGTTCTTATGTGCGGCATTTCCGGACTTCATCAAAAACTTTCTAACCCAACACCATCGGGCGAGGCCATTCTAAATCAAATGAATGAGACCTTGCTGCACCGTGGGCCGGACGGCTCGGGCCTCGAATGGATGCCCAATGAAAACTTCGGCTTAGCGCATCGACGCTTGGCCATCATTGATCTTACGCCTGCAGGAGCACAACCCATGTGTATTGATCAGCGCTATTGGCTGAGTTTCAATGGCGAAATATACAACTACCTTGAGCTGCGCACGGAACTGCTCGCCTTGGGCGCTCGTTTTCAGAGTGCCTCGGACGCCGAAGTCTTACTGCAAGCCTATATTCACTGGGGAGCAGACTGCCTGCAGCGCTTCAATGGCATGTGGGCTTTTGCCATTTTTGATACAGAAAAGCAAACTTTATTTTGTGCCCGCGACCCTTACGGCGTCAAGCCCTTTTATTACCTAGACAACGAAGCGCACTTTGGCTTTGCCTCCGAAATCAAGGCGCTCCTGAAAATACCTAGCTACCAACCTATTGCCAATAACAAAGCACTGCTCGACTACTTCGCCAATAGCAAGATAGAGCGCCAAGAAGAAGGTTTTTTCAAGGACATCAAAGAATTGCAGCCTGGCCATATCTTGCGCTATCAACTCGCGAGTCAAACACTCGACGTCAAGAGATACCACCACCCAAGCGCAAGTAAGGAACCCACAAGCGCGCCAAACTTAAGGCAAACTTTGGAACAAGCTGTATCATTGCGTTTGCGCGCCGATGTGCCGCTGGGCTTTTGCCTCTCTGGCGGCTTAGATTCCAGTACGCTGCTCTATTTAGCGGCTCAAATTCAGCAAACATCAAGCGTTAGCGCACTCAGCGGTGGACTCCACGCCTTTACGGCTGTCCACGACTCTCCGCTAGATGAACGCGCCTGGGCCGCACAAATGATTGCACACACCAATGCCACTTGGCACACCGCTGAACTCAATAGCAGCAAACTGCTAGAAGCCTTGCCGCAACTCATTTATTACCAAGATATTCCGCTACTGAGCACCAGTACTTTTGGACAAAGTAGCGTCATGCAAAGCGCAGCCGAGCAAGGCATCAAGATTTTGATTGACGGCCAAGGCGGAGACGAACTCTTTGCGGGTTACCAAGTTTTTTATCCTACTTTTTTCAAGGAATTGTTTTGGAGCGGCAAATGGGGCCGTTTTGTCAAAGAATGGCAGCAGCTCGGCAACTCCCCGAGTTCCAAAAAATACATTGTCAAAGAATGGAGCAAAGACCTCTTGAGTTTGCTCCCGCAAGTACTTCAAAAGCGCATCTGGCGCGCCGGGCAAGCCACAAAAGCCTACCTCACTGTTGATGGTTTTGTGGTGCGCAAACGCTTCTCCAAACTACAAGAGCACCTCGCCTATTATTGCCAGGCAAACGAACTCAAAAGCCTATTGCGTTGGGAAGACCGCTGCTCTATGCAATACAGCATTGAATCGCGTACGCCTTTTGCCGACGACACCCAACTCATGACCCAAGCGCGCGAGCTAAGCGCCACCGACCTGATCCACGACGGTTGGTCTAAATACAAATTGAGACAAGCGCTAGACGGAGAACTACCTCCAAGCATCTCTTGGCGCCGAGACAAAAAAGGATTTTCTGTTCCAGAAAGCCAATGGCTCATGGAAACCGCAACCTTTTGGCAAGAGCAGATCCGCTCCAAAGCACAGCTAGACAAAAGTGAACTCATTAACAAAGCCGCACTCCTGAAAGCCTTGCCGCGGATTTTTTCGAGCACAGCATTTTCAGATGAGCAGAATTTTGTCTTTAGATATGTAAGCTACTTAATTTGGATTGAGCAGTTTAACATATCCAACTTCAACTAAAGATTGATATTTTTTAGCCCGATTTCGAACTGCCTATTCGGGAGCGCATTGAGCTGAATTTGTGCAGCGTCTGCGCCATCTGGCAAATACACCGCACACAACGCGTGCTTGACTAAATACAGCTTGCCATGCATCGCTGCAGGCAAGGCACGGTAAATACCGAGTAGTACTTCGTAGCGCGGATATTCTCCATCGGACTTCGCGTCGTGCCAAACCAAAATAGACTTTTCAGATTTGCGCAAGCCAAGCGCCGTTCGGGTATCGCGCTCAACCGCCTCTGTGGAGTGGTCGCCATCAATGAAAATCAGATCGCACTTTTGTTTGTAGGGGGTCCAGTCAAAAGTGGCTGAATCGCCAAAAAGGTGGCTTACGTTGGCTAAGTCTTTTAAAAAAAAGCGATGCGAAGCAATATACGCCTGGCTCATGCCCATTTCTAAAAGGGTTTGATCGGGTAAATTCAACGTAAAGACTTCTTTCACGTAAGGTGCAACATTGGCCGCGCTCTCCCCTCTCCAAGTCCCGATCTCTAAATAGGTTTCTACGCTGTAGCGGCGACAAAGCAATTGCAATAATGCAAAATCTGTCGCCATAGAGGAGCCCGACAAAAAAGCATAAGGCGCAATCGTGAGCTGCGCAGCTTCTGGCCAGCCAAAAACATCTGTTTGCTGTAGCTCAAGATGCGGGAACTCTTTTTCAAATGCTTGCTGCAGCACCTGCTCATCCTTGAGTATTAAATTCAAGAGTGCTGGCCTCTGTAGGATTAGCCCTACGGCTTTGATCAATTTGCTGAATTTATTCATAGCTCGACTTGCGCCAACTCATGCGCATTTGGGTAAATAATTGAATCAACTCCGCTTTGCGCGGAAAAAGTGAAAAAGTAGCGCCATCTTTCAAAAAATAACGCAGCACCACTATACTCGTAGCGGTATAAGATATACTTGCCGCAACAGCAGCGCCCACAGCGCCATAAACAGGAATGAGCAGCAAAGATGCAAGCAAACTAAGCACTAAGCCAACGCCAGATGCCAATGCATTAACGGCATAGCGCCCGTGTCCCGAAAAATAATGTCCGACAACCAAGGCGTAGGTAAACATCCAGACACCCGGTGCAAGTGCCCACATCAAGGCTTGCAAACCTCCGAAGTCGGGGCCAAAAACGAGCTCGTAAAATGCCGAAGGCAAGAACAAGAAGAACAAGACGCCCAATAAAGCGGCAAACATACCAAAACGGGTCAGTTTTTCGGTCAATTGAATGGTGTAGTGCTGATCCTGCGCATTGGAAATAACGGCGTACTGCCACAAAGAAATACTCGTGGCAATGAGCCAAATAGATTCGGTGATGGAACTTGCATTCGAAAAGACCCCAACTGCCGCCTCGCCTTTGTATTGCTCTAAAATGTAATAACTCGCTCTAAAACTCAGCAGTTGCAAGACATGCGCCAACTGATTGTAAAATCCAAGCGCAAACATATTTTTCCAAATAGCGAGCCAAGTAGTGCCTGTTGTTTGCTGCTCTGGAAAGAATTTTAACAAACCTATAACGCTTATTATCAATGAAATCATATAAGCTACATAAAGTGCTACTTCATATTTCAGTACGCCTTGAAAATACCATTGAGCTGCACAGGTAAAGAAAGTCAGTAAGGGAATAGATAGCGCTATGAGGTTGTATATCTTGAGCCTTTGCTGGCCCAACAACAACGCCGAATGAACGGAACCTGCCGCACTCATTGCACTCAAGACCACAACATGCACTAAATAAGTCATTGGAAAAATATCCATGAGCCACAAGCTCAAGAACGCAGTGCAACTGACAAAAACAATCCAAATATAGGATGCGCCAAGTAGCCCGAGCCAGGCAAAGCGAGAGGACAAATACACAAGTGCCGCACCACCTACCAATGAATCAAAAATGGTGAGAATAGCAATGGAGGTCAGGAGCAAACTTTGCTCTCCCTTACCTACCGCACCGGTGAGCTGCGAAAAAAGAATGACCAATCCTAGGTTGAGCAGTGCGGAGAGCACCCTGACGCCAAAATTGCCAAAAATACTACGCCACATCTTTGTTGAGCACCAGTTGATAGGCCTCTAAAAACAAACCTGCAATGGCTGTTGGGCTATATTTTTGCAGCGCTACTTGATGAAGTTCTTGCGCTACATATTGGCGTTGCTGGATTTTAATCATGGCAGCTAATAGCGCTTGTTCATCTTCGGAAGCGACTAAAATACCATTGCTATCGTTGATAAGCTCCGCGACACCACCCACTTGCGTTGAAATCATGGGTGTGCCCGTAGAGAGCGCCTCTAGCAAGACACAGGGTAAATTTTCAAAGCGGCTACTCAAGACCAACGCATCGGCAAACTGAAGCATTGCTGCCACACCCGCGCTGTCTTGGCGACCATGAAAGTGAATGGAGTTTGCAAACTCAAAACCTTTGATCAGTTTGGCGTAAGCATTGTAATCCCCGTCGGAAATGACGTGCAGCTCTACTTTGGCTTGCTGTTTTTTGAGTTGATGAAAGGCGCGCAACAACAAATAAAAGTTCTTTTGCTCGGGGTCTAGTGAAGATATATGCACAAAACGGTAAACGCCGTGTGGGCGCTTTTCTACGGGGCCAAAAACCAACGGATCAACCACATTCGGCACTACTTTCATGGGCGCATTGATGCCAAAGCGTTGCATGGCGGCTGCCAAATCTAGTGAGACCGGCATAATGAGATTCGCTTTTTTACCAATCCAGCGCAAAAAGAACTGCTGAAAACGCGTGGGCTGTGGTTGTGCAGTTTCGTGATAGCAGGTCCAGTGTTCGGTAAAGAGCAGTGGAATGCGCCACCTGAGCTTGAGTACAAGACCAACAAAACCAATTGGAAAAAGCACATTAGCATGGATCAGATTGGGTTTGCCAATTTTAGTTTGGGCTGCAAACTTCCAGTACGCAGCGAAAATCTTGAAATAATTGACCAACAGACCAATCATAAAGACTTCGTTTTTTGGAATATACACCACGTGTGCTTCGTAGGGTGCAGCGACTGCTTGATGTGTTGTGGTTTGGTGACGCGTACTCAGAACAACATGCACCATGGCTACATCGGCAACTTGTTGGGCGGCAAGGATGTGTTGTTGCACAAAGTTTCCTTCGGTTGGCTTGAGTTCTGTGGGGTACCAACTCGAAATAAACAATACTTTAGGCCGCGCTTGCATAGGTTGAATTTACAGATTCTTTTGATATACTTCTTCGATTTGTTGAAGCGCGTAATCGATTTCTTCTTTGGTTGTAAAGCGCGAGAAAGAAAAGCGCGCGTTAGGCCTGGACATATCGGCGCCAATGCCTTCGAGTACATGCGAGCCCTTGGTGGCACCAGATGTACAAGCAGAGCCACCACTCACCGCAACGCCCTTTAAGTCGAGGGTAAACAGCAACAAGCCTGCTTTGGCTGTAGCCGGCAAGCACACATTCAGTACGGTATACAACGCTTTTTCATAACTCGTCTCACCATGGAAAAGCACTTCCGGAAAAAGCGCCTGCAAACGGCTGATCATGTAGCTTTTGAGGTACCACACATGGTTTTGATGTGCTTCGAGGTCGGTATAGGCGAGTTCGATGGCTTTTGCCAAACCAACCACACCTGCAATATTTTCGGTGCCACCGCGCAAGCCGCGTTCTTGCGAACCCCCATGTATGAGCGGATTCACGCGCGTTTTTTTGTTTACATATAAAAAACCAATGCCTTTTGGACCATGAAATTTATGGGCAGCACAGGTAATGAAATCGATGTCGAGGGCAGCTAAATCAAAATGGTAGTGCCCCATTGTTTGAACGGTATCGGAATGGAAATAAGCTCCGTATTGTCTGCAAAGCTTTGCAACAAGCTCCAGCGGAAGCATGGTGGCAATTTCGTTGTTGGCATGCATCAGCGTCACAATTGTAGGCGTTGGCACTTGTAAAAGCTGCTCAAGTTCTTGCAAACTGACGTTGCCTTTTGAGTCAAGCGCCAAATTAACAACCTCAATGCCGTCGGAAACTTTTAAGGCCTCGGCGGTGTGCCCCACTGCGTGGTGTTCTATGGAAGTGGTAATGATGCGCTTGACACCAAGCTGCGTGACGGCTGCATGTAAAGCCATGTTGTCGGCCTCTGTGCCACCTGATGTAAAGATGAGCTCGGAGGGCGCACAATTGAGTGCTTGGGCAATACTGCGTCTTGAGGTTTCTAAAAGCGCCTTGGCCTCGCGACCAAAAGCGTGTGTAGAGGATGGATTCCCGAAATGATGATAGAGTACCGGGATCATGGCTTGTACCACCTCTGGGGCAACAGGTGTGGTGGCGGCGTTGTCAAGATAGACGTTCATTCAATCTGTTTTGCCACGAAGATACTAAAATTAGTTTGCTTATC
Organism: Crocinitomicaceae bacterium; assembly: GCA_021738405.1. Taxonomy (GTDB): domain Bacteria; phylum Bacteroidota; class Bacteroidia; order Flavobacteriales_D; family Crocinitomicaceae; genus UBA952. The sequence goes on along the minus strand of JAIPCC010000020.1, from coordinate 9,337 downwards.
TTTGAGTAATGAATGCTCCGCTCGCAGAACGCATGCGTCCACAGACGCTAGATCAGTACATTGGTCAGCAACATCTATTGGCGTCAAATGCTTCTTTGAGGCGGGCCCTAGACGCAGGCGTCATCCCCTCTATGATTTTTTGGGGCCCTCCTGGCGTAGGCAAAACCACCTTAGCGCAGCTCATTGCCCAGCACCTCGGGCGCCCAATCCACACACTTTCTGCCATTTCCAGCGGCGTCAAAGACGTGCGAGAGGTTATTGCCAAAGTGCAAGGCGGCGGCATGTTCAGCCCGAAAGGCAGCATACTTTTCATCGACGAAATCCATCGCTTTTCCAAAGCGCAGCAAGATTCCTTGCTCGGCGCAGTCGAAAAAGGCATCATAACCCTTATTGGCGCCACCACCGAAAACCCATCTTTTGAAGTCATTTCGGCTTTGCTCTCGCGCTGCCAGGTTTATACATTAGAACACCACAGCCAAAAAGACCTCCTTTCTCTTTTAGAAAGGGCCATTAAGGAAGATTCCATTCTGCTGAGAAAGCAGATCTCCTTACTGGAAACCAATGCCCTTTTGCGCATTTCTGGCGGAGATGCCCGTAAATTACTCAACGTCTTTGAAATCATTATAGGCACTTTTCAAACGCAAGTCCAAATTGAGATTACCGACGAAATTGTATTGCAAAATGCCCAACAGAGTTTGGCTAGCTATGACAAAGACGGCGAACAACATTACGACATCATTTCTGCGTTTATCAAATCAGTCAGGGGCTCCGATCCCAATGCGGCTGTCTATTGGCTTGCGCGCATGGTAGAAGGCGGCGAAGACCCCAAATTCATTGCGCGGCGCTTGGTGATTTTAGCCGCAGAAGACATCGGCCTGGCCAATCCAAATGCGCTTTTACTAGCCAACGCTTGTTTTCAGGCCATTGAAAATGTCGGCTGGCCAGAATCTCGGATCATTCTAAGCGAATGCACGCTCTATTTAGCGAGTTCTCCAAAAGGCAATGCAGCTTATATGGCTATTAACCAGGCCCAGCAAATTGTGCAAAAAACAGGCAACCTTGGCGTGCCGCTAGCCCTGCGCAACGCACCAAGTGCACTCATGAAAGAGCTCGGCTATGGCGACGGCTACCAGTACAGCCATGATCATCCGGGCAACTTCTACAACCAAGAATTTTTGCCCTCAGCAATCACCGGCACCAACTTTTTTCATCCGGGCAGCGCCCCGAAGGAGCAAGAAATCGCACAACAAATCAAAAAATGGTGGCAAGACAAATACAAATTTTAAGCGGCGCCTTGCTCTATTACGGATTGGTCCTCCCCCTATCCTACTTGCCGCTGTGGCTACTCTACGGCCTTGCTGGCTTGCTCCGTTTTTTATTTAGCACTATTCTTCCTTATCGCCGAAAAGTCATCGATCAAAACTTGCAACTGGCCTTTCCGAATTCATCTATAAAAGAAAGAAAACAAATCCGAAAAGATTTTTACCGCTATTTCTCAGACCTACTGGTTGAGTCTGTCAAAAACCTGACGATTTCTGAAAAACAACTATTGCAGCGCATGCAGCTGGAAAACCCTGAAATCCTGGAAGAAATCAAAGCGCTGAACAAACCTATTCTACTGGTTGCAGGCCATTACAACAATTGGGAATGGCTCATTAGCGCGCAAGCGCTCTGGTTCAAGCAACCTTGTTTTGGTATCGGCATGCCACTGAGCCATCCGTTTTGGGACAACAAATTAACCCAAAGAAGGTCCCGTTTTGGTTTAAAGGTGGTACATGCCAAGACCTACCAAAGCGCATTTCAAACACCTCAACCGGTTGTTCTTGTCTTGGCCGATCAAGCGCCAAGCTCGGCGACTAATTGCTTGTGGCTACCTTTTCTCGGACAACAAAGTGCCGTGATCTTTGGCCCGGAATACATGGCCAATAAATATGATTGCGCTGTAGTTTATGTCAATATATCAAATTCTAAAAGAGGTCATTACAATGTTCGACTTGAAGTTTTAGTTAAAGATTCAAAACAACTCCAATACCAAGAATTAACGCAATTGCATGTTCAAAAACTCGAACAAGCCATTCATCAAAAACCAGGTAATTGGCTTTGGTCTCACAAACGCTGGAAGCACAAACAACCCGCAAATTGGCCCCAATTGAGCACAGCGCTGCAACAAAAATTTGAAACAACATTCAGAAAAAATGCCTAAGTTTTTACTGCTGCTTTTTTACGTCAACTTGGCCTTTGCGCAAACGCAAATTTATTTTCCTCGCGTGAGCGGAAAAGAACACGAACGCGCATTATTACCTCTTGAAAACAAGCAATTTTTGAGTGGTTCTAGCCATGCAGTGGTGCGCCTTCACGACAAGAATGGCAAAGTATTGCTCAGAGAAGAACTTGCTTCAAATTTCAAAGAAATACGAGACCTCTGCCCTACGCCAAATGGCTATATCGCCATGCAAAGCCACGACTCAAGCGGACTTGTTTTACTCGATCAAAACCTTCAAATTGATACTATAATTTACCCCTTAGGTAAAAGGACCGACCTCTTTTTAGATGGTATTTGCGCGCAAGAAAACTTGGTTTTTCTTCTTGGCGACCCTATCGACGGCTATTTCAGCACTTTTAGATCAACAGATTTCGGACTTCATTGGGAAGCAACCCCCGCAAAAGTAATGGCCGAAGCCGGGCAAGCTGCTTACGCTGCAAGTGGGCAGACGTGTCAGTTAGTGGGCTCTCAAATCTATTTTGTTTCTGGCGGCACCAAGTCTGCCTTACATTACAGCCCCAACTTTGGTGCATCTTGGCAAGAATTTGCTTTACCGTTTCCGAGTTGCCCCACGTGCGGCCCATATGCCTTAACCGTCCTTGATTCGTTGCGCATTGTGGTAGTTGGAGGAGACTACACTCAACCTGAAAACAGCAAAAATACTTGTTTCTACACGCAAGATGGCGGCAAAACCTGGCAAACACCTAAACGCTCACCTGCCGGTTATCGCTCCTGTGTCATCCATTTAGGAGACCTGCTTATCGCCTGCGGAACCAATGGAATCGACATCAGCACCAATGACGGAAAAACTTGGGATCAAATCAGCAAAGCCAATGCTTTGAGTCTTGTAACAATTGGATTAACCGTTTATGCCAGCCTTGCTGACGGATCACTGCTGCGTTTCAAACCCTAAACCCTATTTGCTCATTTCATACTCGAAAGTCTCTCCCGAAATGAGATATACAACGCCATCATCCTTTTGAAACTTCTTTTTAGCGAGTACTGCAACCAAGCCCTCTGCCCTTTTTTGCTCGGCATGCGTACACAATAAGTGTTGAGCTCCCACACTTTCTTTTAAATCCTTTGCCACCTTTAAACCTAAATTGATGGTCCCTCCCAAAAAGAAAGGCAACTCATAGCGCAACGTGGAAGCAATAACGACATCCGCAGCACAATCTTGCTTTACTCTGGCACCATGAGGCGCATAAAGAAGCTTTCCAGCTGAAGACGCGATCAAATAAGCCTTGTGAACTAAATTTTGACGCGTGTCAATGAGTTGGATATCGAATGGTGCTTCAGAAAGTGGTATTAATTTTTTAAAATGCCCCCATTTAGCAATCTTCTTTAAAATAGAAGGAATAGCGACCACCAGTATTTCTGAAGAGAATTGCAATAGCGTTTCACGATTGCAGTGATCGGTGTAGCGATGAGAGATGAAAATGAAGTCCGGGCTTTGAATTTCACTCAGTTGAGGTTGGGGCTCTAGATGAAATTGGCGACTGAACCAAGGATGAAAATCAACTTGCGCCGGGGTAAACCAAGGATCAACAAGCACATGAAGCCCGTCAAAATAGAACATCCAAGAACTGTCTGCATTGAGTTTGGTGAGAAGCATGGTGCTAAATTAAAAAAAGCCTTGCAATGCAAGACTTTTTCTGTGGAGAAGATGGGATTCGAACCTTACCACCAAAGCCTTTATAAATCAAGTGTTTGCGCAATAGCTTTTACCTTGGAAACCCACTAAGAAACCAAGCATCCAAAAGGAGGGCTTGATTGCATATTTGGTTCTCGTTGGTTTTACAAATATAATTAAGGATTTGACACCTCCATATGTAATGTTCAAATGTTCATTTATTCAATGTTCATGCCCTAGGATTTTTGAACTTTTTATTTTCATATTCAAAAAGCACCCCGGTGAACATTGAACAAATGAATAAATGAACATTGGAAACTGCTTCAACCTATTTAAGTAGGGATTTTCACTTTAAGTATTTTCATTTCAGGCATTTACCTAAAATCATATTTAGGTTGGCAAATGGCAAGGTGTATATATATACCCTTGCCAATTGCCAAGTTGGTGATTTTACCTTTTTGAAGGTCAAAAATTCCATGGTTTGAAGCGATATTTAAATTGCTGCTTTGTTAAATTTAAAGTGATCTATAAACAACATGCTCACTATGAAAGAACTACTAAACAAAGCTTTAGAACAGCTTAAAATTGCGCGCGTAAACATTAACCAACGATCGTTAAAGAGGCAGATTTCTTTATTTGATTATGATGACTCCCTGGATGTAGAATTCAATGGCTCAAAAACACCAGTTAGTTACCATGAGTACCTCTACTCCTATTATCAACCCTGTAAACAGCTTGTAGACCAAATGATGAATGACTCTTTAGAACAAGCACATTCGATTAAAAGGGAATTTGATTTGTATTGCTTTGAAATTAGGGAATACAAACAACGGTATTTCCCAAAAGAACATGTCGAATTATTGATGCACAGGATAGAATTTCAAAAATCAACTCCAAAAGAGCTAGTTCATAGCGAAAGTGTCAAAAAAAAATTCTCGACTATTTCACGGTACAATACCAGATGCTTGAACTGCTAGAACAACTCTACTTACATCGCATTTCACACTTGAATAAATACGCTGCTCGTCAAAACATTTCAATGCAGCAGCAAGACTTCAATATTCCAACTAAACAAGAACTATCTGCCTATTTATCAGGACAACTTTCTCTTTTTCCAAAAGGTAGCGGCATGACACTCATTCAGTGGTCCAGAGACAAAGTAGCTTTCATTGAACTATTTGTTTCCGTGTATGAAAGTAATTCAATTAAAGGCCTGGACAAATCGAGAATCACAAAGAAAGAATTCTTCGGGCTACTTATGTGGTTTTTCAATATCCAAATCGGAAATATTGATTCTACACTCCAGGCTGCCAAAAATCGAAAGATTGAAAACAAGCCTTACCTAAAAGAGCTGATGGAGGTTTTTGACAATTACTGTCTGAAAGGAATGTAAAAAATCATTGTACTACAATTGTAGTACAATAATGGACCCTGAAACAGTTGGTAGCATTGCATCCTAATTCAAAAATTAAAGATGCATATGTGGGAAAATAAAACAGACAGCACAGAGACTAGCATTAGAAAGCTAGAAAAAAGATTGGCTAAAGTGGAGCTCATTTTGAACCAACTTTCAGAAGAAGTCAATGAACCCAAAAAGGAAATGAAATACCTAGATGTAGTATCAGCAGCAAAAATTCTAGGCCTTTCTAGGGCTCAAATGTATGTTCTCATGAAAGATGGTATACTACCCTATACTCATGTTGGTAGACAACGACGCTTCATTCTCTCCGACTTAGTTGATTACGTTAAGAAAGGGTATCAACCAGCCAGATCTTCAATTATTTAACTCAAATAAAATTCAATGTCTCTACATAAAGAATCAATACTTAATGCAACCAACAATGGCTTGAATATCTTCAAACATTTTCTAGGCAGTAAGTTTTCAAAAGTTGGTAAATCATTCAAGAGTCCATTCTATCAAGATTCAAAAGCATCATGCTATTTGTACTTTGATAAGAAATCAAATATTTACAAATTCAAAGATTTCGGCGACTCCGAATACAGCGGCGATTGCTTTTTCTTTGTCAGCAAAATATTCGGTTTATCGTGTGATGATCGCCAAGACTTCATAAGAATCCTGGAAATCATCAATAACGAACTAGGCTTATGTCTAGAGGATAATTCGCAGAAAATAACACGAGTCCTCAACGATAATTTAGGTGCTGTTCAAACGGCGAATACCCTACCCTCAATCCATGATGGATTTGAAACAGCCAAAACCAAATTACCAATTCAAACAAGAGAATTCCTTGAGAACGAATTACATTTTTGGGCAGACTACGGTATCACGATTGAAATATTAAAACGATACAATGTCACGGCTATTGAGAAGTTTATAGGTGTAGGTAAAGACGGACGAGAATACGAATTAGCAAGCACGTTTGAACAACCTATGTTTGGCTACAACGGACGCAGACACACCAAATTTTATCGTCCATTTTCGAAGTTGCGTTTTCTCTATACAGGTGAGGTCACAGACAACTATGTCTTCGGATTTGATCAACTCCCCATTCGAGGTGATGTGTTGTTTATTACAGGGGGAGAAAAAGATGTATTAAGTCTGGTTGCACATGGTTTTCATGCGATTTGTTTCAATAGTGAAACCGCGCACATCCCAAAAAATATCATACGTGGCTTAGGTTATCGTTTCAAGCATATCACCCTACTCTATGATGTCGACGATACTGGCAAAGCATCTATGACCAAATTGACCAAAGACTTAAAAGAATATCAGCTCAAAAGTCTGCTACTTCCTTTAACAGGAGAGAAAACCCAAAAGGATATCTCCGATTTCTTTCGAATGAAGCATACCGCGGAGGACTTGATGATGCTCTTTCGCGAAATGTTAGATCAACTTTATGAAGACACTATTTCGGTAATGAAAAGTTGCGAGATTGATTTTGATAACCCTCCAACTGCACCAGAACCACTCATCACAATTAACGATGTAACCATTGGCACACCAGGCAACATCATTTGTGTAGCTGGCGCGGAAGGAAGCGGAAAGACCAACTACTTAGGAGGTATACTATCTGGTGCTATTAAACCAGGTGAAATTGAAATAGATACCCTAGGAACTACAATTAAAGAGAACATTGAACAAAAAGCGGTTTTACTCTATGATACAGAGCAATCTGAGTTTCAGCTATACAAGAATCTCACTTACATTATAAAAAGATCCTCCCAAGAAAAACCACCTACTTGGTTCAAAGCATTTTGCTTGGTGGGCATATCTCGGAGCGAACGAATGAATTTGATTTTGGAATCCATGGATCGTTTTTTCTATGAACATGGAGGTATCCATATGGTAGTCATTGATGGTATTGCTGATCTTTTAGGCGCAGTGAATGACGAAGAAAATTCCGTCAAACTTGTAGAAGAACTTTTTAGAATGGCTGCGATCTACAATACGGTAATTATTTGTGTTCTTCACCTTGCGCCTTCCGGTATGAAACTAAGGGGACACCTTGGGTCAGAGGTTCAAAGAAAAGCTGCAGGTATTTTATTAATTGAAAAGGATGACAACAACAATTGCAGCGTTGTGAAAGCATTAAAAGTACGCGACGGCTCACCACTAGACGTACCTATGATGCAATTTGGTTGGAATAAAACCGAAGGCCGACATGTTTATCTCGGCGAAAAGAGCAAAGAAGACTCTGAAATTCGCAAAACAAACGAACTCAAAGACCTCGCAACAGAACTATTCAGGAACAAAACCTTCATTTCTAATCAAAACCTGTACAAAGCCATCATGGAAAACATGGATGTCAAGGAAAGAACCGCTAGATCCTATATCAAATTCATGCGCGACAGAGGGATTATCGAAAAAAACCCAGATAATTACTTAGAATACAGCCTTATTTCCGCAGATTTCTAGAATATTTCCAACGTTTTCCAATCAAATTACCAGTTCATCCCCCCCCTTTTCTGGTAAAAGTCCCATGGTTTTACTGTGGGACTTCTTTTTTATGGCTAATTAGTTTAGTTTCTTCGCCTATACTTTCCACGAGTATGATAATAGTATCGGGATCTATTTTGAGATTTAATGGCATTCTTCTTTAAACTCACATTTTTCCTAACGTAACCTCTTCTAAATTGTCCTTTGTAATTTATGGACGGCTTTACATAAGTTCCTCCAGCCTTCTCGGACTTCTTAATGTCACAACTTTGAAAAGAAATTACTACAATTCCCAATCCCAGGAATAGCAAAACATTGAATAAACACCCTCTTGATGTTTTATTGTAAACCCTATTATACAATGCTTTTTTAGGATCTGTTATCCAACCCAAACCTTTGGGTGCTTTCAGACCGAGATTATGACGAATGACCCTTTTGACCGATGTTCTTGCGGCAATTCTCTTTTTGATGGATGGTATACGGAATCCGAATTTCATTACAAACTAAAATAATATACTCTCATCTTTTGAGCTATTAATTTCCTTCTCTCTTTTAAGAATTCATCATAATGGCTGATTGACATAGTGAATATAGATTCGGGAACGCAGTTTGATTTCAAGTTCTCATGTAACTCATTTAATGAGGATATCCCACCGTATTTTAATATGCCGCCATGACATTGCTCTAGTATTTCGGTGAAATATGCTTCCGGAGCTTTGTTACCCACAGAAATGTTTACCTCTTGTTGCATGTATACGTAATTTGCGATTTGATTGTATTTTCCTCGCTCCATGCCATTTTTCTTAAGGAAATCTCTCGGAAAAATATGATGGATATCTCCTCTATATGTAATAAGATCTCCAACTGTGATTTCTTTTGACAGGAAACCTTTGTCTTTTGCCTTGGCTTGACTTGCCAAATAAACTAAGAAGTATGGACTACTGCTAACTGAAGTGTCAAGACTTTGTACCAAGGATGCGTTCCAGAAAGCATCAGAGAGATCTGCTGATTCAACCTCTTCAAGGAATTGCTCAATTGGTTTATTTGCAATTTGTTTAATGTCGTAATCAATACTTGATTCAGCAGAACCCGAATAACGACCAGTAAGTAAGGATAAGACAAACCAACGGCGAACATATTTTTCTATGTTGGCCGGGTTTCCCCCCTTCTCACGAAGCTTCAGAAAAAGTATATAAGCAAAATTTAATGCGTTTTGAGCACGGATGAGTTTTGGTGAAATAAATCCAGCTGATTTGATAATCATTATGAAACGCTTGAAGTTGGTTTCATTAATGAATTGACCAATACCTGCACTTAGCTTTTCAAATGATTCTTTTGCTATTTGTTCTTCAAATGTTCGTGTTTCAAAGTTCCGACCAGATAGTAAACTCACTAAATCAGACAATTTCCCTCTGTTGAATTGAGAGGTAAAAGCCACCCGCAATACATCAGTATATGATGGATCATACAAATCCTCGTTTTCGGAACGAAGCCATGCCATTTTTTGAAAATAATCCGTTTTCGCAAAATCAGCGTCATTGTC
>JAIPCC010000019.1 GCA_021738405.1 Crocinitomicaceae bacterium | reverse complement strand
CGTTCGTAAAGTTCGATGTAGCGCTCAGAAATGACTTGAACGAAGTCGTGTGGCATGAAGGGCATGGCTTGGCCTTCTAGGCCTTGGAAGCCGGTTTCAATGAGGCACTGACGTACAAACTCCTTGGAAAGTTGCTTTTGCGCTTCGCCATTGGCCTGGCGCGCTTCGTAGCCATCGGCGTAAAAGTAACGCGAAGAATCTGGGGTATGGATTTCGTCGATGAGTGTAACGACGCCGTTGTGCAAGCCAAATTCGTATTTGGTATCGACCAAAATAAGCCCACGCGCTGCTGCCATTTCGGTTCCTCTTTGAAACAGGGCATGAGTGTATTGCTCCATTTGTGCATAGATGGCTGGGTCTACCAAACCTCTCGCTAAAATGTCTTCTCTCGAAATGTCTTCGTCGTGGCCCTCTTCTGCTTTGGTGGCCGGGGTAATGATGGGTGCCGGCAAGCGGTCGTTTTCGATGAGGCCTTCGGGTAGCGCCACACCACAGAGCATGCGTTTACCCGCTTTATATTCGCGGGCTGCGTGGCCTGCCAAATAACCGCGGATCACCATTTCGATGCGGATGGGTTCACAAGCTAGACCGATGGCAACTGCTGGGTCTGGTGTAGCGACCAACCAGTTGGGTACGATATCCTTAGTAGCTTCCAAAAACATGGTTGCGACTTGATTGAGCACCTGCCCTTTGTAAGGAATTCCTTTGGGGAGAATATGGTCAAATGCAGAAATTCGATCGGAGGCAACCATAACAAGTAAATCGTTCTCTAGCGTGTAGACATCTCTGACCTTGCCGTTGTATACTTTGGTTTGACCTTGAAATTGAAATGAATTACTGGTAAGAGCTTGCATAAAAGGATTTGTATTTAGGATTTCTGTAGTTTGTTTTTTTCTTGGGCGTCAATTTTGGCCTGCTTATCTAGCTTTTCTTGGTGCTCAGCTACATCAAAAGCCTCGATGATTTGCTTGACCAAGCGGTGGCGAATGACGTCGGACTGCCCCAAGCGTACAATTTTAATTTCGTTGATGTCGTGGAGCACGTCGAGTGCATAAGACAAGCCCGAGCGCTGACGCGAAGGTAAATCGACCTGAGACATATCGCCGGTAATGACAAATTTTGCGGTCATGCCCATGCGGGTCAGGAACATCTTCATTTGCATTTGGGTGGTATTCTGAGCTTCGTCGAGGATCACAAACGCTTTGTCAAGGGTGCGGCCGCGCATGAAAGCGAGCGGTGCAATTTCGATGACGCCAAATTCGATCATGTCGGCGAGTTTTTCGGCTGGGATCATGTCGCGGAGGGCGTCGTAGAGCGGCATGAGGTAAGGATCTAGTTTTTCTTTGAGGTCGCCGGGCAAGAAACCGAGGTTTTCACCAGCTTCAACTGCCGGGCGCGTCAGGATAATGCGCTTGACCTCTTTGGCTTTGAGTGCCCTGACCGCCATAGCGACAGCAGTGTAGGTTTTACCGGTACCCGCTGGGCCAACTGCAAACACCATGTCGGACTCGAGAACAGCTTGCACCAATTTCTTTTGATTGACCGTACGCGCCTTGATTTTGACACCGCCATTGCCGTGCACAAGCGTTTCGGAGCCGTCGTCTTGGGAGAGCATTTTGGCGCCGTCTTGCAACATGAGGTTGTCTATGTTGTTTTCGGTAAGGGTGTTGAAGGTTTGATAGTGCTGGACTATAAGCGCGAATTTGCGCTCGAATTCGTCCATGACTTCTTCGTCTCCAGCCAAACTGAGCGCGTTACCGCGTGCGATGACTTGGAGCTTTGGAAAGAAACTCTTGATATGTTTGAGGTTTGCATTGTTGATTCCGTAGATTTCGGCCGGATTAAGGCCTTCAATGCTGATCTGACGTTGACCTGAACTCAATTTATTTGGGTGTTTTTTGAAGGGTTTCTAACGATTTCGATTACTTTTGGTAAAATTATGAATTTCTGAGCACAAAGTCGCCTTCTCTGCCATGCAAATCATTACGCTCACTACAGACAACGGCTATCACGACTACTACGTCGCAGCTATCAAAGGAAGGCTTCTTAAAGCGTTCCCTACCGCGCATGTGATCGACATCAGTCATGGCATTAAGCCTTTTAACATTAGCGAAGCTGCTTTTCAGTTGCGCTGCTGCTTTCATGAATTTGCCGAAGGCACCATTCACATCATTGGCGTAGACAGCGAGCCCTTATTTGAAGCGCAAAAAGAGCGCTACCCTGGCATCTTAAAGTACAAAGGACAATATTTCATTTGCAACGACAACGGTTTCTTTGGCAGCTTTCTCGAAGAAGAATTGCCAGACGAATTTTACCACTTCACAGCCATTCAAGACCAGCCCGAGGCCTGGCGCTTCACGACCAAAAACTGCTTTATTGACCTCGCACAACGCATCGTCAACAAAGAAGCGCTGTCCAGCTTTGCCACTCCAGCAACTGGCTACCGCAGGGCCTTCAACCAAAAACCCATCCTTGACCCACTCCTCATTCGCGGCGTGGTGATACACATCGATAGCTTTGGCAACCTCGTCACCAACATTACCAAAACAGATTTTGAGCGCTTTGGCAACGACGTGCCTTTTACGATCAAGTACCAGAAAAAAGAATATTTCATCGATGAGATTTCAGCCACCTACAATGCGGTGTCTCAAGGGGAACGCGTCGCGCTGTTCAATAGCGCTGGCCGTTTAGAAATTGCCATCAATAGAGGTGCCAACGATGGCTTTGGAGGTGCGAGTAAATTATTTGGCATGCGCATTGGCGATCCGGTGCACATCGAATTCACGCCACAAGGTTCCAAAGAAAACATCCAATCCTTGTTCTGATGCTCACCAGAGTTGTAAAATTACATTTTGACGCAGCACACCTCGATCAATTTTTAGCCCATTTTGAGACGGTCAAATGGCAAGTTGCACAGTTTCCTGGCTGCAGAGGCATGCAATTATTGCAAGATCAAACCGATCCTTGCCTTGTTTTTACCTATTCTATCTGGGATTCCGAACAAGATTTAAACAACTACCGAGACTCCGCGCTCTTTGCCGCAATTTGGCCTCAAATCAAGGTTTGGTTCGATCAAAAAGCCGAAGCTTGGAGCTTAAATCAACATTTTAGTGCATTTATTTGAGAAAAATAGTGGAAAACTCAAATAGGTCACTACCTTTACCAAAATTAATATTATTAGAATGAGTAAAGGACATGTAAAATTTTTCAACGAAACCAAGGGTTTTGGATTTATTGTTGAAGAAGACACGAACAAAGAGTATTTTGTTCATGTTACCGGTTTGGTAGACAAAATCAAAGAAAATGACGAAGTTGAATTCGAATTGCAAGAAGGCCGTAAAGGCTTGAATGCTGTGAATGTGAAACAAGCATAATAAAGATTGAGTGTATCTAAAATTCCCGCCCCACAAGGCGGGAATTTTCGTTTATAGATATTTGTTAATTTTGACAACTCAACTTTTACTATGCGCGCCCTATTCTTAAAAGAAATTTCGAGCTTCCTGAGTTCAATCATCGGATACGTCTTTATCCTCATTTACCTGATTGCCTCCGGACTCTTCCACTGGATCCTCTCCTACAACACCAATTTACTAGAAGGCTCTACCGCAGACCTCATCCCCTTTTTCAATATGTCGCCAGTGATCTTCTTGATCCTGATCCCCGCCATCACGATGCGTTCCATTGCAGAAGAGCGCCGCACAGGCACCATCGAACTACTGCTCACCCGCCCCATCTCCGACTTTCAACTGATTTTTGCCAAATACCTCGCTGGTGTGGCCTTGGTTTTTGTCGCTATCCTACCCACACTCGTTTATTTGGTCAGCATGTATTTTCTGGGCAAACCCGCTGGCAACATCGATCTGGGCGCCACTTTCACCTCTTATATTGGCCTTTTGCTCCTCGGCGCTGCCTTTGTTTCTATCGGCATGTTTGCCTCTGCACTCACGCACAGCCAAATTGTTGCGTTTATACTAGCCATGTTCCTATGCTGGGTTTTTTACGACGGTTTTGAGTTATTGGGCAACTTCAGTCAAATTGGGGGCTTGGATTACCTCATCAAGTATATCGGTATCGCCTTTCATTACGAAGCCATTAAAAAAGGCGTCATTGACACCAGTGACTTACTTTACTTCGTCAGCTTGAACGCCTTGTTCTTGGTGGCCTCGCTTACCGTTCTTAAATCGCTCAAAAAATAACGCATGAAACTCAACTTCACTAAAGGACTTTACAACTGGACGGTGCTTGGCTTACTTGCCGCCGTGTTGGTCTTGCTGAACTTTATTGGTTCCATGCTTTATTACAAGCTAGACATGACCAAAGACCAGCGCTATTCGTTGGCCAACAGCACCGTCACGTACCTCTCAGACAAAAAGAATTTTGAGAACCGCATCAGCATCCAAATTTACTTAGATGGCAACATGCCCTCTGAACTCAAGAACTTTCAGAACGCACTCAAAGACAAACTCAAAGACTTCAAGCGCATCGCCGGCACCCGCATCGAATTCTTATTCACCGACCCCAATGTAGGTACTGAAGACGAAATCAATGCCTTGCGCGCCCAACTCTACGACCGCGGCAAAGGCATCTTGCCCCTCGAAATCAACTACCTCAAAGACGGGACCCAGAGCCAAATGTTGTTATTCCCTGGTGCTTTGCTTTCTTACAGCGTCAATGGCATCACCAAAGAAGGCGTCGTGCAATTTTTGCCCGGAACCCAACCCGGCCGCCCTTACGCACTAGAGCAAATGAGCGAAATGATTGAAAATGCGCTCAACAACCTCGAATACAATTTGCTTTCTGCGATGCGCAGACTTACCCAAACCAGCAAACCAACCATCGCCTTTTTACAAGGGCACGGCGAGCTCAACCCAGCAGAAACCATGCGGGCGCGCGCACTCATCTCACCCTACTATCAAATCAAAGATGTAGCACTCAACGACAGCATTGCTGCGCTCAAAGATGTAGACGGCCTCATTATTGCCGATCCACAAACACCTTTTTCTCAAAAAGACCTCTATCTCATCGATCAGTTCGTGCTGCGCGGCGGAAAGCTTTTGTGTTTTATGAATACACTAGCCCTCAACGAAGACACACTCAATGCCACCGGCATGACCCACACCACGCGCAAAAACCTCCTACTCGACCGCTTGCTTTTCGACTACGGTATCAAAATCAAAGAGAATTATGTGCTTGACGCCAATTGTGCGCCTAAAATTGTTCCGTTTGCCGAAACTGCGTTTTTACCATGGTTCTACCACATGCTCGCCACCCCGAGTTTGCACCCTATGACGCGCAACGTAGATCCCATTTCTTTGAAATACGCCAACGAAATTGAATTTGTACAATTACCTAAAGCCCAGCTCACGCCTATTCTCACGAGTTCGAGCAACGCCATTCCTAGCGGGCTGCAACCTTTAGTCAATTTAGCTTTGCCGCTCAATTATGGCAAAAATCCTAAATTGGTAGACAACCCCGAAGATGAGATCAACAAACTTTGTGTGGCGGGCTTGTCTGAAGGCTTTTATCAGTCTCACTTCAAAAACCGCATCGTTGCCGAATTTGCGAATAGCAAAGACGCCAACTACCTCGAAGAAAGTCAAAAAGAAACCAAAATCTTGGTGGTAGGCAACGGCTCATTCATCCGCAACAGCTACGACTCCATTCTCGATCCGCAAAAAATCAACAGCTACTTGTATCGCCCAATTGCCATCAACGAACTCAAGGTAGATGCAGAACTGGCGCAAAGACGCATCCCGATTATTTTTGGCAACCAAGAGCTCTTCCAAAACATGGTCGATTACATGATGGGCGACAACTCCGTATTGGACATCCGCAGCCGCCAAATCGATATCAAAGAAATTGACAAAGAGAAAATCAAGTCGTCGTCGCTCTTTTACAAAAGCATCAACATGATGCTGCCCTTGCTACTCATCTTGGCGCTCGCCTTCATCATGAACTGGATCCGCCTAAGACGCTATACTCGTTAAAATAACTTTCCATGAAGAAAAAAGGCCTCGTACTCGTATTGTTTGCTGTGCTCTTGGGTGGGCTCACTTGGTGGGCGCTCGATTTAAAAGGTGGCCAAGGTGCATCCGATGCCCGCGCATTCAATTTCAAAATTGAAGACACCACAACCATCTCAAAGTTGGTCATCACCGATGCATTTGGTCAGCAATTTACGTTGGTTAAAAACGACAATACCTGGACCGATGCCAAAGGTGGCTGTGTGTCCAAAACCAATGTGTCACTGATTTTAGAAGCCTTGAATAAAATTGAATTCAAAGGCTACCTTCCGCAAAAATCTGAAAAACGTTTTACGGAACTCATGTCTGCGTCGCATATCAAAGTGGAGATTTTTCAGGAGGGCGAATGGACCAAAACTTGGTACCTCGGCCCAGCTACCCCAGACCACTACGGCCAAATTATGTTGCTCGAGACAGCCGAAAACGGCAAGAGTGCCAGCCCGGTCATGATGAAAATCTCCGGCATGAATGGCCTCATTGACCCGCGCTTTTTTGCCGACCCGCGCCAATGGGCCTGTACAGAAATCATGGCCTTGCAAATGGAAGATATTTTGAGTGTCAAAGCTAAATTCCGCGGCGAGGCTTATCGCAATTTTGAGCTCCTCAACAAAGGCAGACGCTTTAGCGTAAGCCAAAATGGCAAAGCGCTCCCGAGTCTGGATACCACTAACGTTTTTCGTTATTTACAAGGATTTCAGAAAATTCACTTTGAACAAAAAAACTTCACGCTATCAGACAAGCAAGTCGATAGCGTCAAAAGAAGCCCCGCTTTTTGCTACTTAGAGGTGAAGACCAAACACGAAAAAATTGCCCTGAAAATGTTCCGCATCAAGAGCAAAGAAGAGCAGCGCAACGAGTTTGGCGAATTGGTCAACATGGACATGAACAGCTTTTGGTGCCTGCTCCCAGATGGCGAGTTGGTGCGCTGCCAATATTTTGTGTTCAATCCGCTGATTTTAGGCCACGTATACTTCCCGGCCATGGAGGCCAAGTTTCCTGAAAATTTACGCAGCGTCAACCCCTAAAAGCAACTTTTAACGTTGTTTAGACGTTAAAGACCCGTAATGTCCTACCTACGCCTTTTGTTGGTCAGCGTAAGCTGTCTCGCATCCTTTTTATACGCCCAAAGCCCCGTTGCCAATTTTACGGCAACGCCACTTACGGTTTGCGTAGGTCAGAATGTCAATTTCACCAATACTTCTAGTGCCAACGGCGGCCCTGCCCTCAGTACCTATCAATGGGATTTCGGAGATGGCAACTCAGCCACCACTAACAATGCCACCCACGCTTTTAGCACCGCTGGCACTTTTACAATTACACTTGTTGCAACCAATGCGAATGGTATTGCCGATGCTGAAATCAAGCCTGCATACATTACCGTTAATCCGCTGCCGAATGTCAATTTTAGCGCCAACGGTTTGGGCTGTACAGTTCCGCTCACCTTGAGCTTTGTCAATAGTTCCGCGCAAGGTGCCAATTTTTCGCAGGCTTGGAATTTTGGCAATAGCCAAACCTCTAGCCAATATACGCCACCGAGCATCACCTACAACAGTCAAGGAACTTTTCAAGTTGTGCTCACCGTCACCAACAACAACACGGGCTGCGTCAATTCACTCACTCAACCCATCGTTGTATCGAATTTTCAGGCGGGCATCACTGCGCCCGCAGTTGGCTGTGTAGGCCAGCCTGTATCTTTTCAAGACAACTCAACTGCCGGAGCCAACGCCTGGAGCTGGAATTTTGGCAGTGCGGGCCAGAGCAACGCCGAAAATCCAACAGTCACCTACAACTCACCCGGCACCTACACCGTGAGCCTCACCGCACAAAACACCAACTCGGGCTGCTCTGCAAGCACCACCCAACAAATTGTGGTGCAAGCCAACACCATTCCTAACTTTTATGCAAACCCCACTGCCAATTGTGCACCGGGCAGCATCCAATTTTTCAATACCACCAACCTCTCAGGCACCTATGTCTGGAATTTTGGCGACGGACAAACCTACACGGGCACCAACCCGCCGCCACATTTATATCAGTTGAGCGGTTTGTACGACGTCAGCCTTACCTTTACCTCGAGCGCAGGTTGTTCAGGTACCAAAACACTGCAAGATTACATCGAAATTACGCCGGTTCTGGCTGGTTTTTACGCCCTCGACACCGGTGCTTGCGCGCCATTTACGGTTCAGTTCATCGATACGTCTTATACGCCGAGCAATCCGATTGTATCGTGGCAATGGAACTTCGGCAACGGACAAACCTATAATGGGCAGGTGCCGCCGCCGCAAACTTATGGCGTTGGGCTCTACGATGTTTCACTGATCATTACCACTGCATCTGGCTGTACCGACACCATTATCAAAACGCCATACGTCACGGTTGGCTCCATAGATTCTATTGATTTTTCCTGGGACCCCAACATTACCTGCGCCAATACCGATGTCGAATTCGAATCTGAATTTTACATCTCTGTGCCTTACGACAGCACAGAAATCTCCTATCTCTGGGATTTTTCGCAGGGCATTAGCTCCCAAGACGACCCCACGTTCCAATTTTCGCAAGACACGGGCTGGGTAGACGTCACGCTTTATGTCAATTTCAGAGGTTGCATCGATTCACTCGAAAAAGATTCTGTGCTCTATGTGTTGGCACCTATTGCGCAATTCAACCCCGACACCTATTTAGTTTGTAATCCTACCAGTTTTCCGGTTACTTTTCAATTTCAAAATACCGCCATCGAAGGCGAACTCGAGGACAGCGTTGCCCTGCACTACGAATGGAACGACAACTCGCCCAATACCAATTTCAACAACGCGCAGCTCGACCTCCCCAATGGCGGCAACACCAGTCATGCGTTTGCCAGTTACGGCACGTATCAAATTGAACAAGTGGTCCATAACTATACGACTGGCTGCTCAGATAGCATCACGCTCGCGGTCACGATTTCGCAATTACAAGCAGCTTTTCAGCTTCCGGACGACACCATTTGCAAGGGAGATGCCATTGGTTTATTCAACCAAAGCACTACTTGGTCTGGACATCCAGTCAATAGCTGGATTTACACATTTGGCAATGGGCAGCAAATCAACAATGGTGCGAACGTCACCTACGTTTATCCGGCGAGTGGTACCTACAATATTAACCTTTTGGTTTTCAATTCGGCAGGCTGCAGCTCCACCGCTACCCAAACAATATTCGTGGCCAACAAACCTGTAGCGGGGCTATTGGCGCCTATTTACGCTGGATGCTCGCCATTGCCCGTGAGTTTTAGCAACACGAGCTACAGTATTGCCAACGGTTTGCCTCTGGCCTCTTTCAATACCACTTTTTCGGACAACAACACGAGCGTCACCACCACAAACGTGAGCCAAGCCATCAACCATACTTTTGTCGGCAATGGGGTGTATACGGCAACTATTACCGCAACAGATATCAATGGTTGTGTATCGAACCCGGTATCAGTGCAAATTACCCTGACCAAACCAACCGCAATCATCAGTGCAGATACCATCATTTGCGCGTTGGATAGCAGCATTATTGCTACATTGAGTACAGGAACAAATCCTTTGGCATATACATGGTTTATTGGATCAAGTATATCGAGTTATGACAGTTTATTATTGTTGAATCAGCCTGCAACAGGCAATGGCCTATTTTCTACTTTTCCCATCTCTTTAGTAGTTACTGATTTAAACGGCTGCACTGACACCACCACACAAACCATTTATATTTCCACACCACAGGCCTCGCCATCTTTCACGTTTTCAGGAGCGGCAATTAACGCAAATGGTACTTATAGTTGCCCGCCGCTTTTCTGCGACTTCACCGATCAATCTACCAGCATTGGCAGCATCAGTAACTGGAACTGGGCCTTCGGCAATGGCAATTCCTCTATATTGCAAAATCCGGACAACACACTCGTGACCAGCGGGTCTTTCAATTTGCTTTTAACTGTTACAGACACATACGGTTGCACTGACGATACCACCATTAATAATTATGTGTCTATCGGTGGGCCACTCGGCACCCCAACCTGGATCCAAGACAACACTATTTGTGCGCAAGGTGCGCTTTTCACCATCTTGAATCCTTCAGATATTGATTCAGTAAGTTGGAATTTAGGCAATGGAATTTGGGTCGCAGACAGTTTATCGTTTCCGTATTTTTACCCCAACACCGGCACCTACAACCCAAGTGTAACCGTATACGACACCGCAGGCTGCCAAATTCTTTATTTGCTCGACCCACTGACAGCGAGCGTGAGTGGCATGAATGCCCAAATAAATGCTACGCCCGTTTATGCGAATATCAACCAAGTAGTGAATTTAACGGACGCCAGTACAAGTCTCAACCCGATCGCTATCTGGACGTGGATCTTCCCGGACAGCAGCAACTTATTTTTCCAGAGCACGGCGCAAAGCATCGCTTTCTCGCAAGGTGGGCCACAAGAAATTGGGCTGGTGATCACTGATAACCTGGGCTGTATCGATACGGCGCTGATCACCATCTTTGTTTCAGATCCAGATATTTGGGTTCCGAATGTGTTTACGCCCAACGGCGATGGTGTCAACGACATTGTAACACTTCCTTATCCGTCTTTCAAAAGCTACGATATTCAAATTCTGAACCGCTGGGGTAATCTTATTTTTGAACTCAAAGACCAAACCGGTATTGCAGTTTGGGACGGCTATGACTTCAACGGGCAGCTCCACACCGATGGCGTGTTCTTTTATCGCTTGCGCGGCGAAATGCTCGGCGGTACGCTTATAGACAAGCATGGTTTTATCCATTTGGTGGATGGCAATTAAACAAAAAAACCCCGAAGAAAACTTCAGGGTTTTTTGAGTGGTACCTCCAGGAATCGAACCAGGGACACAAGGATTTTCAGTCCTTTGCTCTACCAACTGAGCTAAGGTACCAGCCATTGGTGGATGCAAATTTAACATATTTTTACTGTTTTACACAAGATAAAAACCAAAAAAGTTCAAAAAAGCTCCTTAATTTTGGATATGAGTGCTCAAAAAGAAGTCTATTTACTGGACGCCGGCAATACCCAAATCAAATTAGCACTAGTGCAAGAAGGTGTTATTCAGCAAATTGAGCGTTATTCCTATATTGATTTTCAAATTTCAAGGCTAGACCGTAACATCCCCCTTGCCTTTTCGTCAGTCATTGATGTGGCGCTGAGAAACACACTCTGCACTTTTTTTGACCAAACTTTTGAAATTTCATCCATGATTTCACTACCGTTTCAGATGGCTTACCAGAGCCCCCAAACACTTGGGATGGATCGGTTGTGCAATGCGGCTGCACTCAGCTCCATGCACCACGGCAAAGCCCGTTTGGCTATTGACCTCGGCACGTGCATCAAATTCGACTTTCTAGATGCGCAAAACAACTACCTCGGCGGATCTATTAGCCCCGGATTGCAAATGCGCGCCAAAGCAATGGCTCATTTTACGGCCAAATTGCCAGAAGTAGTCGGGAAAAACACCCAGCAACTCATCGGTACAACCAGCCAAGAATGCCTTGAAATTGGCACTTATTTGGGTTGGCAAAAGGAGATTGAAGGCCTCTTGAGTGCTTATCGCCAAACGTATCCTGACCTTGTTGTGCTGCTGACCGGCGGAGACGCCCCACATTTTGATTTGGGCCAAAAAAGTGGCATCTTTGTACACGAAAATTTAACTTTAGAAGGCATCCTTGCTCTTTACCACGCCAATGAATAAACTATTCGCTCTCCTCTTTACAGCATCTTTTTGCAATTTCTTTATGGCACAGTCTATTACAGCTGAGCCTGCAAGCTTTTACGGGCTTGGCGAAATGAGTTCAAAAGGCCACGGAATTTTTGATGCGCTCGGCAAAAACGCCATCAATGTATTTGACTCCACAATGGTCAATCATTACAATCCGGCTACCTATAACCGACTCAGCAAAGGAGCTACCCTCTACACCGTGAGCATCAATTCGCGCCAATCTTGGTACAGCAATGCAACAGCTCAGCAATTTGCAGCCACGCCAATGGTCGAACAATTTACATTGGGTTTCAAGATCCGCAAGCAAATGGGGCTTTCTTTTGGGCTACGTCCGTTTAGTGCACGCGGTTATCAAATCAGCCAAACGCAATTTACTGGCCTAGACTCCATTCGCTATAACTACACTGGTAAGGGCGCTATCCAAGACCTTTATTTAGGCTATTCTGTTGGCCTGATCGAAAAACCAAACACCAAACTCGCCATCGGCGCCAACGCTTCGTATTTATTTGGAACGCTCGTCAATGAACGCAGTTCTGAATTGCTGACTGGCGCAAGCGCAGCGGGCGGAATCGAGCGCAACTCATTGGTCATGAGGTCTTTTTACACTGAAATAGGCACTTACTTCATGCAGCAACTGGGCAAAAACCACGCCTTTAGCCTGAGCGCAGTTTACCAACCCCAACTCACCCTTGGCGGCACGTATCAGCGCGAACTCTATAGTACTGCCACGCTCGGCACTCCGGGTAGCTACGACACCATCCTCAATAGCAGCCAATCGTTTTCGGCAAAGCTGGCGCAAAGCACCCAATTTGGAATGAGCTACGCATGGAAACTACCTAAATACAAACGTCAAACACGCGAACTCCATCCACAATTGCAACTTTTTGCAAGTTATAGTCTATTTGGCTCCTTGAACCAAGACCAAAATGTACTCACGGGCTTCAATCAAAACGATTACAACCGCATGAGCTTTGGCCTGCAATTTCAACCAGAATATGAGGTGCTTGAAAACATCGCCACGCTCAAAGGTTTTGAAAAACTCAGCTACCGTGTAGGCTATTACCAACAAACATTACCTTATACCAACGGCGGCTTGACCTACCAAGAACAAGGCCTCACAGTTGGTTTTGGCTTGCCTTTACTTGCTCAAGTATCTTTGTCTTCGCTCAATGTGGGGCTCACATTCGGGCAGCGCACAATTGCAAGCGGCATTTGGAAGGAACAATTTATCGGCGCACGCGTGAGCTTGATCATGGCTCCTTCAAACTTTGAAAAGTGGTTCCGCAAGCGTCAGCTCGATTAATGCAAATGCGTTCGCTTTTCTTCATCACTACAAGCTTATTGCTACTGCTGAGCAGTTGCGAAAATGACGTCGCAATGGTACAGCGCATCAGCTTCCAAGCCGATGCACCCACCGAGAGCACTAAAAACCTCGTGCTCACCTATGCCGAAGATGGCTACGCGAGGGTTGAAATCCATGCTGCACTCGCCGAAACCTACCGCGGACAAGCCCAAATCACCAAAATTAAAGACAGCCTCAAGGTATATTTCTTCAATGAGACCGGCGAGATCGTTTCTACACTAAGTGCTTTATACGGCGAAATCAACAACAATACGGGCGAACTCATGGTCAAGGACTCCGTGCGCCTATACAACCGCAAAAAGCAACAAACGCTTGAAACAGAGGCCCTTTTTTGGAATCAGAAAGACAGCAGTATTTTCACAGAATCTGCCGTTATTGTACGTTCTCCGAAGGGTAAACTTTTTGGAAAAGGCATCCGAACCAAGCAAGATTTCAGTAATTATGTATTGCTGCAGCCCGTTGGCTCTTGGCAAATCGAAAAAAATCAAACAATTCAATAAATGGCACAAAAAGATTTCATCAGTCGTTACAATCAATTTTCAGGATATTTTTGGCTCCTGATTACCGGCCTCAGCTTTTTAGTGATTACCTATAAAATCATCACTGAAGGCGCCCAAACTTGGCTTCCTTATTATGTAGTTCCCGTCATGGCCCTGCTGATGTATTTCACCAAAAGATGGATGATGAAGCGCATGTATCGCCATTTAAACGAAATGGCACAGCAAAAAGAAGCTGAAAATAAGTAACCTTTTAGGTATTTGTAGGTCTTAGTAACGTGAAAGCACTCACCCTTTTTACTTTAATGCTGCTTGCTGCCAATAGCTTTGGCCAGCGTTTGCTAAGTGGTTTTGTGACCAACGAAAGCAACTTGCCTTTGGCCGGAGCCGAAATCTTTGTCAAGAGCGCTACCGATATGCGCACAGTTGCCGATGCGCAAGGCTATTACGAAATGTACCTCAATGTAGGAGAGTATTACCTTGTGTTTACCGCCGATGGTTACCAAGACCGAGAAGCTTTTCTAGGTATGCGCGACGCCGACACCAAACGAGACATCCAATTGTTTCCGATGAAGCTCTCAGAAGTGCAAGAAGTGAGGGTTACTGCAAAGAAATCAAACGTAGGGCGCGATAAAATCATGAAAGTGGTGGAGCACCGCGAGCAGCTCAATCAGTGGTCTTATCCGCACGAGGTAGATGTGTATATCAAAGCAACTGAGCAACGCGAAAACACCGCCAAACCCAAAGAAAACACGCGCACCGACGAAGACCCCACAGAAAACCAAGCCAAAGTACCAGAATGGCTCAACAAACTACAACTTGCTGAAGTAGAGCTACACCGCTCCTATGCACCACCAAATCAGGTCAAGGAAATCCGCAACGCCTACAAAGCTTTTGGCGATGTCTCGCAACTTTATTACACGACTACCGTCAAGTCAAACTTCAATTTTTTTGAAAATTTACTGCACCTAGACGACCTCCATCAGACACCTGTGGCCTCTCCTATTTCTGCGCCCGGCATTGTAGCCTACAAATACAAGCTCGAAGAGAAGTACGAAGAGAACGGCTACATGGTTTCTAAAATCAAGATCAGTCCGCGCAATACCGCTACTTCTACGCTAGAGGGCTATATTTGGGTGATTGACTCGCTTTGGTTGGTGCAAAAGCTAGACCTGACCATGAACAAAGGAAATTTATTGATCTACGATTATTTCCGCATCGAGCAAGATTATCAAATCCAAGGAGACACCCTTTGTGTGTTGCAAAAGCAGTTGCTCACTTATGGTGTCAAGTACAAAAACGAGGTGAGCCAGTGCAAAACGGAAGCGCTCTACAGCAACTACAATTTTGAACCTGCATTTGCCAAAAGATACTTCAATTCAGAAGTTGCCGTCACAAGCCAAGAAGCCTACGAGCGCGACAGCGCCTATTGGGTGCAAAAACGCGCTATTGCGCTCACCGACGAAGAAGTCAAGTTCATCCGGGCCAAAGACTCCATTACAGACTACCTCAACCGCAAAGAATACCTAGATAGCATAGATGCCGTTTTCAATAAAGTGACCGTGCTCAAAGTACTGTGGTTTGGAGTAGACCACCGCAACCGCGAACTCAAGCAACAATGGACCATCGGCTCATTGGCCTCTACAGTGCAACCCATCAATATTGGCGGGCCGCGCGTTGCACCCAGCTTTGATTACTTCAAAAAATGGAAAGACGAGCGCACCCTCGATTCTTACACCCGCGTCTCGTACGGCTTTTTGAACGGCGACTGGAAAGGCGACTCCTGGTGGAAATACCGCTTTGATCCTTTTCACTTTGGCTTCTTACGCGTAGCCCTAACGCACGACTTCGATGTGATCCGCGGCTTTGATGCCATTACCCAGATTTACAAACGAGACAACTTCTTTGAATCAACCAAACTGAACATCAACCTTGAGTACGAGCTTTTCAATGGCTTTTATGCTTATGCCAACTCGCAATTTACCAAGAGAAGGAGTTTAGAAGGTTTTGAATTTTTAGATGGTATCGATCAAGCGCTGCCCAACAACGACCCGTTGGCTTTTGACCCTTACGATGCCTACATCTTGAATTTTGGTGCATCCTACACACCCAAACAGCGCTACATGCGTGAACCTTACCGAAAAGTGGTCTTGGGCTCTGCCTACCCTACTTTTTCAATTAATTTCGAGCGCGGCTTACCAAAAGTATTCAATAGTGCTGTAGACCACGCTTATTTGCAAGTTGAGATCATGCAAAACTTCAAAATAGGAACCTTGGGTACTTCAGCTTATCGCGCCTCGGTCGGGAAATTCTTAAGTGCGCGTGCGGTTTATGAGCCCGACTACAAATTCCAGCGCCGTAGCGACCCGATTTGGTTTTCTAATCCGCTCTATTCTTTCCAAGGATTTGACACCACGCTGCGCACCATAGATTACGTCATGCAAGCGCATTACGTGCATCATGACAACGGTGCCATCCTCAACAAAATTCCTTACTTCAAGAAAACGCGTGTTGGCTTGGTGGTAGGAGCCGGGGCCATGTACATCAAAGAATACAATTGGCAACATTACGAAGTAATGGCTGGCTTGGAGCGCAATTTCAAATTGAGTAGACGCCGCCTAAGAGTGGGTGTTTACGGGGTAATTTCTGACGGCAACAAAATTGCTCCAACAACAGCTTGGAAAGTTTCGTTTGCGATGCTCGACGACCGCAGCATGAAGTGGAATTTCTAATGAAGTGTATATGCTAAAGGCTAGGCCTCAGCGTCAGTCTTCACTTCTTTAGGGAAGAATTTTTTCTGACGAATAATAGCCCAAAATAAGCCCACCGAAATACAAAAATCGGCTAGGTTCCAAATGGCTGGAAACACATCTGAACCTCCTACGAGCGGCATGCCTTCTGGCCAGCGCACATTGAACTGAAACATATCGACTACATTGCCAAACAAAAAGCCTTGGTGTCTGAGTTCGACAGCATAATTGAAATGACCTGCATGACAAATGGCTTTATGGCCGCTACCCGCCAACTGATTGAAAGGAATACAGGGATCGACACTGAAAAAGAGGTCGTAAAACATGGAGTCTAATAAATTACCGGTAGCACCAGCCAAGACCAACGAAACCACAATTAAAAACTCGCGAGAAGTACCTAATTTGATTTGTTTGATCAGGTAACGGATGATCAGGCCAATCGCAACAATTCTAAATAAACTGAGGGAGAGCTTGGCCCACATGCTGGCGCCAAATGTTTGACCAAAAGCCATTCCTGGATTTTCGGTGTAGTGCAAGGCCAACCAATTGCCTAACAGCGGTCGAAATTCTCCTGGAGAAAATTGGGTTTTGATTGTCAATTTGATCCATTGGTCGAGCAGCAATAAAACGGCCACCAAAATGGCGCTGAAAAGCAATGGTTTTCTCACGCGTTACTTTTGGGCGTTTTTGGCATCGATACTCATGGTGGCATGTGGTACCAAACGCAGACGCTCTTTAGGAATAAGTAGCCCAGTTACACGACAAACACCGTATGTTTTGTTCTCGATGCGCATGAGTGCAGCGTTCAAGCTTTGAATGAACTTCTCTTGGCGTGCAGCTAATTGTGCCACTTCTTCTCTTGAGAGTGTTTCTGAACCGTCTTCCATCATATTGAAAGTGCGGCCGGTATCGTCGGTGCCGTGGTCATCGGTGTGGGAAAGTGATCCTTTCAACAAGTCGAAATCCACGTATGCCTCTTTGAGTTTATTTTGGATGAGTGTTTTGAACTCTTCTAAATCTGCTTCTGAGTAACGGTTTTTAGGCTTTTCCATGGTGTTCGGTTTTCAAAAATTAGGAAAGCAAATATATTGTTTTTTAGGTTTTACGCAAGCTAATGCGCAGTGATTTAACAAGAACTTATCTTCTTTTTAAACAATCGACGTGACTTATTCACAACAAGAGGCTATCCTAGTGGTTTAGTGCTAATTTTGAAAGTGCTCAGATTGTTTTTAGACAACCGCGTTGGGGTGTTGCTTTTGCTACCCGTCATACTGGCCCTGTATCCTATTGGTTATATTTTAGGATTCTCCGCTCCTTTTGGCGAAGCTCCTCAAGTCCAGCAACTCATTCCTTACCTCGCCAAAGTACCCACTGCGCACCTATTGGCTCACTTCTTAATGCTTTTAGTGAACGCCGTTGCACTCAACTGGGTATTCAATAGCCGTGAGTTTCTAGAAAAAAACACCTTTATTGTCAGTTTAAACTACCTGATTTTTGCCAGTTTTTTTCATGTTTGGGGAGAACCGAGTTGGCTTTTTGTAGCGCAATTCTGTTGCATCATCGGTTTAGGACTCTTTTTTGGTGTCAAGCCCCAACAAAACTCGAAAAAAGCAGCGTTCAATGCCAGCTTTGCCTTTGGGCTCAGCGTATTTTTTGAGCCGAGCTTCTTGTTTATCCTCCCCCTATTGTTGCTCATGTTTATCGTATTGAGGGGTTTTTACTGGCGAGAACTACTGCTCATTGCCATTGGTTTTTTACTGCCCTTGAGCGGCTTACTCAGCTTTTACTACCTCACGTCTCAAATAAACGACTTTCACCTGCTGCCCGTCATTCAATATTACAGCCCTAACTGGCAAGACTACACCATCCTCAGTGTTTTGGGACTTATTCTTTTCTTCAGCCTGTTCGGACTCCGCGCCAGATTACTCAAAGCTTCATTAAAGCTCAAGAAACAAACGCAAATTCTGACACTCTTTACTTTTTATGTACTCTTGCTCGGAACAGCCGCCTTTTTGCTGACCGCACACATTGGTTTGTTGAGTTTAGTTGTACTGCCTTTTTCCTTTTATTTTTCATATGCCCTTTTGAGCAGTAGCCTAGGCATCAGCTCCCATTTATTTTTCTATATTCTCTTTGGCTTCTCTTTGCTAAAATTTCTCCTTTTTACAATTTGAGCCTAGACTTTTACTAACTTTGAACCAACTTAAAAATCGAAAATGAAATTTGGTGTTGTTACCTTTCCAGGATCCAATTGTGACCAAGACATGGTCTACGTACTCAAAGATTTAATGGGGCAAGAAGTCGTCGAGCTCTGGCACAAAGACACCGACCTCCAAGGAGCAGATTTCATTGTCATTCCCGGCGGATTCTCTTACGGAGACTACCTGCGCTCAGGTGCTATTGCCAAGTTTTCGCCTATCATGGAGTCTGTAATTGCACATGCCAACAACGGCGGTTACGTCATGGGCATCTGCAATGGCTTTCAGATCTTAACAGAAGCTGGCTTGCTAGAAGGTGCGCTATTGCACAACGACACCCAAAAGTTCATTTGCAAAAACGTATACCTCAAGCCGGTAAGTCAGTCTGCAGCACCAACCAAAGACCTCGACCACAATAAGGCCTACCAAATTCCGATCGCACACGGAGAAGGTCGTTTCTATGCAGACGAAGCTACTATGGCTTCTTTACATGCCAATGACCAAATCTTATTTACCTATTGCGCAGCAGACGCAAACACAGATGCGAGCAGCAATCCGAACGGATCACTGCAATACATCGCTGGCATTACCAACCGCGCTAAAAACGTATTCGGCATGATGCCTCACCCTGAGCGCGCCGCCGACAAACACCTCAACAACACAGACGGTCTCCATATTTTTGAATCTATTTTAGCGCATTGTTCATGAGAGTACTCTTACTCGGATCCGGCGGACGCGAACACGCCATCGCCTGGAAAATCTCCCAAAGTTCCATTCTCGACGAACTCTTTATTGCGCCAGGCAACGCCGGGACCAAAAAACACGGCAGAAACCTAGACCTCAAGCTCAACGATTTTGAAGGCATCAAACAAGCTGTATTGCAGCACGCCATCGATATGGTGGTGGTGGGCCCAGAAGAACCACTTGTTTTGGGTATCTACGATTTTTTCAAGCAAGATCCAGAGCTCAAAAACGTAGGTCTCATTGGCCCGAGCAAAGAAGGTGCGCAACTAGAAGGCAGCAAAGACTTTGCAAAAGCTTTTATGTCTCGCCACCGCATTCCAACCGCAAAATACGGCACTTTTGATGCCCAAACACTCACAGAAGGACTGCGTTTTCTCGACGCCATGAAAGGCCCTTATGTCTTGAAAGCCGATGGTTTGGCCGCAGGAAAAGGCGTTTTGATCATCGAGGACCTCGACGAAGCCAAGCGCGAACTCGAAGAAATGCTTGTAGGCGCCAAATTTGGTGCAGCCAGCGAAAAAGTGGTCATCGAACAATTTTTGTCGGGCATCGAACTCTCCGTTTTTGCCATCACCGACGGCGAATCTTTTAAATTACTCCCCGAAGCCAAAGACTACAAAAGAATTGGCGAAGGTGACACCGGCCTCAATACTGGCGGCATGGGCGCTATTTCGCCTGTACCGTTTGCCGATGCCGCCTTCATGGACAAAGTACTCAATCGAGTTGTTATTCCAACCATCAAAGGCCTTAAAGCCGAAAAGATTACTTACAACGGCTTCGTATTTTTTGGCCTGATCAGCGTCAAAGGCGATCCGTATGTCATTGAATACAACTGCCGCATGGGCGATCCAGAAACAGAAGTTGTCATGCCCAGAATCAAAAGTGATATCCTCGATTTATTCGAAGGCGTTGCCACGCATACTTTGTCTGAACGCGACATCCAATTCCACGACAAAAGCGCTGCTACTGTCATGATGGTTGCTGGCGGTTACCCAGGTGACTACCAAAAAGGCAAAACCATCTACGGACTCAATAGCATCACGGATAGCTTGGTTTTCCATGCGGGCACACTTCCAGACGGGCCTTCCGTTGTTTCCAATGGTGGTCGGGTATTGGCGGTAACCTCTTACGGCAAAAATATCGCAGCTGCTCTAGAGCGCAGCTACGAATCTATTTCGAAAATTTCCTTTGAAGACGCCTATTACCGTAAAGACATCGGCAAGGACGTCCTCGAAAAATAAACCCCATGGACCTCAACTTTGTGCTGATCATTTGCTCCCTGATTTGTTCAGCATTCTTTTCGGCAATGGAGTTGGCCTTTATTTCTGCCAACCGCCTGCGCATAGAAGTACTCAAAAAGAACAACACCTTACAAGGTAAAATCTTAGCGCTGTTCTACCGCAAAGAGAGCAACATGATTGCGCTTTTACTACTGGGCAATAACGTTGCATTGGTTGTGTACGGAATTGCCGCTGGCGCAGAGCTCAGCCAACTCTTAGAAAATTTTGGCTTTGAAGACCAAGGTGTTTTGCTCATTTTACAAACCATCCTGTCCACGCTCCTTGTCCTGATCACCGCCGAATTTTTACCCAAAGCGGTCGTGCAACTCAATCCCAACAAAGCACTTGACCTCGGGCTATTTGCGCTCTTGGTTATGTACATTTTACTGTACTTACCCACCCAGATGATCGTACTGATCAGCACCGGATTTCTGAAGCTTATGGGCGTAGAAAAAGAACAGCAACGCGCATTCTCCAAGGTAGACCTCGAAAATTACGTAGACGAACTCAGTGCACAACTGACCGACGAAGAAGAACTCGGCAACGACATGTTGTTGTTGCGCAATGCCTTAGATTTTTCAAAAGTAAAAGCACGAGATTGCATGATCCCAAGACCTGAAATCATCGCTGTAGATATCCAAGACAGTATTGCCGATGCCAAGACACTCATGACCTCAAAAGGCTTGTCTAAGCTCATTATTTACCGCGACGACATCGACAACATCATCGGTTACATCCACTCCTTTGATCTTTTCAAGAAGCCTGCTTCTATCAAGCAAATTTTAAAACCTATCTCCTTTGTCCCGACGGTCATGAGCGGCAAAGAACTCCTCGAAAAATTCACCAATCAAGTAGGTAACTTTGCGGTAGTCACAGACGAATACGGTGGCACGGCAGGTATCATTACTTTAGAAGATGTCATCGAGGAAATATTTGGTGAAATCCAAGACGAGCACGACAAAGAAGCCCTTACCGAACAACAACTATCTCCAACTGAATTCTTATTTTCTGCCCGCATCGACATCGATTACCTCAATGAACAATACGGTTTTCACTTGCGCGAATCTGAATCTTATGACACCTTAGCGGGGCTCATCTTAAGTCAGTTAGAAAGACTCCCTGCAGAAGGCGATGAAGTCCAATTCGGAAACTACCGCCTGATCGTAGAAAAAATGAGCGAGCGCAAAATTGAAACCATCCGCTTCTATCATGAGCAGCCCTAAACCACAACCACACCTTGCAGATTTTGACGCCGTCATTTTCGATATGGATGGCGTTCTAATCGATTCAGAGCCCCTCTGGAAAATTGCCATGGAATATGTTTTTGGCCAATACGGCTCTACGCTCACGCACCAAGATTTTCAGAAAACCGTTGGCCTGCGCATAGATGAAGTCATTGCTTTTTGGAATGCACATGAAAACTGGGGGCTCCAAGACCTTCTAAAGGTAGAGACTCAGATCATCGACAAACTCATCTCTTTGATTGAGCAAAATCCACAACCACTACTTGGCGTCATAGCCATGCTCGATTTTCTACAAGCGCAAGACAAAAAAATTGGACTGGCCACCTCCTCCTCGCAAAAACTCATCGACACCGTTTTGAATAGCCTTCAGATTGGTACTTACTTTGACTTCACCTATTCTGCTGAATTTGAAACCTATGGCAAACCACACCCTGGGGTTTATATCAAAGTAGCGACAGAATTAGAGGTGCCGGTGCAAAGATGTTTGGTCATCGAAGATTCGTTCAACGGCGTGCTTGCTGGCCTCGCTGCCAAAATGAAAGTCTGTTGTATTCCCGAAAAAACACACTTCCCGAACCCGCGTCTGGCTGTAGCTGATTTCGAATTTACCGACCTTGCGCAATTACTTGCTACTTGGCGCTAAGCCACGACCTACAAATTGTTATTTTTGTAAGACATGGAGGATTCATTCGACTACCGAGAAGAAACAACAGGCCCAAACGAACAAGAACTTGACAAGGTCTTGCGCCCCAAATCTTTACAAGATTTTGCCGGGCAGCCTGCCGTGGTAGAAAATCTAGAAGTGTTTGTGCGTGCTGCCCAGTTTCGAAAAGAACCGCTCGACCACGTTTTGCTACACGGCCCTCCAGGCCTAGGCAAAACCACGCTGGCCAATATCATTGCCAACGAACTCGGCGTCGGTTTCAAAGTCACGTCAGGGCCCGTCCTAGACAAAGCCGGCGACCTCGCAGGATTGCTCACCAACCTCGGCGAAGGCGATGTATTATTTATCGATGAAATCCACCGCCTCAGCCCCGTCATTGAAGAATATTTGTACTCCGCCATGGAAGACTACGTGATCGACATCATGCTCGATTCCGGGGCCAACGCGCGTAGTATTCAAATTAACCTCAATCCGTTTACGCTCATTGGGGCCACTACCCGCTCTGGCTTGCTTACTTCTCCGCTGCGCGCCCGTTTTGGCATCAATGCGCGGCTAGAATACTACGACTCCAAAACACTTACGGCCATTGTTGAGCGCTCTGCTTCTTTATTGCATATTGGCATCGAAGAAAGCGCCGCTTACAAAATTGCCAGCCGCAGCCGTGGAACACCCCGTATTGCCAATGCACTGCTCAGACGCGTGCGCGATTTTGCACAAATCAAAGGTTCTGGCCGCATAGACGACGACATCACCGAAATTGCGCTCAAAGCACTCAACGTAGATTCCAATGGACTAGACGACATGGACTTGCGCATCCTCAAGGTACTCATCGACAAATTCAACGGCGGCCCCGTCGGGCTCAGTACTATTGCCACAGCCATCGGTGAAAACGCCGGCACCCTAGAAGAAGTCTATGAGCCATTCTTGATCCAAGAGGGCTTCCTCATGCGCACCCCGCGCGGGCGAAAAGCCACCGAAAAAAGCTACAAACACCTCGGCAGAGACCTCGGTTGGGCACAAGGCGGCTTGTTCTGACATGAAACACGACCAGTACAAAACACTGATCACCGACACCGCCAAAGCGCTTGGGTTTTTCCATGTCGGCTTTTCCAAAGCGGGTTTTCTCGAAGAAGAAGCGCCTAGGCTCGAGCACTGGCTGAAGCAAAACTACCATGGGAAAATGGCTTACATGGCCAATCATTTTGACAAGCGCCTAGACCCGCGTTTACTCGAGCCCGGTACCCAAACCATTATCTCCTTATTGCTGAACTATTACCCCGAACAAACCCAGCAAGACCCCACCGCGCCTCAGGTTGCCAAATATGCTTATGGTCAAGATTACCATTACGTCATCAAAGACAAACTCAAGGAGCTGTTGTTTATATTGCGTGAAAAAATCGGCGACATTCAAGGAAGAGCCTTTGTAGACTCCGCTCCTGTGATGGATAAAGTTTGGGCCAAAAAAGCGGGCTTGGGCTGGATGGGTAAAAACACCAACCTCATCCATCCTAAAAACGGCAGCTTTTTCTTTATTGCAGAACTTTTTGTCGATTTAGAAATCAGCCCAGACGGCCCCATTAAGGATTATTGCGGCACTTGTACGCGCTGCACAGACGCCTGCCCTACCGACGCACTCGCCACGCCCTACCTCATCGATGCCTCCAAATGCATCTCTTACCTGACGATCGAATTGAAAGACGCCGATTTACCTAGTGAATTCAAAGGCAAGATGGAAAACTGGGCTTTTGGTTGCGATATCTGCCAAGACGTTTGTCCGTGGAATCGCTTTTCTAAAATCCAGCAAGAAGCCGCTTTTGAACCTCATCCGGAATTCCTGAATTTGTCCAGCAAAGAGTGGGAGGCCCTTTCAGAGGAGAGTTTTCGCATGCTTTTTGGCAAAAGCGCCATCAAAAGAACAAAATACAGTGGGCTGCAACGCAATATTCAGTTTTTAAAAAAGGAACTTTAGACGTTTTTCGAAAACCCTTAGTGCTTACCTTTGTTGTTAAAGCATCTAAGGATTAAAGAGCAATAAAGCATGACACAAAAACGAGAGGCCATCATTATCGGCGCAGGTTTAGTAGGTTCATTATGGGCCGTTTATTTATCCAAAGCTGGATACAACGTCACCATCTACGAACGCCGTTCCGATATCCGAAAAGCCGAAATCAGTGCAGGTAAATCTATCAATCTAGCGCTTTCGGTTAGAGGCTGGACAGCCCTCGATGCCGTAGGAGTTGGCGATGAAATTCGCAAAATTGCCATTCCTATGTACGGCCGCATGATGCACGACCTCAGCGGCAAACTCACTTACCAACAATACGGTGAAGATGGCCAAGCGATCTACTCTGTGTCGCGCGGGAAGGTCAATGCCACCATGATGGATATCGCCGAAACACACGGCAATGCCACTATTCATTACCAAACAGAATGCCTTAGAGTCGATTTACAAAACGCTATCGCCTATTTGCGCAACATCCAAACTGGAGAATCCTTTGAAGCGAAAGCCGATGTGATTTTCGCAGCAGACGGTGCTTTTAGTGCCGTGCGCTACAACTCCATGCAGAAACTCAACCGTTTTCAGTATAGCCAACATTATATTGCCGATGGTTACCGCGAAATCTTGTTGCCTGCCCTACCCGATGGCGGTTATGCAATGGATAAAGACGCCTTGCATATCTGGCCGCGCGGCCGCTTTATGATGATTGCCTTGGCCAACGAAGATGGTTCGTTTACCCTAACGCTTTTCATGCCGCACGAAAACCACGAATTTGCCTTTGACAAACTCAATACCAAGGCCGATGTCGACCGCTTTTTCAGGACCATCTTCCCTGACTTCCACGACCTCATGCCAGACATCGCCGACAAATGGGAAGACCACCCACTGTCTAACCTCGCCATCATGCGTTGCTACCCTTGGGCAGCAGGAAAAGTTGGCCTCATGGGCGATGCCGCTCATGCTACTGTCCCATTTTATGGGCAAGGCATGAACGCAGGTTTTGAAGATTGCCGCGTGCTCAATGAACTCATGCTCAAGCACAACCACGATTGGGATGCCATTTGGGCCGAATACAGCCCGCTGCGCAAACCCAACGGTGACGCACTCCAAGATCTTTCTTTAGATAATTACATCGAAATGCGCGACCTCGTTGCCGACCCATCTTTCTTGTTGCGCAAAAAAATCGAAGGTAAATTCAGCAAAATGTATCCAAATAAGTGGTTGCCGTTGTACAGCCAAGTTACGTTTAGCAACATTCCTTATTCAGTAGCCTACGAACAAGGCAAAAAACAACGCGGCATCATGGATCAAATTATGGCGCAACCCGATATCGAAACCAATTGGGATAGCCCTGAAGTGATGCAGGAAATCCTCAATGAATGCAGTACCTTTAATTTCCAAACATGAGAATCACCCTCCTCTTTTTGCTATGTTGCCCATTAGTTTGGGGTCAAGGCGGCTTTGAAAAATCGCAGAAAAAAGGCAATGACTACCTTCAGGTCAGAAACCATGGCTACCAATTTTCATTGGGACCAACCTATTCTTTTGTGAACCAACCGCTGCGCGGAGACCTCTTTGTCAATCAAGTCGATCGAGGTGATTACACCATTACGCCAGAAGCCAAACTCGGTTTTTATGCCGAATTTGGTTTGGCACATTTTCCAAAATGGAAAGGAACGCCTATCAAAGCGCTAGGAAAGAGCCGCATCATGGATTACTTTGATTGGGGCATCGGATACCGCCAAATCAATGGCCTCGAGACCACCCTACTCGAAAATCAAAATGCGCTCGGTGAAATCTACAGTACCAGCACAGGTGAAGGACAAATGCGAACGGGTTATCTATACGGGAGCATCCGCGCCCACTCGCTCATTTACTTCGGTAAAAAAGTAGTGGTCAAGGTGCGCAAGCATTTTCTAGACCAAAGTTTGGGTCTGAACTACGATTTTCATATCCGTCAAGATACACTTGGTTACCAAGATCAATTTACGGCCTACCAAGCACCTCAATTGTTTCAGCCCAATTTGGCTGCTGGCCTGCTCCAATTCAATTATCAAATTGGCATCGGTATCCGCTTGAACAAAGCCTGGATCCTGATTCCTGGGGCTTCTATTCCAATTGTAACACTTGCGCCTTGGCAAGGATTCAATGCCAACGTGCATTGGTTCAGCTCAACCTACTGGCCAATTCAAGCGCAATTCAAGGTGATCAAATTGATTGAAGCGCCTACCAAATGTGGCGTATATAGCACACCAGAAGACCGCGACATGGAGAAGCAATACCGCATGGAAAACTAAAGCGGCAAGCTCAAGGCGAAACTAAGCTTTAAGCAATCCAGGAAGGAAGTACTTTTTTAGGGAGGCGCTTGCGCAATCTTTTGAGTACTGAATCTCGGTCAGAGACATTGCCACAACGCAGCACTTGTCTTGAAATCAGTTTGCCTTCCTTATAAATCGAAAACTCGAAAGAAACCGACGTCGCTTCATCGCGGTAGATATGATAAATACTGGTTGTTTCGAGGAGTTCTGCCAATGTTTGGGTGTCGTCACTGGGCTTAAAAGTACGGTCATAGCCACGCACATTGACCACTAAATAAGTGTCAAAACCTTTTTGCAACAATAGTTTTTGAATGGAATCGTTGAGCAAGTGCTGCGGATCTTCACCTTGCTTGAGTACATTCATGAGGGGCAAGGCCTTGATTTGATAACCCTTGAGCATATCGGTCATGAGCGCTTGCATGGCATAGCGGTCTTCTTCTTTGTCAAATTGGGTGATGATTACCGCGTTGGTAAGTTTGATATTTTGAGCGCGCAACAACTGCGTACACAAAGCAAGACTGATCAATATTAAAAACTTCATGCGCTAAATTAAAAAACTTCTGTGGCAATTTGCCGAACAGACGTAGAATTTGACATCGTGTAATAATGAATACACGGTACACCAGCCGCCTTGAGTGCTTTGGATTGGGCAATTCCCCATTCGATACCGAGCTGCTCCACTTGCGCATTGCTCTTGCATTTGAGCAGTTCTTTGGAAAGTTCTGTTGGGTAGTCGATATGAAAAAACTTGGGCAGGAAACTAATATGGGCCATTGTTTTGATGGGCTTGAGTCCGGGAATAATCGGAACGGTAATTCCCGATGCCCTGCATGCCGCCACGAAGTCAAAGTATTTTTGGTTGTCAAAAAACATTTGTGTCACAAGGTAACTTGCACCTGCAGCTACTTTGGCTTTGAGGTAATGGAGGTCGGTCTCGAGGTTCATGGCCTCAAAGTGTTTTTCAGGGTAAGCGGATGCACCAATACAAAAATGCGTAGGGTCTTGGCCCTCGCCCTCTGTAAAATAGTTACCGTTGTTCATGCCCTGAACCTGATTGATGAGCTCTACCGCATAGGCGTGTCCTTCGGGGTGTGCTCTGAAATTAGCTTCAGACTTGACGGCATCGCCGCGCAATGCCAAAACGTTGTCGATGCCTAAAAAATGGAGATCGATGAGGGCGTTTTCGGTTTCTTCTTTGCTGAAGCCGCCGCAGATGAGGTGCGGAATAGCATCGACGTCGTATTTATGCATAATGGCCGCACAAATTCCGACGGTGCCCGGACGCTTGCGGACCGCTTTTTTCTCGAGCAAGCCGTGCTCGCGTTCGATGTAGATGAATTCTTCGCGGTGGTAGGTTACATTGATGAATTTTGGCTTGAATTCCATGAGTGGATCGATGCCTGCATATATAGAAGCAATGCTTTTACCCTTGAGCGGAGGTAGGATTTCAAACGAAAATAGCGTGTCTTTGGCTGCAGCCAAGTGATCAGTAACCTTCATAATTTCAATTAGCGTACAAAGATAAGTGATTGCTCAAGAATAAGCGACTTATAAGTGGTCTAATGCGGAAATGATCATTTGTGCGGCTTTGTCCCAATCTGCTTGCGCTAAATTGAGCGGCGGTGATAGCCTAAAGCTGTAAGGATGAGACAAAAACCAAAACGTTATCAAGCCCTGCTCTAAGCAAAACTGCACTACTTTTTCTACTTCGTCTGCCGACGCTAAATCGAAAGCAAACATCGCGCCCGACCTACGGTGCGCATGCACAGCGGGGTGCGCGGCAATTTGAGCCGCAAAAGCAGCTGCGCGCTGTTCAAGTTCAGACCAGTTGATTTCGCTTTTCAGAACCTCAATAGTTGCCGCCGCCGCCGCACACACCATGGGGTGCCCCCCAAAGGTGGTGATGTGCCCAAGCATTGGCGCATGCGTAAAAAGTTGCAAATGCTGCTGCGCAGCCACAAGTGCACCAATTGGCATGCCGCCCCCAAGCGCCTTGCCGAGGGTGAGCACGTCGGGTACGATGTCAAATTGTTCAAAAGCAAACATACTACCTGCGCGGCCCATGCCGCATTGAATTTCGTCGAGGATCAGCAAGGCGCCTACTTCGGTGCAACGCGCGCGCAGCGCTTGCATGAAGGCGGCCGAAGGCCGCCGCACACCGGCATCGCCCTGAATGGTCTCGATAAGCACTCCGGCCGTTCGGGTGGTAATCTGCTCTAGTGCAGCGCAGTCGTTATGTGGTAAAAACCGGACGTCTGGCAGCAAAGGACGAAAAGCAATTTTCTTGACCTCGTTGGCCGAAACGCTCATAGCGCCATGCGTACTGCCGTGGTAACTGCCCATAAACGCCACAAGTTCTGTTCTTCCGGTGGCGCGCTTGGCCAGCTTAAGCGCAGCTTCTATAGCTTCTGTTCCAGAATTCACGACATAAACACCATCTAAGGAAGCCGGCAATACGCTCAGCAATTGACGCACTAAATTTTGCTGTGCATCTTGAATGAATTCACCATAAACCATCACGTGCAAATGCTTTTCGAGTTGCGCGCTCAGGGCTGCCACCACCTTTGGATGTCGGTGACCAATGTTGTTGACCGCTACACCTGCGATCATATCCAAATAGGCTTTCCCGTTTTTATCGTAGATGTAGGCACCTGTTGCGCTCTCCACCTCAATC
Organism: Crocinitomicaceae bacterium; assembly: GCA_021738405.1. Taxonomy (GTDB): domain Bacteria; phylum Bacteroidota; class Bacteroidia; order Flavobacteriales_D; family Crocinitomicaceae; genus UBA952. The sequence continues at coordinate 1,334 of JAIPCC010000019.1, read as the reverse complement.
AAAAAAGGAAAGGGACTGGTTTGACCCAGGTGGTCTTTAAAAAATTGGCTTTCGTTGGTCATTTTTTAGGTTGCAAGAGCGGTAAAATGGGTTTGCCTGTCATCGAGCCCGGACGTTGTAGGTTGAGCATATGCACCAAAGTGGCAGAAATATCAATGATCTGAATGGGTTCGTAAAGTGCCAAACCTGCAGGAATGCCTTTGCCGTACCACAATAGCGGAACGTGGGTATCGTAATTAAAGGCCGAACCATGAGAGGTGCCTTGATGCGCTTTGGGTTCGTCGTGGTCTTTGGCTAAATAACCGGGCTGTAATAAGAAAATAACCTCACCGCTCCGACTCGGGTCGTAACCATTGCGCAAAAGCTCGCCCCAATAATCAGTACTTGCCGAGCCAGAGCGCAATTGTTCGCGCGTCAGGACCGTCTTGACTTCTGGCCATTTGCGCAACTCGGCTGCAGCAAAAGCAGCTACCTCATCGATGTCGAGGTGCAGAGAGTCTATTTTAGCCAGGTTCAGGTAAATATTCTGATTGGTTTCGTTTTCGAGCAAATCTGAATTGTATTTCATGATGAAATCGTCGCGGAGCACTTGCAGGCGGTCGTGCATGAAAAAGTATCCACCCGGCATTTTCATCTTGACCAACATTTCTGGCACGGGCACAACAGCGTGATCAGCCGTCAAGAACAAGACAAACCCGTCCTTTCCGTAGCGGGTCTCTAAACTTGCAAATAAGCGCTGTAATTCGCGGTCGAGGCGGGCGTACATGTCCTCGAGTTCGCGCGAATAAGGCCCAAAAGCGTGCCCGGCGATATCAGGAGTAGAATAAGAAATACAAAGGAAATCGGTAAACTGATCTTGACCTAAATTTTCTTGTTCGAGGGCTGAAAGCGCAAAATCGGTGAGCACTTCATTGGCCTGTGGCGAAATCGTAAACAAAGAAGTGGCAGATGCACCAGCGGCGATCATGGCGGGAAAGTCGTAGGGAAAGGTAGCGCTTGTTTTGCCCGTGAGCACCACTTCATAAGGGCTTTCATCGGCCATTAGGTAAGTGCTTTCTGGCAAGAGCAAACGCCAACTGCGCAAATCCTTTGTAGCATCGAACTTGTTATTGAAGCGCTCCACCCAACTTGGCAAGGTTTGTTTGTAAAAAGTACTCGTGACAAAATCTCCAGATTTGTAATCGAACCAATAGCTGCCGTCCGATAAATGGCCACCCGGCAAAATGGCACTGCGGTCTTTGATCGAAATAGAAATAACCTTAGACTGAGGCGAGGCCAACTTGAGCTGATCGGTAATGGTGTAGGTCAGTAAATTCATGGGTGCCGCTTGGCCG
>JAIPCC010000086.1 GCA_021738405.1 Crocinitomicaceae bacterium | reverse complement strand
AACTACTTCTTCAGTTGCAGGAGCTTCTTCAGCTGCTACTTCTTCGGTTGCAGGAGCTTCTTCAGCTGCTACTTCTTCGGTTGCAGGAGCTTCTTCAGCTACTTCTTCTACCTCTGGAGTGTTTTTAGCAAGGACTACTGCTGCTTTGGCTGCATTAGCTGCAACTTCAGCCGCCATGCGGTCAGCTTTTTCTTTTTCGGCGTTTTTCACTAAACCAGTGATTTTGCCATCAATTTTAGCTGATTTGTCAGCTAACCATTGATTGAAACGCTCTTCTACTTGCTCAGCAGTTAATGCACCTTTTTTCACGCCGTTAAGCAAGTGATTTTTGTACAAAACTCCTTTGTAAGATAGAATAGCACGAGCAGTCTCGGACATTTCAGCACCAGTCTGAACCCAAGCAAGTGTCGCATCAAAGTTGATGTCGATGACAGCAGGGTTAGCAGTTGGGTTGTAAGTTCCGAGTTTTTCGATGAATTTACCATCGCGTTTTGCACGGCTGTCAGCAGCTACCAAGTGAAAAAATGGTTTGCCTTTTTTACCGTGTCTTTGAAGACGAATGCGTGTTGCCATTGTTCTTTACAGTTTTGGGTCCGAAACCCAGGTTGATAAATAAGTGAATTAAGGGTGCAAAGATAGTTATTTTATTTGAACGCTACAAAACTTATTTGCCCTGCGCCTTAAATACAATAATGACGGTATAGAACATGATTTTGATATCGAGCGCCAATGTGCGGTTTTTCATGTAAATGAGATCAAACTTCATGCGCTGCAGCATTTGGTCTACATTTTCGGCATAGCCGTACTTGACCTGCCCCCAGGAGGTGATACCCGGTCTGACGCGCGTGAGGTGCATGTATTGCGGTTCAATAGCCACGATTTGATCAATATAAAACTGACGCTCTGGACGCGGCCCAACCAAAGACATTTGCCCCAAAAGTACATTGACAAACTGAGGAAATTCGTCCAGACGCGTTTTGCGCATGAAACGACCAATTGGCGTGATGCGCGGATCTCCTTCTTTGGAGAGTTGCGGCCCCGCTTTTTCAGCATCGGTATACATCGTGCGGAATTTGATGATTCTAAAGCGCTTGCCGTCGCGCCCTACTCTATCTTGCAAGAAAAAGATCGGGCCCGGCGAAGATAACTTTACCGCCACCGAAGAAAAAATAAAGAAGGGGATGAGAAATAACAGCGCGACAAAAGAAATCACGACATCCATGAGGCGCTTCACAGCTCTTTGCCAATAAGGCATGACGTCTGGGTTGATCTCGATGAGTAAAGCCCCATAAATATTGGTCATGTCTACCGAACCCGCCAAAATGCTGTACATATCGGGCAAAACCCTGATGCGGATTTTTCCGTTGTCTATGCGCGCAATGATAGACTGCAAGCGGTCGTGGTCAGAACTTTCAATCGCAATAATAACCTCTTCCACTTGTTGCGCTTCCAAAACGGCTTCTAAATCGGGGAGCTTTCCGAGGTGTGCAAGCTGAGGGGCCAATAGGTTGTCTCGGCCATTGACCTGAAGAAAGCCTACAAAATGATTGATCATGTTTGGTGCAGCAAGCAACTCTTGATAAATTTCAATAGCGCGTTCATTGCCCCCAATAATGAGTGTTTTGAAGCCGTGCCCCGCGGCCTTAATATACTTGATCAGAATGGTTGTAAAGAGCACTCTTCCAAAGGACGTAAAACTTAGGTGGATGATAAACAACCAAATAGTGAGCTGGTAGTAATTCTGATAACTGCGGACTTGGTCGTCTAGCAAGAGGGTGAAAAACAACACAATGGTGCCAAAAAAGGACGCGGCCAAACTCAAATTCAGGACTTTCAAGCGAAACAACCGACGGATGTCGTGGTAGGTACCTTGCAGGGTATAAAACAACAACCAAAAAAGCGGCAACAACAAAACGCCCATCCAAAAGTTACCGTCCGCATGAAAAGGCTTGCCTTCGATTTGAACCTGACGCATATAAAAAAATAGGCCCCAGGAACTACTTGCACTGAGCAAGTCAATACAAATCAAAAACGCTATCCAAAAACGGTCTTTCATTAGAAATATACCACCTTGATGTTATCGATTAAAATCAGATTATTGGAAATGGTGCTGTCGTAAAAAGCCTTAAAAGCTTGTATATAATTGGAATTATTGGGCCCCGCTGTAATGACTTCACTCAGTAGAACATAAATTTTCTTCCAACGCAAGGTGCTCAGGGGACTTTGTCTCATGGTACGCATGATGTTTTCATTGGTACCATTGCTATTGACAAACAATAGGTAGTGGGTAAAATCAACGGAGTTGCAGTAATCGATTTCCAACATCGCCTGCTTGTTCTTAGGGATGCTCAACTGCTGATCTTGATTGGTATAGGCAATCCACATCGAGTCTTGCGCATTTAAAAGTACTTTTCCGTAATAATTGCCATTGAACCATTTGAGGGTATCGTTGGCCAAGATGATATTGGCTGAAGAGGTATTGGGGTCGTCGGTGAGTTTGATGTTGATGTCTTCAAAGTCTTCAATCCAGAAGTTGACGTTGTCTTTGTAATGGGTAACTGGGGCGATCGTTAGGGTTTGGTTCTTGACAAAAACGCCGCTTACTTCAAAAGGAACCATGTGTTCGTTGCGCATTTTGGTTGCCGCAATGCCATTGACTCTGATGGTTGGGTAAATGCGAATGCTCGCAGCGCCCTCTTTGAGAATTGGAATCTTGAAAGGAACCTCGAAAACGCCAATGAGTTGTTCGTCTACGTAGACCCAAGCATCGGTAAGTTTGTGGGTGAGTTGACCTTCCTCTCCGTTGAGTGTAGGGTTGGCCTCAAGTGTCCATTCCGTGACTTCTAGCCAAGCAGGATCCGGATTATTCTTGACACAAGCGCCTAAAATAAGCCCCAGAAAAAGAAGGTAACGATAAACCATGGATACGGAACGAAAGTCAGTCATTTTTATTGTATAAAGTGCTTACTATTTTGTGCAATTTGTGCTTGGGCGCGCGCATCGATTTCCAAAGCGAGCTCAAGTGCGCGCAGCCCTGCCTCAGCCCCTACCCTTGGCGCATGGCCTGCGTGGTAAGCGCTCGCGAAATCGAGCCACTGGGTTTGCAATGCATTGCTGGGTATAACTTTAAGTGCTTCTGTTCCTGAACCAGAATTCAGCTGCACGGAGGCTGTTTTCTCCAAAAGGTCTAAGGCGATGGTGTGTTTGGGCATTTGTAAGCGCAAGGTTCTCTGTCTCTGGTCCGAAATGCGCGAGGCAAAAAGCTTGGCCTTCAAACCGTCTTCAAATGCGATGCTGGCCTCTACTTCGTCTGAAAACGAGCTTTTCTTGCTTTTGGCTACTACCTCGATAGCTAAAACCTTGCTTGAGGTATGCGCAAGCAGCAGATCGAGGTCGTGGATCATGAGGTCTAGGACCACCGACACCTCGGAGCCTCTTTGCTGAAACGACGCAGTGCGACAGGAATCATAGGCCAATAATTTGTGCGACGTGATATAAGATGAAGCAGCTGCAAGCACTGGATTGAAGCGCTCGACGTGTCCGACTTGCAAAAAGCTTTGTTGTTGCAGCGCGAACTCATGAAGCTCTTGGGCTTCTTTTAGCGTGGCGCACATCGGTTTTTCGATAAAAACAGCTTTACCCGCCAAAAGCGCTTCTTTCGCCAAAAGAAAATGCGCAGGTGTACTGGCAATTACAGCTACTGCATCTACCGCACCAATGAGTGCTTGATAGGATTCGAAAAATGGCAGGGCCTGAAGTGCAGCCGAAGTTTCGAGCCCGTCGATGGGCTTGTGGTCATAGATACCAACTATTTCAAACTGCGCAGTTAATTCCTGAAGCACGCTCACATGAATGCGCCCCAAATAACCAATACCGACAATGCCAATGCGAATCATTTCTTTATAAAAAAAGCCATTAATCGGTAGACTAATGGCTTTGAGCTGATATAGGTTTCAAACTTATTTTTTTACCGTATCGACAACCGCTTTGAAAGCTTCTGGGTGGTTCATGGCTAAATCAGCAAGTACTTTGCGATTGAGTTCAATACCACTTTTGTGTACGGCACCCATAAACTGTGAATAGCTCATGCCGTGAAGGCGAGCTCCCGCGTTGATACGGGTAATCCAGAGTGAACGGTAATTTCTTTTCTTTTGCTTACGTCCGGAGTATGCATAAACAAGCCCTTTTTCAATGGCGTTTTTTGCAACTGTCCAAACATTTTTACGACGACCAAAGTATCCTTTGGCCAATTTCATCAAGTTCTTTCTACGAGCTCTTGACGCGACGTGATTTACTGATCTTGGCATATTTTTAAATTTTTTGGTAGGGAGTGCTTCGAGGAAGACTTAAGGAACTCAGTACCGGGTTCTACAATTTATTAACCGTTAAAGGGACTATTTCATGCACAATTGCAACTTGACATTTGAGAGGTCAGCATCGTGAACCAATCCGGCATGCGTAAGATTGCGCTTACGTTTGGTAGCCTTTTTGGTAAGGATGTGACTCTTAAATGCATGCTTGCGCTTGATTTTGCCACTTCCAGTGATGGTGAATCGCTTCTTTGCACTGGATTTTGTTTTCATTTTAGGCATTTGCTTGCTTTTTTTTGAGTTAAACTTCTATATCAGCTTCTTATTTCTTTTTCGGGTTGATCATCAAGATCATTTTTTTACCTTCTAGTTTTGGTAGTTGTTCTACCGCACCGAGGTCAGCGAGTTCTTGAGCAAATTTGAGCAGTAAAATCTCGCCTCTGTCCTTGAACACGATGGTTCTTCCTTTAAAGAAAACGTAGGCCTTGACCTTACTACCCTCTTCTAGGAATTTTTTAGCGTGGGCTAATTTGAAAGCGAAATCGTGGTCGTCGGTATTGGGACCAAAGCGGATTTCTTTCAAGACAACCTTGCTTTGTTTGGCTTTCAGTTCTTTGCTTTTGCGCTTTTGGTTGTAAATAAACTTTTTGTAGTCCAGGATTTTACAAACCGGTGGCGTAGCGTTTGGAGAGATTTCCACGAGATCCATGTCTTGCTCTTCAGCCAAAGCAATGCCTTTGGCAACGCTCATGACCTGTGGTTCTTCTCCTTCGATAACAAGGCGGATTTCAGACGCATAAATCTTTTCATTGATGCGGTGCTGAGCAGCCTCTTCTCTTTTTACAAATGGTTTTGAGTTTCTTCTCATTCAGTGGTTAGTTCAACTTAAGCCAGTTCTGCGGAAATTACTTCCTGAATCAAGTCCGCAAATTTGTTCAGGTCCATGCTGCCGTGGTCGCCGACGCCGCGCTGTCTGACAGAAATGGTGTCTGACTCGGCTTCTTTCTCACCTACGATGAGCATGAAAGGTACTTTTTTGAGTTCTGCGTCGCGAATTTTCTTGCCGATTTTCTCGTTGCGGTCGTCAATAAGTCCGCGAATATCGGAATTATTTAGGAATTCTGAAACTTTTTCTGCGTAGTCGTTGTATTTATCGGAGATTGGCAAGACGATAAATTGTTCTGTAGACAGCCAAAGCGGGAAGTCGCCAGCGCAGTGTTCGAGCAAGACCGCCACAAAACGCTCCATAGATCCAAACGGTGCACGGTGGATCATGACGGGGCGGTGTTTTTGGTTATCGGCGCCAATATACTCGAGCTCAAAGCGTTCGGGTAAGTTGTAGTCGACTTGGATGGTACCTAACTGCCACTCTCTACCCAAAGCATCTTGAACCATGAAGTCGAGTTTCGGACCATAAAAAGCCGCTTCTCCGTAAGCCACAACTGTGGACAATTCTTTTTCTGCTGCTGCTTCTATAATGGCTTGTTCGGCAAGCTGCCAGTTTTCATCGGTACCAATGTATTTGGAGCTGTTTTCTTTGTCGCGCAGCGAGATTTGCGCTTTAAAGTTTTCGAATTTGAGCGTTTTGAGTACGTAAAGAACGATGTCGATAACATTCTTGAATTCTTCTTTGACCTGTTCTTGTGTACAGAAAATATGGGCGTCGTCTTGGGTAAAGCCACGCACTCTTGTGAGCCCGTGGAGCTCTCCGGATTGCTCATAGCGGTAAACCGTACCAAATTCTGCAAAACGAGCAGGTAAGTCTTTGTAAGAACGCGGCTTGCTCTTGAAGATTTCGCAGTGATGCGGGCAGTTCATGGGTTTGAGGTAAAACTCCTCGTTGGGATCTGGGGTACGGATCGGCTGAAAGGAATCGGCTCCGTATTTTTCGTAGTGACCGGAGGTTACGTAGAGTTCTTTGTTGCCGATGTGCGGGGTAATGACTTGTTGGTAACCAGCTTTTCTTTGTGCTTTTTTGAGGAAGTTTTCCAGGCGCTCGCGCAGTGCAGCACCGTTGGGCAACCAAAGGGGCAAGCCCTGCCCAACCTTCTGACTAAAAGTAAAGAGCTCAAGT
>JAIPCC010000085.1 GCA_021738405.1 Crocinitomicaceae bacterium | reverse complement strand
ACGACCGTATAATTGCGGTTTTTGATATGCTCAAGCGCTACAATCACCGCCATGAGTTCCATGCGGTTGTTGGTGGTGCGCCGAAATCCTTGGCTGAGCTCCATGCGCTTGCTACCAAATTGTAAGATTGCGCCAAAACCTCCTGGGCCTGGGTTGCCGCGCGAAGAGCCATCGGTAAAGACCAAAATTTTTTGCGTACTCATTGCTTTAAACGATCGGGGTTTTGGGATAAAAATGCGGTCCAGGAATCGCCTTTTGCCTTGTTGTGTTCACCTATACCTTTTGAAAAATGATGGCAAACGGCTACGGCCAAGCCATCCGTTGCATCGAGGTATTTAGGCATTTCTTGAAAATTGAGCAATGTTTGAAGCATGGAGGCAACTTGTTCTTTGGAGGCGCTACCACTGCCGGTAATCGCTTGCTTGACGCGCCTTGGCGAATATTCCTCAAAAGGCATGTCGTGGTTCAGCGCTGCTGCAATAGCCACACCTTGGGCGCGTCCGAGCTTGAGCATAGACTGCACGTTTTTGCCAAAGAAAGGTGCTTCAATCGCCATTTCATCTGGTTTGTATTCGGCGATGAGCCCGTTGAGCCTTTCTAAAATTCTTTTGAGTTTGTCCGGATGATTACTGAGCTTATGGAGTTGTATCACGCCGAAATTCAAAAGTTTCAACTGTTTTTGCTGGACGTGAATGAGCCCATAACCCAAAACGGTTGTGCCGGGATCGATGCCAAGTATGATTTTGTCGTGACTCATTTTGCTGTAAAACTACATACTATTGACTTTGCATGCTCAAAAAAACTTGTATCTTTGCAGTCCTCGGGTGATTAGCTCAGTTGGTTTAGAGCACTACCTTGACAGGGTAGGGGTCACTGGTTCGAATCCAGTATCACTCACCACAAACCTGGCTTTTGAAGTCAGGTTTTTTTATGCCTACTCTTTTGCTGTACTGGCCGACGAAATATTGAATTCGTCCACCAAAGGCTCTCCTTGCAGCCTCAAGAACAGCTGAATAAGCGCCACCACATCTTTCTCACAGTACACCATAATGCGCTGCAGGTCTTGCTCTTCGTAATAAACCCGTGCTACATCGGCTCCTGAAATATCGTCTTTGGGTGTCGGGATTTGCATCACGTGACAAAGTAGCGAGAGCGAAGTATACGATTTGTAGTCGCCAAATTTCCAGAGTTCCATGGTATCGATGTGATTGATTTCCCATGGTTTTTTACCTGCAATTTGCAAAGCGGAAGGCAGTGCAATGCCATTGATGAGCATGCGGCGGCAGATATATGGAATGTCAAACTCCTTGCTGTTGTGCCCACACAGTACATGATATGGCGTGTTGTAGTGGTCTTCTAATAAGCGCTTGAATTGCTTGAGCAAGGTTTCTTCGTCGTCGTGGTAATAGGATTTCAAGCGAATGCTTTTGCCCTGACTACCTTCGTGCAACATACCCACAGAAATGCAGACAATTTTGCCGAATTCTGCGAGGATGCCACCGCGGTCCTCAAAAATTTGTTCGATGGGCTTTTCCGGACTGATTTGAAAACGGTTTTTCGCCTCAAATAAAGCCTTGGATTTGTCGTCGAGTTGCTCAAACTGATAAGCCTGAGGGACGGTCTCGATGTCTAAAAAGAGTATTTTTTCGAATTGGACTTGTTTGATCATAGTGGAAAATTACAAAGTAAAAGATTGTCATTCGCTTTAAAAACGTGAAATTTGTAAACGCATTATGGCCGAGCAACTTTTTTTTCAATCCACCGACAAACTTTCACGCTACGCAGAGCTGCGTCCTCAGCTAGAGGCGCTTATTGGTTCAGAAACCGATGCGGTAGCCAATATGGCCAATTTTTGTGCGGCCCTGAAAGCAGCTTTTGGTTGGTTTTGGATCGGTTTTTATGTGGTCAAAGAAGAGCAACTCGTGTTAGGACCCTTTCAAGGGCCAATCGCCTGCACGCGCATTCAGTACGGAAAAGGCGTCTGCGGTACCGCTTGGGCCGAGCAAAAAAGCCAGCTTGTTGCCGATGTTGAAGCCTTTCCAGGGCATATTGCCTGCAGCGCGCTTTCCAAAAGCGAGTTGGTGGTTCCAGTTTTCAAGGACCAAAAAGTATGGGGTGTCTTAGACATCGATAGCACAACACTCGCCGACTTCGATCAGACAGATCAAGTCGAAATCGAAAAATTAATGACATGGTTCGCTGGGCATTTGTAGGGCTGCTATTGCTTTGCGCTTGTGCGCAGGTCGGCACCATTACCGGAGGCCCAACAGATGAGGTTGCGCCAAAAATTGTATCTGAGTCCATTTCCGACAAACAACGCAACGTCACCGCAAGCGAACAACTGCTCGTTTTTGACGAATTCATCAAACTAGATCAGCCCCAACAGCGCATCCAACTCATGCCCGCAGACAGCCGCTTGCAATATGAGCTCAAAGGCAAAACCTTGCGCATTCTTTTTCTCGATCCGTTACTAGCCCAAACCACTTACACCCTCCTGAGCAACGGCGGCATCAAAGACCTAACTGAAGGCAATGACTCGCTCATGACCTGGACCTTCTCTACCGGCCCTACCCTAGACTCATTGGTCTTGAACGCCCGGTCCAAAGAATTGATCCCCAACAATAAACCAAGCAACACTTATCTAGGTTTGTACCAAACCGACACCAGCCGCACGGCGCGCTACATCGGTCGCTTTGACCCGCAAGGCGCACTGCAACTCAAAGGCTTGAAAGATGGCACTTACTTTCTCAAGGCCTACATCGATGAAAATCAGGACGGTGCCTGTGGGCCAACCGAAAGCCAAGATATGTTGTTTGAACCTGTCGTATTGCATCAAATTCAAGCAGATACCCTTGCGTTTTTCTTGTCCAAACCAGCAACCAAAGAATTACCTTCCGTTGCCGTAAAAGATTCAGCTGTGATCGTGAATCCCTTGAGCACACTCGTTTTGCAATTCGATACGCTACTCCCCCATCTTTTGGCAGAGCTTTATATCGGAGAAGTCCTGAAAAAAACAGTAGCAGTCGACAAACAAACCGTCGACATAGACTCTCTTCAAGCCGGAATGTACACACTCAGAATTGTTTCGGACCTCAATGACAACCTCAAATGGGACGCTATTGACCTAGAGCGCAAGGTGCGCGCAGAGCCCATTTTCTATTATCCAGAAAAAATCAAAATCAGACCCAATTGGGAACTTTCTTTGCCGGTGAACATACCGCCCGGCAGCTTGTTTAAAAAATAAAACCTCATGAAAAAACTACTATTTATCCTCGCCATTGGCTTCAGCGCAAGCCTCACTGCTCAAGTTTTAACGCCAAAAGCGAGCCCTGCTGCCAAAGTGCAGCAAAAAGTAGGCTTGGCCGATATCCAAATTGAGTACGGACGCCCAAGCGCAAAAGGCCGTGTCATTTTTGGCGAACTCATTCCTTATGGCCAAACATGGCGCTTAGGAGCAAACGAAAACACTAAAATTACGTCTAGCGAGGCACTCATTTTTGGCAAAGACACGCTCAAAGCAGGTACTTACGCCATCTTCGCCAAACCAGGAGAAAGCACTTGGGAATTTTATTTCTACACAGATTACAGCAACTGGGGGCTTCCAGAAAAATGGGAAGACGCAAAGGTTGCTTTAACGGTAAGTGCGCCCGTTGTTGTCTCCAAAGACATGACCGAAAACCTGAGCATTCAGTTTGATGATTTACAATACAACGGCGCCAAAATTGTGGTCAGTTGGGATCATATCAAAGTAAGCATTCCTTTTAGCCTCAATACCAAATCGAAGGTACTCGCGAGCATCGACAAAACAATGGCCGGCCCAAGCGCAAATGATTACCACCAGGCAGCTACCTACTACTTCAACGAAAACCTCGACCTCAAAAAAGCACTCGAGTGGTCTACCAAAGCAGTTGAACTACGCGGTCCTTCTGCCTACTGGATGACGCGCCTCAAAGCACAACTTCAGGCGGCCAACGGCGACTACAAAGGCGCTATCGAAACAGCCAAGCTTTCAATGGAGGCTGCCAAGGCAGATGGCGACGACGCGTATGTACTCGCCAACCAAAAATCGATAGACGAATGGTCTAAAAAACGTTAAGTCGCTTTGTTTCAACAATACCGCTATCATTTCTTGCTGCACCTCATCATTTTCATGTGGGGCTTTACCGGTATTTTGGGCAAACTCATTCATCTAGACGCCCTGCTCATTGTGTGGCACCGGCTCTGGATTGCTGCTGTGGCGCTCGGCATTTATATGCTCATTAAAAAAAGAATGACCTTACCCAAAGGCCGCACGCTCATTTGGAGTATTGTAGTTGGCTTGGTTGTTGCCTTGCACTGGCTAACCTTTTACACCTCTATTCAGCTCTCGACGGCCTCGCTCGGTATTCTTTGTTTGTCTACCACTACCCTGCACGTTACCTGGCTGGAGCCACTGATCATGCGCAAACGCTTTTCTTGGATTGAATTCACCATGGGTTTACTCGTGATCGGCGGTATTTATTTTGTAGCCCACGATTTCAAGGGCGAAGAGCAAAAAGCGGTCTTGATTGGCTTGGTATCGGCACTATGTGCAGGCATTTTCTCTGTGGCCAATGGCAAACTCGCGCAGCAAACCGACACCGCTGCCCTGAGTTTCACCGAGCTTTCAACGGGTTTTATAGCGCTCAGCGCGTATTTTATCTTTCAAGGCAAAATGAGCCTAGATTTATTTCAAATGACACAAACCGACTTCTACTGGCTTTTGTTTCTAGGAATTCTCTGCACCTCTTTCGCTTTTTTAGCGACGATAGAAATTGTCAAGCGGCTCGGCGCATTTAGCGTATCTTTGAGCATTAATTTAGAACCGATCTACACGATTATTTTAGCAATTGTGCTGCTACAAGAGCACAAATTACTCCAAACTTCGTTCTATTGGGGCGCAGCAATGATTTTATCAGTGGTGCTCGCCAACGGCATTTGGAAACACAAACAAAGAAAAACAGCAACAACAACCTATGGAAATGCAGTACAATAATTTGGGCAATAGCGGCTTGCAAGTCAGTCGACTCTCCCTCGGCTCTTGGCTTACTTTTGGCAAACAAATCAGCGACGACACCGCCGAATCCCTCATGGACTACGCCTACGCACAAGGCATCAACTTCTTTGACAACGCAGAAATTTATGCCCGCGGCAAGAGCGAGGAAGTGATGGGCGCTATCCTCAAGAAAAAACATTGGTCTAGAGACTCTTATATTGTCAGTAGCAAAGCATTTTTTGGAACAGGTGGCGAATGGCCAACACAAAAAGGCCTCAGCCGCAAGCACTTGGTAGAAGCCTGCGAACAAGCCCTCAAACGCTTTCAGCTCGACTACCTCGATCTATACTACTGTCACCGCCCAGACAAAAAAACACCTATCGAAGAAACCGTCTGGACCATGCACCAACTCATCATGCAAGGCAAAATCTTGTATTGGGGAACATCTGAATGGTCTGCACAAGAAATCATGGAAGCGCACCTCTTTGCCAAACAAAACCATTTGATCGGCCCTGTAGTAGAGCAGCCCGAATACAATATGTTCGCAAGGGAGAAAGTAGAAGTTGAGTTTTCTCAGATTTACAAGACTGTTGGCCTTGGCACCACTATTTGGTCTCCATTAGCCAGTGGTGTTTTAAGTGGTAAATATACCTTTGAATTCCCCAACGGAACGCGCCTCGGCATGGAAGGATTGGAGTGGCTCAAAGAAAAAAACCTCACTATTGAGCGCATTCAAGCCGTATTGGAACTCACCGAACTCTCTAAAGAACTCGGCCTGAGCTTGCCAGTCATGAGCTTGGCTTGGTGCCTGAAAAACCCAAATGTTTCTACGGTTATTCTTGGGGCAAGCAAGCTCTACCAATTAGAAGAAAACATGCAAGCCTTGAGCGCACAAGAACTTCTTACACCAGAGGTCATGCAGCGCATCGAAGACATATTACAAAACAAACCCGTATTTCCTCCCTATTAATCATTTACCCACATGATCCAGACAGATATTATCATTATTGGTGCAGGCCCTGTTGGCTTATTTACAGTTTTTGAAGCCGGCTTACTCAAATTGCGCTGCCACTTGATCGATTCATTGCCGCAACCTGGTGGGCAGTGTTCCGAAATCTATCCTAAAAAACCGATTTACGACATCCCGGGCTTTCCGTCTATTTTGGCGGGCGAACTCATCGACAACCTCATGGCCCAAGCGGCGCCATTTAAGCCGGGTTTTACACTGGGCGAGGCTGCCATGACCATCGACAAAGATGAAGAAGGGCAATTTATCGTCACTACCGTCAGAGGCACCGCACACCGCGCACCAATCGTCATGATTGCCGGCGGACTCGGTGTTTTTGAACCCCGCAAACCACCTATTGCCAACATCACTGACTTCGAAGACAAAGGCGTTGAATACATCATTCGCAACCCTGAAATCTATCAAGATAAAGTATGTGTCATTGCCGGCGGCGGCGACTCGGCATTAGACTGGTCTATTTACCTCGCAGAAAGAAAAATTGCCAAGCGTGTTGTTTTGGTACACCGCAGCAGTTCTTTCCGCGGCCACCTCGATTCTGTTCAGCGCGTCATTGACATGGCAGAAAGCGGCGAAATCGATCTAGTTACAGAGGCTGA
>JAIPCC010000018.1 GCA_021738405.1 Crocinitomicaceae bacterium | reverse complement strand
ATTTGATTTCATCGAACAACTCAGCACGCCCGTTATTGCGGCGGTGAACGGTTTTGCCCTTGGCGGCGATTTAGAACTCGCCATGGCGGCACATATCCGCATCGCGAGCAGCAACGCCAGAATGGGCTTGCCAGAAACCTCGCTTGGCGTCATCCCTGGTTACGGTGGCACCCAGCGCTTGGCCCAACTCATCGGGCGCGGCAAAGCCAACGAAATCATCTTCACTGCCGGTATGCTCAAGGCCGACGAAGCCCTCCAGTGGGGTTTGGTCAATGCCGTTGTAGAGCAAGCTGATTTACTTGATACTTGTGAAACCATGGCTCAAAAAATGCTGGCCAACTCGCCAATGGCAATTGCCGCGGCTATTCGTTGCGTCAATGCAGGCTTTACAGAAGGTGTGAATGGTTTTGAAGTCGAGATTGAAGAATTTGGCAAATGCTTTGGCACTACTGACTTTAAAGAAGGCACTACTGCATTTTTAGAAAAACGCAAGCCGAACTTCAGAGCTTAAATAATGAGCAACCCCATCCGCAAATTAGTTGGCCAAACAGCCATTTACGGCTTGCCCTCTATTTTAGGGCGCTTGCTGAACTATTTGCTGGTCCCGCTCCACACCTACTATTTTGCGCAAACCTCCGACTACGGCGTCATTTCCGAACTCTACGCTTGGGTCGCTTTCCTAATTGTACTGCTCACCTTCGGGATGGAAACCGCCTTCTTTCGTTTCTTGCAAAATGAAGGCGATAAAGACAAAGCTTACAGCGCCGCTTTTTGGTCGGTAGTGGGCATGAACGCACTTTTTTATGTGGTGCTGCTGTACTTTAATAACGACATCGCAACGGCCTTGCTTTTTGAAGGGCACAACGAATATGTGGTCTTGTTGGGAACGATCGTCATGATTGACGCCATCACCGCCCTTCCGCTGGCACGCTTGCGCGTCGAAGAAAAAGCACTGCGCTTTGCCGCTATTCAAATGACGAGCATCGGAATCAATATTGCGCTCAACGTCATCGCAATGGTGTTCTTTTTCAGTGCCGAGCGCCCAGAAGAAGGCGTGCTGTTTATACTGTTGGCCAACCTGATTTCCTCTTTGGCCAAGCCACTTTTGCTTTACGACAGCATTTTCAAAGTGCTTTTTGTCAGAGATTGGAGCCTCTACAAGCGCATGTGGCGCTACGCGATTCCGCTCGTCATTGCAGGTTTTGCAGGGATCATCAACGAAACCTTCGACCGCATTTTACTCAAGCATTTGCTCTACGACCCCACAGTTCCAGACTCCCTGAGTTATGCGGAATCACAAGTCGGGATTTACAGCGCCTGTTACAAACTAGCCATGCTCGTGACCATCATTTTACAGGCCTATCGCTACGCAGCAGAGCCGTTCTTTTTCAAGCAAATGCAAAACCAAGACCGCAACACCGTTTATGTGCGGATCATGAATGTTTTTGTGGCTATGGTTTGTGCAGTATTCCTATTAGTGAGCTTGAATTTGGAGATATTCAAGCATTTTATCCAAAAAGAAGCCTACTGGGAAGGCTTGAAGGTGGTGCCGATTTTATTGATGGCCAATGTGTTTTTGGGCATTTATTACAACCAAAGTATTTGGTACAAGCTCAGCGGTAAAACACAATACGGTGCATACATTACCATCGTTGGCGCACTGCTCACCATTGCCATCAACGTCTATTACATTCCACAATACAAATACATGGCCAGCGCCTGGGCTACGCTCATTGTCTATGCCACCCAAATGCTCCTCTCTTATTGGCTTGGGCAGCGACACTTTCCGATTCCGTATAACATTAAAAAATTTGCGCTTTATTTAGGCCTGAGTTTGGTCTTATTTTGGATCGGGCAACAAATCAATTTCTCCAAAGCCATCATTAACCATTTCTTGCACAACCTCTTGGTGCTTTCTTTTGTGGGCTTTGCTTTCGTCTTAGAAAAAACCAACCTCAAAAGGCAGTAGCCGATACTAATTGAACATTTTCTGCGTTAGGGTGTTTATTTAGCTACCGAAACGCTTAACTTTGTTCATATGTCAAATCACCCGTACAAGCCCGGCCCTTTCCTTTCGCAAATTACTGTTCCGAGCGACCTACGCGCGAATTTTACAGAAGAACAACTCCCACAAGTTGCCCAAGAATTGCGTCAATACATCGTCGACGTCATTTCAGAAATCGGTAATTCTCACTTTGGTGCATCTTTAGGCGTGGTAGAACTTACAGTTGCTTTACACTACGCCTTTAATACGCCAGAAGACCAACTCGTCTGGGACGTCGGGCACCAAGCCTACGGACACAAAATATTAACTGGCCGCAGAGAAAAATTCCACACCAACCGCCTCAAAGGTGGTATTTCTGGTTTTCCGAAGCGCTCAGAAAGCGAATACGACACCTTTGGCGTGGGTCACTCCTCCACTTCTATTTCAGCCGCTCTAGGAATGGCTGTAGCCAACCACTACAAAGGCGAAACCCAGCGTCAACACATCGCAGTTATTGGCGATGGCGCCATGACCGCAGGCTTGGCTTTTGAAGGGCTCAACCACGCTGGCTTTGAAAAAGACGCCAACCTCCTCGTTATCCTCAATGACAACTGCATGTCTATTGACCCCAACGTTGGCGCCCTCAAAGAATACCTCACCGACATCACCACTTCGCATACTTACAACAAAGTCAAAGACGAAGTCTGGAAACTACTCGGAAAAGTCTCCAAATTTGGCCCAGATGCCCAAACCATTGCCTCTAAAGTATCTCATGCCCTCAAAGGCACGCTCTTGAAGCAATCCAACCTATTTGAAGCCTTTAACTTCCGCTATTTTGGCCCTGTAGACGGTCACGACGTCATTGGTCTTGCCAAAGTCATGGCCGACCTCAAAGACATCCCGGGTCCAAAAATCCTGCATTGTGTCACGCGTAAAGGCGCTGGCTACAAATTCTCTGAAGAGGGCAACCCTACCAAATGGCATGCGCCAGGGGTGTTCAACAAAGAAACCGGTGAAATTGTCAAAATTGTACCTAAGTCTCCAGAGCCGCCTAAATACCAAGATGTATTTGGCTACAGCATTGTAGAGCTCGCAGAAAAGAACGACAAAATCATGGGTGTAACGCCCGCGATGCCTTCTGGCTGCTCGCTCAATATCATGATGCAAGCCATGCCCAAGCGCGCTTTCGACGTCGGCATCGCCGAACAACACGCCGTTACTTTCAGTGCTGGCCTCGCCACACAAGGTATGGTACCGTTTTGCAACATCTATTCTTCCTTCATGCAACGTGCTTTTGACCAAGTCTTGCACGATGTCGCGATCCAAAACCTCAATGTCGTTTTCTGCCTAGACCGCGGTGGTTTAGTAGGTGCCGACGGTGCAACACACCACGGTGCTTATGACCTCGCCTACATGCGCATGATTCCAAACATGGTTGTAGCGGCCCCTATGAACGAAGAAGAACTGCGCAACCTCATGTACACCGCACAGTTGCCCAATCAAGGCCCCTTCTCTATTCGCTACCCGCGCGGAAACGGCGTCATGACCGAATGGAAAACACCATTTAAAGAAATCAAGATTGGCGAAGGCCGCAAAGTAACTGCTGGCGAAGACATCGCTATTCTGACCATTGGTCATCCGGGTAATTTTGCACAAAAGGCCATTGAAGCGCTCAAAGGTGCTGGTGTATCGATTGCCCACTACGACATGCGCTTTGTCAAGCCGCTAGACACCCTCCTTTTACACGAAGTATTCAGCAAGTTCAAGAAAGTGATTACCGTAGAAGACGGCTGCCTCATGGGTGGTTTTGGGTCGGCAGTACTCGAATTTATGGTCGATCAAAAATACCAAGCAGAGGTTGTTCGCCTCGGTATTCCAGACGAATATATTCACCACGGCACCCAAGAAGAACTCTGGGCCGACTGCGGCTTTGATACTCAGTCTATTGTCCAGACAATCTCCACTATTTTTCAACTCAACCAAGAAAAAATTACGCAGCAACATGTCGGTTAAAACCAAATTATTGTAATTTGGACCAAAACTTAAACGACTGCTATGCAAAAAACAAACTACAGCGCCTTCGGGACGCTGATTGTCATCTTTTTCTTTTGGGGCTTTGTAGCCGCAAGTAACGACATCCTCATTCCTGTTTTCAAAAAAGCACTTGACCTCAAACAAAGCGAGGTGCTCTGGATTCAAAATACCTTTTATGTAGCCTATACAGTGGGCTCACTGATTTACTTTGCCACTTCGTCTCTACTCAAAAGAGACTTATTCAATAAAATCGGATACCGCAATGGCTTGGCTTTGGGCCTTTTGGTGTCTGCGCTCGGAACTTTATTGTTTATCCCTGCCTCCACAAATGGAGGGTCATTTGCGATGTTGTTGGGCGGCTTATTTATTGTTGGTTTAGGTTTCTCGTTTCAGCAAATGGCGGCTAACCCACTCGCGATACAAATGGGCGACCCCGCCAAAGGCAATGTGCGCTTGAGTATGGCCGGAGGCATCAATAACCTCGGCACCACAATTGGGCCAGTTATTGTGTCTTATGCCATTTTCGGAAACGCTTCTAGCGGAGAAACCACCCTCGACCTCGCTTCTGTCCAAACACCTTATTTGGTATTGGGCATTGTGTTTGTCTTAGCGGCACTATTTTTCAAGTTTTCTAACCTGCCTGATCACATCGGCGAAGACAACCAAAATGAGCCGGGCCAAGTACTCAGTACGTTGCGCGAACCGCAAGTACTTTTGGCCATGATCGCCATATTTGTTTATGTCGGTGTTGAAGTCGCTACGGCAAGTAACTTGCCCGAATTCATGAAACAAAACCTCGGTAAAAAAGAAAGTGAAGTCGCTCCTTTTGTGTCTTTGTTCTGGGCCAGCATGATGATCGGCCGTTGGGCCTCAGCTGCAGGTGTTTTCGAAAAATCAAAAGTATTCAATCGCTTGATGGGTATTTTCTTACCTGTAGTAGCCTTTGGCATATTTGCTCTAGCGAACACAATTGGCGGTTCTGATGTCTCCTCCTACTGGCGTTACATTGGATTGGTTTTTGTGCTGATAGCAGCCGATTTCATTTCCAACGGTAACCCTGTGCGTCAAATCATCCTTTATTCTACACTTGGCTCTTTGGCCCTCATCATCGGTATTTTCAGTTCGGGGTATGTCAGTGTATTTGCCTTCATTTCTGTGGGCTTATTTTGTAGTACGCTGTGGCCTTGTATCTTTACCTTGGGTATTGCAGGAATGGGCAAGCGCACCAACACGGCCTCTAGTTTACTGATCTTGATGATCATGGGTGGTGGCTTCATCACTTTGGCCCAAGGAACCTTAGCTGCCGACAACTTATTGGGTATCCAACAATCGTATTGGGTTGGTGTTGTGTGCTTTGCATACCTCATTTATTTTGCAATTCGCAGCTCAAGTATCCTCAAAAGCAAAGGAATTGATACCTTTGAAACCGCAAAAAGCGGACACTAATGGGAATGTACAAAATAGAATTTCACGACTTTTTTACTGCAGCCTTTTCTGTAGACTGCATTATTTTTGGCTATGAAGCAGGGCAAATCAAGGCGCTACTTATCAAGCGTGCCATGGAGCCCTACGAAAACTTTTGGGCTATTCCCGGCGATTTAGTCTACCCCGACGAAGATTTGCCAGTTGCTGCAGAACGCATTTTAAAAGAACTCACGGGTCTCGATCACATCCAAATGCACCAATCGCAATCTTTTGGCCATCCCAAAAGACACCCGCAAGGACGCGTTATTACCATTGCCCATTTTGCCCTTGTGCGCATCGAAGATTTTCAGGTGAAAGCTTCTTCTTGGGCCGATGACATCAGTTGGGTACCGCTCAATGAAGTGCCGGCCTTAGCTTTTGACCACAACCACATCTTAGAAAGCACCTACGAAATGCTCAAGCAAAAACTGCAAACAGAGCCCGTATGCTTTGATTTATTGCCAGAGCGCTTTACGCTCAATGAGTTTCAACAGCTCTATGAATTTGCTTTCGAGCAAGAAATGGACAAAGCCAATTTCAGAAAAAAAATCAAGAACATCCCTCTTATTGCGCTCAACGAAAAACAAAAAAACGTCAAACACCGACCAGCCAAACTCTTCACTTTTGACCGCGACACCTACCAACAACGTTTGCTAGCGAACGAGTATAGCTTCAAAATGTAAAATTATTTCACTTATTGTATATTTTACAATAATGTTTGTATCTTCGGTTATCGCTTTCACTCATTGAAGGGCGTTAAACAGGTTAATAATCAAGGAAACGGAGAGGAGTGTCTCCGTTTCTTATTTTATATAGCCCTGTTTTTCAGGGACTTAACAAAACTTATTGTTAATTGTACAATAATTTAATTTTTGCTTATATTTATCCCACTCTAAAACTAAATACAACATGATCAGAAAACTCGTCATGGCACTACTATGTAGCATAGGTGTCGCGCAAGTCTATGGGCAGTCCGTCAGCGGTACCGTTTTGAACGAACGCTCCGAAGGGATCCCATACGTGAAAATCACATTGAAAAGCAACAACAAGCTTCTTTTAAGTGATGGCAAAGGCTTTTTTCAAATTCAAGTCGCTAATCTAGACAGCGAAGTACTTGTTTTCAGCGCCATGGGTTACCAGAAGCTCGAATTGCCGGTTCAAGGAAAAACCAACCTAACCGCAGTGCTCAAAGAACTCGTCCAAGACACCAAAGATGTTGTGGTGGTCGGTTACGGTACTTCCAAAACCAAAGAACTCACCGGTGCTACCTCAAAAGTAAAGGGAGAAGACATCGAAAAAATGAACATGACCCGCATGGACCAAGCCCTACAGGGACAGGTTTCAGGCGTCACGGTATCTAGCAATTCCGGCTCACCAGGCGGCTCCTCTAACATCCGCATCCGCGGTTTATCTACATTCGGCGACAACGACCCACTCATTTTGGTCGATGGTGTTGTCTACGATTCCGAAGGCCTGAATGCCCTCAACCCCTCAGATATCAAATCGATCAACGTTCTCAAAGATGCCACAGCTGGTATTTATGGTGTGCGTGCGGCCAATGGTGTCATCATTGTAGAAACCAAAAACGGTGCAATTAACCGCAAGCCAAGCATGGAATACAACGGTTACTATGGCATCCAACAAACAGCGCGCAAGCTCGATTTGCTCACCGCAGAAGAATACGCGGTCATCAAAAACGAAGCTTTTGCCTTTGGCGGACAAGCCATGCCGTTTTCCAATACGAATATAGGTACCGGTACAAACTGGCAAGATTCCGTATTTAGTTCTGCACCTGTTCAAAGCCACAACCTCTCACTTAGTGGTGGTACACTCAACACGCGCTACTCTATCGGCCTTGGCTATTTCAATCAAGAAGGAATTGTAGGTGCCGACAAAGCAAATTTTGGTCGTTACAACGCCCGCCTCAATTTCAGTACCGATATGTCCGAAAAACTCAAGCTCAACTCTGTGCTTTTGTTCTCCTCAGACATGCGCAGCACACTACCTGAAAACGGCATTGGTTCGGTCTTGTACAACACTATCAACGCCTTCCCGAATGACCCCGTTTACAGCAGCCCAGGCACTTTCTCTTACATGGAAGAAGTGAGCGATATCATCAATCCGATTGCCCAAATGATGAATCAATACAACTGGAGCACAGCCAACAAATTCGTCGGTAAAGAAGAATTCATCTATGAAATCAATGAAAACCTCTCTTTCACCAACCGCTTCAATTACAACTACGCCAACGTAGACAGCAAAGTATTCTCGCCACTCGTATGGTACGGAGAAGGCAAATACGCCAATACAGCCATCAATGCCGATTTAGAATCTCCCGAAGTAGAAATTGCAGACAGCATTTTCATTACGAGAGGCGCAGCTGTTTACGAAGAGCGTTCTACTTTCCTCGACCTCACTTATGAGTCCTTCTTGAACTACGAGAAAACCTGGAACGAGACACACAAAGTCAAAGGAACACTAGGTGCATCTGTTTTTGAGCGCAAAGGACAATCTTTGAATGGAATTGCCTTTGGTATTCCGAACAATTCACTAGACTACGCCGATATCTCTGCCAATACAGCGCAAGGCGGTTATTTGAATAACGTCAACTCTTGGGAGTTCAAAGAGCGTTTATTATCTGCTTTCATGCGTGCCGAATACGCATACAAAGAAAAATACCTTATATCTGGTATCTTGCGCCGCGATGGCTCCAGCAAATTTGGCCCGAACAGCCGTTGGGGTATTTTCCCGACTATTTCTGGTGGTTGGTTGCTCTCAGAAGAAGACTTCTTCAAAAGCAAAAGCATTGATTATCTTAAATTGCGCATGAGCTACGGTGTATCTGGCAACGACCAAATCCCCAACTTTGCTTACCGTGCCCTACTCAACGGAGAAGGTGTTTATGTCTTTGACGACCTCATTACGCAAGGTGCAGCAATTGGCCGCCCAGCCAACCCAGACCTCAAGTGGGAAACCACCCGTCAGTTCAACGTTGGAGTCGACCTCACTTGGTTAAAAGTGCTCAACTTCACCACCAACTACTTCATCAAAAACACCAATGATTTATTGTTCCAGCCAGATGTATCTGCCCTTTTAGGCTCTTACGGCCCAGGTGGCTACCCGCCAATCATCAACGCCGGAGACGTCTCTAACAAAGGTTGGGAATTTGAAGTCGCTTATCAGTCTGACCGCAAAAACTTGCTCCAAACTGGCCTTAACTTCAACTTTACAACAATCAATAACAAAGTGGTAAGTGTGCCAGCAGGCGTACAATACATTCCTGGCGCAAGCTTCAGTGTGGGTGGCGACGTCGCAACGCGCTTCCAAGAAGGCTACGAAATTGGGTACTTCTTTGGGTACCAAACAGCTGGTGTATTCCAAACGCAAGAAGAAATCGACAACGCAGCGGTTGTACAAGAAGGCGCACAACCTGGCGACCTCATTTTTGTAGACCAAAACGGCGACGGCAAAATCAACTTCTCCGATGACTCCGACAAAACCAATCTCGGTTCAGCGATTCCAGACTTCACAATGGGCTTTGCCTTTAATTTCAAGCTACACGGCTTCGATTTATCTGGAAATGTTTACGCTGCGCTTGGCCAAGAAATCATCCGCAACTACGAGCGCCAACAACCCTACGCCAACCAATTGGCTTACGTCATTGACCGCTGGACTGGCCCAGGATCTACCAACGAGCATCCACGCCTTACAACGGGCCCTACCAACAACAACTTGTTCTCTGATTATTTTGTAGAAGACGGTTCTTTTGTTCGCCTGCGCAACCTACAATTCGGTTATACGCTACCGAGCACTTTATTGCGCAAAATTCACGTAGAGTCTTTGCGTGTGTATGTAGCAGCCAATAACCTCATCACGCTCACCCGCTACATGGGCTTTGACCCAGATTTAAGCTCGTCTAGCGTGCTTTCTGCAGGTGTTGACTACGGAATGTATCCTCAAGCGCGTTCTTTAATGAGCGGCCTTCAAATCAAATTTTAAGTATTAAGTCATGAAAAAACTCATCTACGTACTTTTGGCCTTCGTAACGATAGTTACTTTGCCTTCTTGTGAAAAATTCTTGTCTGTCGATCCGCCTTATGCGCAAGATGCCGAGAACTTCTTTCAAACTCCTGAAGATTTCGAACGCGCACTTACTGGTGCCTATGACCTTTTACAGAGTTCATTTGTAGGGCTTTGGATTGGCGAAATTGCTTCTGACAACGCCATTGCAGGCGGAGAAAGCGTCAATGACAGCAAGGGTCTTCACGACATCGACAACATGACACACGGTGGGGTCAATGCAGAATTGCGCAGTGTTTTCCGTTGGAACTACACCGGTATTACACGTGCAAACTACATTCTTGAGCACCAAAACAACATCGATTTTGCTGGCAAAGCGCACATCATTGCAGAAGCTAAATTTTTGCGCGCCTACTATTACTTTGAGCTCGTAAAATTCTTTGGCGATGTGCCATTGATCCTCGACAAAAGAATCGGTATTGAAGAAGCGCGCACCATTGCACGTTCGCCAAAAGCCGAAGTCTATGCACAAATCGAAGCCGATTTAATTGCGGCGGCAGCGGTGCTCAACTCAGTTGCAGCGCAAAAAGGCCGTGCAACCAAAGGCGCAGCCAAATCGCTACTTGGCAAAGTGTATCTCTATCAAAATAAATTCACAGAAGCTGCAGCTATTTTAGAAGAAGTCATTGCCACTGGGCAATACAGCCTTTACCAAGACTACAGCACGCTTTTCAGCGTTGCAGCTGAAGGGAATCCTGAAACAGTTTTTGACATTGAATACACCGGCCTCGAAGGTGGTAGCTACGGTTGTCTCATTTGTTTGGAAGGTAACGCTGCAGTTGGCTTCCAAGGCATTCGCCAATACGCTGGCCCAATTTATGGCGATGGCAACTCTTATAATTTGCCAACTACCGAGCTATATGCTGCATTCTCACCAATAGATCAGCGCCGTCAGGCAACTATTCTAGACATTGAAGCTTTTATTGCTGCTCAGCCTAATCCTGCTTCTATTACATATGCAATTGGTGCCGGTGGCCACACAGGTTACTACAACAACAAATACATCAAGCGCCTAGGCGAAATTGGTTTGCCAGACAACGACCTCACGAGCCCAGTTAACTATCGCGTGATTCGCTATGCCGATGTGCTTTTAATGGCGGCAGAAGCCAATTATCAAATTGGCAATCCTTCTCGTGCAACGCAATTGGTGAATCAAATTCGCCAACGCGCAGGTATCCCTGGTGCCTCTGTGAATAGCATTGAAAAGGTATATCTAGAGCGCCGTTTAGAGCTTTCGGGCGAAGGTCTACGCTTTTTTGACCTCGTTCGTACCGGCCAAGCCGCACAATATATCCCTGGATTTGTTACAGGTAAACACGAGTTGTTCCCGATTCCGCAAGTAGAGATTGACCTCGCTGGTGGCAACTGGACACAAAACCCTGGTTATTAATATTTGAAGATCTAAAAACCATGAAAACATTATTGCTCAGTATCTTAAGTATTGGCTTGGCTTTAGTAGCTTGCCAAAAATACGAACCAACACTTGGGCCGGCGCCTTCTACTGCCGATGCTCAATTTACCATGGCGCCCTCAGCGGCCAATGCCAACATCATTGAACTCAGCGCCGCGAACCCCGACATTCAATGCGTTTGGGACTTCGGCAACGGCACCAAAGCACAAGGAGCCAATGTCAATGCGACGTATCCATATGCTGGTACCTATACCATCAAGCTCACCGTATTTGCCAAAGGCGGTAGCCGCAGCTCTAGCCAACAAGTGACCATCGCCAATGACGACTTTGGTTTGCTCAACAATCCTTACTACACATTGCTTACTGGAGGTGTGAGCGGCCCGGGTTATAAAGTATGGGTGGTAGATTCTGCCGCATCTGGACATATGGGCGTTGGGCCTGACCCAGAAAGTGCACTCGGTGCTACTCCTGAGTGGTGGGCTGCAGGCGCCAATGAAAAACCAGGTTGTGGTTTGTACAATGACCAATACGTTTTTCACCTCAATGCCTTCAAGTTTGACATGATCACCAACGGAGATGTGTACATTCATAACTCGCTTGCAGCTTCTTTCCCTGGTTCTTTCCAAAACCTAGCTGATTACACTGCACCATTCGACAACCAAATGAATGAGAGTTGGTTGCTAACAGAAGGAACAGAAACAACTATTACTATTTCAGGGAATGCCTTTATGGGCTTTTATACAGGGCCGCGCGTTTACCGCATTTTATCTGCAACTGACTCTACTTTGCATTTGCAATACGGCCACCATGCAGGCGGCTTGAAATGGTATCTTAAACTCAAGACGCTTTAAACTTTTCATATGAAAATCATGTCATTTCTTCTCATCTGTTTATCGCTTCTCGCTTGTGAGCCAGACGCGCCCAAGCCTCCTGGTTTACCTAGCAACCTCAGCACCCAACTCACCATCACCAACGGTGAAGTACATGTTGTAGCCACTGCCGACAGCGCTAATTTTTATACGGTCACATTCTACGATACCGATGACACCATTACCGTAGAAACACAAGACGGCGAAGCTACTCACGTTTTCAGTACTGCAGGTACCTACAAAATTCGCACACGCGCGCACTCCATTCAAACTGCTTTTATTGAAAAAACAGAAGACGTAGTGATCGACATCAGCACTGGCAACACAGGCGCGCCTACCTCAGGTTATTTAAGCCCACTTACTTACCCAAATTATTCACTTGTCTGGAATGATGAATTCGATGGAACAAGTTTGTCTTCTGACTGGGCCTACGACATCGGTACAGGAAGCTGGGGTTGGGGCAACAACGAGCTGCAATACTACAAGCAACAAAACGCAGTTGTTTCTGATGGCATCCTCACCATTACCGCCAAAAATGAAACGTTCAATACGTCGAACTATACGTCTAGCAGGATCAAAACACAAGGTATCAAATCTTGGAAATTTGGCCGCATAGATGTGCGCGCAGCACTCCCGTATGGACAAGGCATTTGGCCAGCAATTTGGATGCTCGGAGACAACATTACTTCAGCTGGTTGGCCAGCATGTGGAGAAATCGACATCATGGAGCTCATCGGTGGTGCCGGAGCTAATGACCGCACGGTACACGGAACTGTTCACTGGAGTGACAACGGAACGCATGCACAATACGGCGGAAGCAAGTCACTTACCTCGGGTAAATTTGCAGATGAATTCCACGTGTTCTCTATCACTTGGGATGCCAATTCTATTCACTGGCTCCTAGACAACGTCGAGTACCACGTCATCAATACGAGCCCAGCTGAAATGGATGAATTCAGAGCTAAATTCTTTATCATTTTAAACCTTGCAGTCGGCGGAAACTGGCCTGGCTCACCTGACGCCAGCACAATCTTTCCTCAAAAAATGTACGTAGACTACGTTCGCGTATTCCAATAAAACCATATTCCTCATGAAATTATTGTCTTCATTATTGATGTTGGCTGTGCTTTTAGGCTTTAAACAATCCGAAAAGCCTTACTTCACCACGCCAAGTACTGCTGATATCGAAACGCTTATTGCACAGATGAGCATCGAAGAAAAAGTCGGGCAAACTTGTCAGATTACACTAGACGCCATTCACCGTACCGATGAAAAAGGACAAGCGCTTGTGCCCGCTCAAATTGACCCCAATAAACTCAAAGAAGCACTAGAAGTTTACCATGTAGGTTCTGTGCTGAATGTAGGATGGCATACTTTGAATCTTGATGAATGGAAGTCTATCATGACTGATGTGCATGCGCCCTACCTCAAAAAAGAACAAAACATTCCCATTCTCTACGGCATTGATGCCATTCACGGTGTGAACTATACCGTTGGCGGCACGCTTTTCCCTCAAGAAATTGGCTTAGCGGCCACTTGGAATACCGAACTAGCGCGTCAAATGGGAGAAGTAACAGCCTACGAATGCCGCGCATCAGGTGTTCCTTGGAACTTCTCACCTGTACTTGACTTAGGCCGCCAACCGCTTTGGTCGCGTCATTTTGAAACACTCGGCGAAGATCCCGTTTTGGGCACGCAAATGGGTGTTGCCCTCGTGGAAGGCTATCAAGGAAAAGGAGAAAGCGTTGATCAGTTTCATGCTGCCGCTTGCCTCAAGCATTTTGTGGGTTATAGCGCAAGCTTCTCAGGTCGCGACCGCACGCCTGCGTTTATTCCTGAGAAATACATGCAAGAATTGTATTTGCCAGCATTCAAAGCGGCAGTAGAAAAGGGTGCGCTCACGCTCATGATCAATTCTGGAGTCGTGAACGGCATTCCAGGACACGCCAATTACCAACTGCTCACCCAAACCCTAAAAAAAGATTGGGGTTTCAAAGGTTTTGTAGTTTCTGACTGGGAAGACTTCATCATGCTGCATACCGTGCACCGCACAGCGCCATCTTTGGCTGAGGCTGCTATCCAAGCATTTAATGCGGGTGTAGACATGAGCATGGTTCCTTCCAATCCGCAGTACAAATCTTATTGCCAAGATATGGTCAAAGCAGTGAAGGAAGGTAAAATTTCGATGGACAGACTGAACGATGCCGTCAGAAGAATTCTTTATGTGAAAAACCAACTCGGTTTGTTTACCAATCCATTGCCTCAATTTGATCAATACCCCTTATTTGGCAGCGCCAAATTCAAAAACATGGCCAAGCAAGCAGCTCTTGAGTCCATCACTTTATTGAAGAATGAAAGCCAAACCTTACCACTCCAAAGCACACAGCGTATTTTAGTGGCTGGGCCGGGAGCAGCAAGCATCAATATGCTCAATGGTGCATGGACACACACCTGGCAGGGAATGGACGCCAGTTACAACACAACAGGTGTTTTGAATATCTTTCAAGCGCTGCAGCACCAATTACCCACTGCAAGTATTACATACCAAAAAGGCGTTGAACTTTACTTAGAAAAGGATTTTGAAGCATCCAAATTTGTCGAACTCGATAGCTACAAAAAAGCGCTCAAGAAAAATGACGTTGTTGTTATCTGTGTAGGCGAGCTCCCTTCTACCGAAAAACCAGGCGATATCCGTAGCTTACAACTCGACGACAAACAAAAAGAGTTGGTGCGCTTGGCAAAAGCAGCCAAGAAAAAGGTCGTTTTGGTACTATTGGAAGCGCGTCCGCGCATCATCAACGATATCGAGCCTTTGTGCGATGCCATTATCCAAGCCTACTTACCTGGCGATCAAGGTGGGGCAGCACTTGCTGAACTCGTCACCGGAAAAGCCGACTTCTCCGGCCGCCTGCCTTATACCTACCCGCGTTACGATGGCGTGATTGAATTCTACGACCACCCGCGCAGCGTAGACCGCTCTAAAGCTGGCGATTTTTCAGCATACAACCCACAATGGGATTTCGGATTTGGTCTTTCCTATAATACGGGTAAGGTCAACAGCATGCGTTTTGTCAAGAAAGACGAGCAAAAAGGAACCTTTTCAATTGAGGTCAATGTCGGCAACGAGGGCCAAAAACCACTTATTATGGTGGTTCCTGTTTACATCAGCGATTTATATGCCAGCACCACTCCAGAAAATAAACGCCTCATCGCCTTTCAAAAAGTGAGCATCCTACCCGGCGAAAACAAAACGATGACATTCAGTTTTGATGCAACAACTCTCAAACGCGTCAGTGCCGATGGTAAATGGCGTGCCGAAAAAGGAACATTTGAAATTTTATGTGGGCCAAATAAACTCACTTTTGAACTTTTTGACGACTTATTGTTTTAACTGATAATTAGTGCTTTAAGCGGTGAATTTTTTGCTTATTGTATTTTTTACTATATTTAACCCGTTCTTTTAATTTTGAACTCTAAAACCCCTAAAAATTAACAACATGAAAAAACTGTACTTTTTACTTTTTGCTCCAATCTTGAGTCTTTCTGCTCAGGTTGAGGGTACTTGGAAACTGGCTCCACAAGCTGGCGCTCTAGGTGTTGGTCCCAATCTTGGGGACATCAGCTGGTGGTCCAATGGTGCTGGTGAATTAACCACTCGCGCTTGTCTTTTTGACGATTCAATTAAATTTGAAGCCAACGGTACCATGACTCATTACATGGATGGTGCAACTTGGTTAGAAGGATGGCAAGGTGTCAGCCCAGATGCTTGTGGTGCGCCAATTGCTCCACATGTTGGTGGAGCTGCAACTTATGCTTACGATGCTACTGCTGGTACATTAACCGTAAACGGTTTAGGTGCACACATTGGCTTGGCTAAAGTGATCAACGGTGCTGAAATCGCTAACCCAGGAGCCGCTGCAAGTTCAATTACTTACAACGTAGCTATCTCTAACGGTGGTAACACCATGACTGCAGATATCAACTTCGGTCCAGGATGGTGGCGTTTTGTTTACCAACGTACTGTTCCGCTTCCAGTTCAAGACTACAACGTTAAATTCCGCGTTGACATGTCACAATACACAGGTTTTTTAACAGGTGGTGTATTTGTAAACGGAACTTTCAACGGCTGGTGTGGTACTTGTAACCCAATGACAGACATGGGCAACGGAATGTGGGAAACCACCCTTCCATTGGCTCCAGGTGCTATTGAATACAAATTCACAATCGACGGATGGAACGCACAAGAAGAATTCACTGGTACTGAAACTTGTATTGACCCAGTCAATGACGGTTTCAACAACCGCTACCACGTAGTTGCTGGCGACGTTACTTTGCCAAACGTATGTTTCGCAAGCTGTAACGTTTGTACCAACGATGTTGCTTTCTCTGTAGACATGAATGATTACGTAACAGGTGGTGGATCTACTGCAGCTGGCGTGTTCTTGAACGGTACTTTCAATGGCTGGTGTGGTACTTGTACCCCAATGACTGACGCTAACGGCGACAACGTTTGGGAAGTAACAGTTCCACTTGGTTTAGGTGCTATTGAATACAAATTTACTGTAGACGGATGGAATGTATCTGAGCAATTTGTAGGTGGTGAGTCTTGTACTGTAACAAATGGTGGTTTCACCAACCGTTCTTACACTGTAACTGCTCCAGCTACTGTAGGTTTGGTATGCTGGCAAAGTTGTGCTGCCTGCTTAGGTGGTATCGACGAAGCTACTGCTTCTGTATCTATTTACCCTAACCCAGTTAACAGCAACATGACTGTTCAAGCTACTGAAGCGATGCAACAAATCCGTATCGTTGACCTTACAGGTAAAGTAGTTGCTGCATTTGTTGGCAACGGTCTTACTCAAGAAATCAGCGTAGAAGACCTCAAAGCAGGTATCTACACTATCCAAGTTGCAACAGCTACTGGTAACAGCAGCAAGCAATTTGTGAAAAAATAAGAAGTTGATTGATGAAAAGGAGGGGCTTTCGAAAGAGGCCCCTTTTTTTGTGCCTACAATCGGCGTTCTATGCGTATTTTTGCAATATGGATCACGACATCGAACTCCGCTTTCAAAAACTTCAAAAACACCTCGAAAAAGACTTCGGTCCAGGCATGGACATGTCTACTTTTCTTTTTTTGGTAGGTGTCAATGAACTTGGTATGGGGCACCAAACGTTTTCCAAACAACAAAAAATGGAGCTCATGCACATCGCTATCTGCACGCTTCTAGAGCCCTACGGCTACTATACCTTCGATGGCCGCGATGCAGACCTTTGGCCACACTACACACTCAACCAAAAGCTGCCGGCTCTCAACCACCAGCAACAACAACACTTGCTCAAAGAAGGGCTCCTCGATTATTTCATCAAAAACGATTACTATCATGAGATACCTGAGTCTGTTTAGCTTTACCGTCGCACTCATGCTGCTCGCGTCTTGCCATTCGTCTGATGTAGCGCTTCGTCATAGTCGGATCCGCACCTGCATTTCTGAAGAGCTCCATACCCAAGCGTTACAAAACGAAATCACTGAAGCCCAGCCCACGGCAAGCATTACAGCAGTAGCAAAAGCCTCCACGCATGTTGAAGCCACAGAAACACCTAAAACATTATCTGCTCCATCCACAAAGCAATTGTTGCCAAATCATGCTGCATCAATTGCCAGCAAACACAAGGCTGACAACCTCAAAAATGCAGCCCCTAAAAAAGCAGCTTTTAACGCCAATTCCAAGATTCAAAAATTGGAAAAGAAAGGAATTGTTGGTCAGATCAGTTACTCTTTTGGCGTTGTAGGCCTCGTTTTTATCATTGTGGGTATTGTCTTGTTACTCATTGGCGGACTCATCATCGATACCCTTGCGGCACTCGCCATTGCATTCGGGTTTGTTTTTATCTTAATTTGGCTGGTTTTGGCTATTCTACAAGGACTATTTGATGTAATTTTGTAGCAATGTCCGACGCAGCTATCAAACCGCCAACAAAATTCAAAACCTACTTGGTTTTTACCAAGTTCCGACTTTCGTTTTTAGTCATTATTTCGGCGCTGAGTGGTTATCTTTTTGCCGGCGGGAAAGATTGGCTTGAAATCACCTATCTCCTGCTCGGCGGCACACTCGTTACAGGTGCTTCTAACGGCGCCAATCAAATCTGGGAACGCGACCTCGACCAAATCATGAACCGCACCAACCGCAGGCCACTGCCAACCGGTCAAATGCAGCTCAAAGAGGCTTATATAGTCGTCATTTTATTTCTTTTGGTCGGTAGCTGCCTGCTTTATCTCATCAATCTGAAATGCGCACTCCTAGGTGTCCTTGCATTTGTCAGTTACGTATTTATCTACACACCACTCAAGCAAATTACGCCATGGGCCGTTTTTGTTGGTGCTTTTCCCGGTGCCATTCCGCCGTTTTTAGGCGCAATTGCCGCCACCAATTCTTTTGGATTTATTCCTGGCATTTTATTCTTCGTACAGTTCACTTGGCAATTTCCACACTTCTGGGCCATTGCTTGGGTACTCTACGACGACTACAAAAAAGCGGGTTTTTCTTTGTTGCCTTCCAAAAACGGCAAAGGCAAGGCTTCTGCTTTCCAAATCATGGCCTATTCGTTGGCCCTCATTCCATTTAGCCTCATGCCTTGGATCCTCGGCTGGACGAGCTATGTAACGCTCATTATTGCCAGCGTCATGGGAATTTGGTTCTTTTATTTGTCTTATAAACTGTACCATAGCTGCGAAACTTCCGATGCGCGTAAACTCATGTTCGCTTCGTTTGTTTATTTACCGATCATCCAATTCGTTTATGTATTTGATCGCTCAGATCGTTTTATTGAATTATTAAAATCATTGACATGAATTACGAAAATGAAATGAACCCTGAAGTCAGGGAAAAGATGAAGAAAAACCTCGTTTATGTCGGTATTTTCAGCATCGTTATGCTCTTTGCAGGTCTTACCTCCGGCTATTATGTCTCAATGGGTAAGTCTTTTTGGCTCAAATACCCGATGCCAGCAGGGTTTTACCTCAGCACCCTATTTATTGCGCTCAGTTCTTTGAGCTTTTGGTGGGCCATCCAAGGCGCTAAAAAAGACAAACAAGGCCAATTGAAAGGCGCTATGGCCGCAACACTTATTTTCGGGGCAGCCTTTTTGTATTTCCAATTCCAAGGTTATGGCCAGCTTGTAGAAAAAGGCGTTAACCCCGTCAACGACATGCTCGTGACCAACGGACGCTACGGAGACTACTACGAATTCAAATACAAAGGCAACTTAGTCGCTGTAGATGGCAACAAATACCTCATCGCCGGTAAACCCATCCCAGACAAAGACTTCAAAACCATTCAAGCTTTCTTCAAGCAGTTTGAAAAAATCAAGCACAACCAAGCGCTAAAGGTTAAGAAACCCAATGCACAAATCGAACTGTACTACAGCGGAAGTCCTGTCCTGATCAAAGACGGACGCCTATTTGCCAACGACAGCACCCAACTCACCTACTCCGACGAAGTACGCCTCAGCGAACTCTCGCTCAACATTCGAGACAAGCGCGGCGATTTCTTTGCACATGGCACCTACGGCAAAGACTTCACCATCTATTATTCAGGCAAAGCGCTCGAATACGAAGACCGCCAACTCAAATACAAAGGCACGGTCCTGAAGCCACACTTACAATTAAGCGCCATGCAAGCCTCAGATTCTGCATCGGCCTACCTCTTTTTGATCACCTTCGTGCATCTCTTGCACGTGCTCATTGCGCTGCTTTACCTCACAAAAGTCGCAATTGCTTCATTTACAGGTAAGTTCTCGTCACAAAACCATTTATCACTAAGGCTGAGTAGCATCTTCTGGCACTTTTTAGGGCTTTTATGGGTGTATTTACTCGTCTTTTTGATTTTTATTCACTAAACTTGCACAAAAATTTCTCTTAAAATGGCCGGACATTCTGCTCAACTAGACGCCAAGACACTATGGGGTGGTAAAGAATCCCCTTTCCAAACAAGTTATGGGAAACTAATGATGTGGTTCTTCCTTGTTTCGGATGCGCTCACTTTCAGTGGTTTATTAATTGCCTATGGCTTTACTCGCCACGATTCCCAAGATGCTTGGCCAATTGGTGAAGAAACCTTTAACTCAATGCCTTTCTTAGGTCACGGCTACCCACTACTTTATGTGGCACTCATGACCTTTATCCTCATCGTTTCTTCTGTAACAATGGTTCTTGCCGTTGAAGCAGGGCACCGCATGGACCGCAAAGGTGTTACCAAATGGATGATCGCTACAGTAATTGGCGGATTCTTCTTCTTAGGCTCACAAGCCTGGGAGTGGTCTCACTTTATCCACGGTTCTGAATTCGGTAAAATCGAGCTCAACGATGGTTCAGTAGCTATTGTCAAAGGTCATTTTGGCGAAATCAATAGCTTCACTGTTATTGAAGCCGGTAAGAAACACAAAACAGGTGCTGTCATTAAAGAAGACCTGATGCACCAATTCCAGCACGCAGCTGAGCTCGGTCATTTAGAGGCCGGTAAAATTCATTTAGCCGATGGTTCTGTTGCCAAAATCAACAAAGCTGCTGACCACGAAATGAAACTCATCATCAAAAAAGACGGTAAGCTTCATAAAGTTGGCGGAAAAGAAATCACAGGCAAACAAGCTGAGAAACTCTATTACGAAGCACTTTATTCTGGTGACAAACACCGCGTCATTTACGGTGCCAACATGAAACAAAACGAATACGGGCCGCAACAATACGCTCAATTCTTTTTCTTCATCACTGGCTTCCACGGTTTCCACGTATTCTCTGGTGTTATCATCAACATCCTCATCTTACTCGGTGTCTTATCTGGTACCTACCACAAACGTGGCCACTACGAAATGGTTGAAAAAACCGGTCTTTACTGGCACTTTGTCGACCTCGTTTGGGTCTTCGTATTTACTTTCTTTTATTTATTGTAATTCTCTTAAACGACACTCAACATGGAAAGAGACGACCTCATAGAATATTCACTTCACGGGCATCACGACGACGCTAAAGGAAAAGAAATTCGCTCAAAAATTTATAAAGTCACCATTTTACTGACTTTAGTCACCATTATCGAAGTATTCATTGGTGCAAGCATCAAGCAATCTTCAGATTGGTGGTCTGCCGTTAAAATCACTTTTATCTTGCTTACGCTATTGAAAGCTGGTTATATCGTCATGGTATTTATGCACCTCGGAGACGAGCGCCCTTATTTGCGCAACGTCATCTTGATTCCCTACTTCATATTTGTTGCCTACCTCATTTTCATCGCCCTTGTAGAAGGTACTGCCGTTGGTAGTGTTTGGGAAACTATGTGGCAATAACCCATGGAAGAGCAAGCTGCCACCCGAAGTAAAAAGAGATCTATATTAGCACTCTCTTTGGTATTTGGTCCAGCGCTCATCTTGATATTCATGGCAACGCGTGGTTGCGACCACCGTTTTAAAAAATTAGCAGATTACGGGTTGGTGAACACACCAACCTTTTCTGTTTACAACCACAAAGGCAAGCAAGAGCTTTCTCTTCAAGATTACCAAGACCAAATCGTTCTGATAACAACCCTCCAAACGACCTGTCCGCACCAATGTGGCTTAGCCTTCTTTCCGCTTACCCAAAACCTCTACAAAGACCTTCGCACCAACAAGCGCAAAAAGCTCAAGCAGGTGCGCATTTTGTCTATCGTAGTAGATTCTCTAGGCAATCCTGTATCCGAATCCGAATTACTAGACATACAAGACATGCTCAAAAGCCGTGTAGAAGGCTTTGACCCCGAGCTATGGCAGTTGGTGAGTGCAGATCCAAAAATCTTTTACAACCTTCGCAACAACGGTCAAAAATTAATACACAGAGACCCTAAATACTTTGGTGGTGTTTCTTACAACGAGTTGATCATGCTGCTCGACAAAAGAAACCACCTGCGGATGGTGCTCAATGGCCACACCGAAGGCATGATCCGTAAAATGAAAGAACACCTTGCGCTTTTGATCAAACAATACGATAAGGAACGTGCTAAAAAACAAGACTAACTGGATTCTCTTGAGCCTTTTACTTGCTTTGTC
The DNA here is from genome assembly GCA_021738405.1 of Crocinitomicaceae bacterium. GTDB lineage: Bacteria > Bacteroidota > Bacteroidia > Flavobacteriales_D > Crocinitomicaceae > UBA952. The sequence goes on along the minus strand of JAIPCC010000018.1, from coordinate 12,069 downwards.
TTGTACGGAGCAAACACCTAAACGCCTTCCCTTTTTAGGTAATTACGATGTCTCTTATCGGCAGCAAAACGGCAAAACCATCACCGATACTATTTACCAGCGCATTCCAGACTTTTCGTTTTTCAACGAAGATTCTGTATTGGTCACCAAGCAAAGCTTTGCAGGGAAAGTTTGGATCAGCGAGTTCTTTTTTGCCAGCTGCCCGAGTATCTGCCCGATCATGAATACGCAGCTTAAAAATGTGGAGAAAGCACTGAAGCTGTATCAGAAAGACCTACAATACCTTTCCTTTACGATTGACCCCGCCAACGACAAACCAAGCGTTCTGAAGGAACACAAACGCAAATTAGGCATCCGCAACACAAATTGGAGCTTTCTAAGCGGAAATGAAGCCTTCACGCACCAACTTGGCATCGAACACTTTCTTATTTTTGCAGGACGCGAAGAAGAAGCACTGGGTGGTTATGCCCATTCTGGTGCCTTTACCCTCGTCGACAAAAAAGGATATGTGCGCGGCGTTTATGAAGTGGTGCAACCAAATCTGAGTGTCAACAAAAAAGAATTTGAACGGTTAATTAAAGATGCCAAAACCCTTTTCACTTATGAATACAACTACAAACCCCAATAAAACAGGCTTGCGCAAATGGATCATCGCTGTTTCCATTGTGATTCCGATTGCTGTAGCTGCCTTGTTCGGCATCAAAATTGAAGGTGTTGACTTTTCATTTTTACCGCCAATTTATGCCTCCATCAATGGTATTACAGCCATATTATTGCTTTTAGCACTATATTTCATCAAAAATGGCAAGGTACAACAGCACCAAAAAACCATCCAAGTTGCGCTCGGCTTAAGTGTTTTATTTTTGCTTTGTTATGTGGCTTACCACATGACCTCCGATTCTACGCTTTACGGTGATTTAGACGCGAATGGCCAACTTGATGAAATAGAACTCAATTACGTGAAGTCATCTAGGTTGGCTTATATTATTTTATTGCTTTCGCACATTTCATTGAGTGTTGCGGTTATTCCTGTTGTTTTGTTTACCTATTTACATGCGTGGGAAGGCAACTACCAAAAACATAAGAAATGGGCCAAATTTGCTTTTCCCATTTGGCTGTATGTCGCCGTGACCGGTGTAGTTGTATATTTAATGATCTCTCCGTACTATCCGCATTGAATTTTACGTAACTTTCATCTCAACTAATTCAAACATCATGGCCTATCTCCACTTACTCAGCAACCACGTACCCATACTCGGCTCGCTTTTTGGCGTCTTACTTTTAGTCGTTGCGCTCGTCAAACCTAACCTCCACACCACACTTAGTGCCTACCTCATCCTTTTGGTTAGTGGCATTGGTGGTATCGTTGCCTACTTTACAGGAGAGCCTGCAGAAGAGAGCATAGAGCATGTTGCTGGTATTTCTCACAAATTGATTCACGTACACGAAGAAATGGCAGAAAATGCCCTCATTTTTGTGTTTCTCTTGACCGCAGCGGCTGTCGTTGGCCTTTGGGCTGAGCGCGCGCAATGGAAGAGTGCTAAAAAAATCGAGCGCTTCACGCTTGTAGTAGGCATCATTGCCTTTATCTTATTTGCTTTTACAGGTTATTTAGGAGGTCATATCAGACATGGCGCATAAGCAAACAGATCCCAAACAAAATCGTTATGACAGAGCCTATTTGCGTTTAGCTGCAAGTTGGGCCCTGCTCTCCCATTGCCAAAGAAAGCAAGTCGGAGCTATCATTGTAAAGGATGCTATTATTATTTCAGACGGATACAACGGCACGCCCGCTGGCTTTGACAACTGCTGCGAAGACGACAACAACCAAACACACTGGTATGTACTGCATGCCGAAGCCAATGCCATTCTCAAAGTAGCGCGCTCGACCAACAATTGCAAAGATGCCACGCTTTATCTCACGCACTCGCCTTGTAAAGATTGCAGCAAATTGGTCTTGCAATCTGGTATCAAACGCCTGGTTTATCAAGAAGCCTACAAAGACCTCTCCGGCGTTGAGTTTCTCAAATCTGCAGGCTTAGAAGTCACACAAATTGAAAATATCGACGATGTCTGAAGAAGGTCCTAAACCCCTTTACTGGTTGCCTATTTTACTCACCTCCATTGCCGCTCTTGGCATTTGGGTAGGGAGCGCATTTTTTGGTGCGCCCAACAACGACAGCAAAGAACTGCAAAAGCTCCAGCAAATTTTTCAGGTACTGGACCAACAATACGTAGATAAAATCAATACAGAAGAGATCTTTGAGCAAACCATTTCAGAGATGCTCCACAAACTAGATCCGCACAGCAATTACATTTCTGCCAAAAACCTCAAGCTACTCGACGAACAAACCAATGCGGCTTTTGGGGGTATTGGCGTGCGCTTCTTGCTCTTCCGCGACACAATCTGTGTCACACACGTCAATGCGCTTTCTCCGGCCTTCTTAGGGGGCTTAAAACGCGGCGACCGCATCGTTGCTATTGATGGAAAAGCCGCAACAGGTCAATCCATCTCAAATGAAAAGGTAATGGCCAGGTTAAAAGGCGCGCCAAACACCGAAGTAAAAGTGACCATTTTCCGAAAAGGGAAAAAACTACAAAAAACACTCGTGCGCAATACCATTCCTATTGCCACCGTTCCAAGCTATTACATGATCAATAAAGAAACGGGCTACATACAAATTAGCCAATTCTCTTTGCCAACCGCACAAGAATTCCATACCGCAGCGCTGCAATTACAAGACAAAGGCATGAAAAAACTACTTTTAGATTTGCGCGGAAACGGCGGCGGCACCATGGACGCAGCGATTCAAATTGCCGATGAATTTTTACCAAACGGTCACCTCATCCTGAGCTCTAAAGGCTTTCATAGCAAAGAACAAAAGTACCGGGCCACTTCCGCAGGCATCCTTGAAAAAACCAAAACCGTCGTGCTCATCGATGCACAATCTGCTTCGGCCAGCGAAATCTTAGCTGGCGCCTTACAAGACAACGACAGAGCAAAGATTGTTGGCCGTCGCTCTTACGGCAAAGGGCTCATTCAACAAGACAAACGCTTAAAAGACGGCAGCAACATCCGCATTACTATTGCACGCTATTATACGCCTTCTGGCCGCTCCATTCAAAGACCTTATGAAAAGGGTTATGAAGCCTACAAAGAAGACGAGCAAAAAGCGCTCACCGATGAATACTTCAAGCCAGACTCCAGCATTTTTGTTGATTCACTCAAATACAAAACCAGAAATGGCCGCACTGTTTATGGCGGCGGCGGCATCATGCCAGACGTTTTTATTGCCGGAGACACCAGCGGCTCTTCACTTTACTTATCAGAATTACAGTGGAACGGCGTGTTCAATGCCTTTGCTTTTGACTACCTCAACCAAAACAATATCGACCTTAAAGTGCAAGACTTTTTAAAGACCTTTGAGGTAAATGAACAACTCCTTAACAAATTCACTTTGTTTGCAGCTACAGAATTTAAGGTGCGACTCCAAAAAAACGAGTACTTGCACAGTAAAGAAAATATCAAGCGTTTGCTCAAGGCAGAAATTGCCCGGCATTTATATTTGGAAAATGGCTACTATCAGGTCGTGAATACACACGATACCGACATTCAGCGAGCGCTAAAAAGCTTCTAGTTTTTGCGATCCGACAAAAAGACGGCAAAAATGATGCTTAAAATGGCTAGTACTGCTGCTCCTGCCCACCAAAAATTATTGTCAAATTGGGGTATAAGTGGAATCATACTGCAAGTTTTGTTCCATGAATGTAATGGAATTGTTCATCCAATTCTACTCAAATGAACAAACACCCTTGATGGCTGAGCATGTAAGTGCTTGGAAAGAATATGTTTACGGGTTTTTAACGTTTGCTATTCAAATGCCTCACTTCTTTTTTTGAAATCAAAAGAATGTAGCTTTGGCGCAATGGTGATTACCGATACAATTTGTTCTCCAGTGATGAATCCTTTGTTGGCCCCGCTCATGCACAGCCCCTCTGTTTGCGCCAAGCTGAGTGCCGAACCCAGTTCTATGCGTTGGAAATCTGATCCTAAGAAAAGGTCGTTGTTGTTTAAAAACCTATACATAAACGCGCTGTATAACCCACTCAGCTCCTTTTTGTAGCCTAAGAAATAGATTTGATTGGTCTGTACATCCATGGCAGCATCCGTTACCAAGCCATTGACATAAAAAGAATCGCGAGGGCTCACCACAAGTGTATCTTGCCAATTGGTTGGCAACACATAATGGCGCGTCCAGAGGTTTTGCCAATTTTTCGATAAAAGATGCAGGGAGTCTTGCCAAAAGAACATGGCCTCACAATCATAGTTGTGGGCATTTGCTGGCAAAGGAACGGCGGGCTGGTCTGCAAATTTAAAATTGAGTTTTTGTGCGGTTAAGGCTGTTGTTGAGGGGAGTAACAAGGATCTGTCTAGCCGGTAGATAGCTAAGGTAGTACGCTTGCCCATGTTATTGCCAACGTCACCGATGAATACGTTTGTTGCACTGAGCGCGATGGCCTCCCAATCTAAATTGAGCGCATTGGCAATAGGCCAGCTTTGTAAATGCTGGGCATCCGAACTGCGCAGAGCATGTAAAATTGGCTCATTACCGCTGTCGTTGATGGATAAAATAGTGTCCTTGTAGAAAGCCAAGCCAGATGTTTCATTGTAATTCTGACACAGGTTGGCAACCAAACTTGGCGCATGAGAAATAGTGCCTAGATCCAGTCCTTGAGCGTGTGTAAACCTTAATAGGCATACGAAAACAAGGAAAGAAGCACTTTTCATTTAAATAACTTGGAAGGCCAGTCTTCGGCTTCTTGCGCACTGAGCAAAGCCAGATCAAGAAGTGTTTCAACGGTAGTTTGGATCGCAGACTGATCAATTATGGGTGCGCTTGACCACTCTGTTTGCCTTAACCATTCGCTCACTTCTCCTTGTTTGAGGGCATAGCGCCAGGCGAGTACTTCTGGGGTGTCGGGCGCGGCTTTCAGTTGGGCGGCTCGCTCTTGAATGATGCCAATGACCGCATTCAACAACGCTTCTTCTTGTGCCAAGACCTCATTTCTAACGGCGATGACAAAACATGGCCACGGCGTATACACCTCTCCTATTCGCTTGCATTTTCCTTGGTCTACAAAGGGCTGAGTGGTATATTTTTCCCAGAGAAAGCCCTGCGATTCACCGTGATTCAAGGCCCAAAGGCCTCCATAAACATCGCCCACAACATCAAAAGACAAGGCGTCTGCATCCCATCCTTCGCGCTGCGCAAGAACATAACTCATCAAGTGAGAACCAGAGCCCTCTCGAGAAATAGCAAAAGTGGCCCCATCTAAATCTGCTAAACCACGCAAAGATTGGTTGGTTGGCGCATGAATGCCCCAGCACAAAGGGCTCTGCACATAGATCGCAATAATTTTGGCATCGAGTCCTTTTAAAATGGCGCGGGTAATGCCTTCGGTCAGCAATACAGCGATATCGAGTGTGCCCGCTTGCAAGCCTTTGATCATTTGGCCCGTACCACCGGTCATGTCAGACCAATGGAGTTCTACGCCTGCATCTTTGAATTTTCCCTCTTCAATGGCCAGGCGCCATGGTAAATTGAAGTGTTCAGGAACACCGCCTATTTTGAAACGCTTCATGCTTCTTGATTGAAATACTGTCTATCAGACAAATTTTTATAATGGCCGCCAAGTTCGAGGAGTTCTTCGTGTTTACCTTGCTCAATAATGCGGCCTTTTTCCATGACAATAATGCGGTCTGCTTTTCGGATAGTCGATAAGCGGTGGGCAATTACTATGGACGTTCTGCCGGCAGTTAATTTGTCTGTAGCGCGCTGGATCATGAATTCGCTCTCGCTGTCTACGCTTGAAGTAGCCTCATCTAAAATCAGTAAAGAAGGCTGGTACACATATGCTCGGATAAACGCCAACAATTGTCTTTGCCCCGTGGAAAGCGTGCCGCCTCTTTCGCCAATTTTGTGGGCGTACTGATCGGGCAAAGCACTGATGAAGTCGTGCGCACCAACTTCTTTGGCAGCATTGATGACTTGCTCTAGTGAAATCGAGGGGTCTCCGAGGGTAATGTTGTTGAAAACGGTATCTGAAAACAAGAAGACATCTTGCAGAACAATTGCAATGTTTTTGCGCAAAGTAGGCAACTCAATCTCTTCTATCGGTACATTCCCAATTAGAATTTGACCAGATTGATGCTCGTAAAAACGACCTAGCAGATTAACTAATGTTGTTTTACCAGAACCAGTAGCGCCTACAATAGCGACTGTCTGACCATACGTGATTTCTAAATTGAGGTCGGTAATTACAGGTTGACCCTCCACATAAGCGAAGTTGACATCCTGAAAACGTAAATTTTGATTGAAATCTACTTGCGTTAAGTGCCCTTTGTCTTGGACATCTGTTTGTTCGTCGAGCACAGCAAAAATACGCTCCGCCCTTACTGTTCCGCGCTGCAAGATATTGAATTTATCAGCTAACATCCGAATTGGGCGATACAACTGACTGATCCAAAAAACGAAGGCAAACAACTCGCCGAACATATTGCTGACCTCTTGTTCAGACTTACCTGCAGCCTGAAGCGCTCCCCAAACCAATAAAGAAGCAATTGATACTGAACTCAATAATTCGACAAACGGGAAGAAAATGGAGTTGGCCCAAACGGCTTTGATATGCGCCGCGCGGTGCTCGGCATTGATGTGCTCAAAATGGCGAGCCTCTTGTTGTTGACGGTTAAAAAGTTGTACCAAACTCATGCCTGTCAAGCGTTCCTGAACAAATGTATTCAGCTTCGTGACCGCCTGCCGCTCTTGCTGAAAAGAAGATTTCATAGCGCGGGCAAAAATGCGTGTGGCCCAAATGAGTATCGGAACAGGAATGAGGGTCATTAAGGCTAATTGCCAATCGGTCAGAAACATAAATAAGATGATAAGCACCAAAGACAATAAGTCAGCGGCGATATCCATCATGCCCGAAGAAAACACCTCCGTAATGGCTTCCATGTCGGAAACGACTCTCGTTACCATGGCGCCCACGGGATTCTTATCAAAATAAGCCACGCGCAACTTCATGAAGTGGCGGATCACTTTTTGACGCAAATCTCGGATCACAGACTGAGCCAGTAAATTGGAAAAATAGGTGCCCACAACTTGCAATACAGCTTCTGACAAAAGCATGATCAATACAAGCAAAGAACCCAACAACAACATGTTTGGGTCTTTGTCTTTGAGCAAGTAACGGTCGATGATTTGACCAATGACATAAGGCCTTGAAGGAGAAAGGGCGGCTAATAAAATCGTGGCGCTGACGGCTACAACTAGGTATTTTTTGTAAGGCTTGGCAAAGCTGAAAAGGCGTTTGAACAAGGAATATTGTAGCTTTTGACTCATTGTGTTACAAAATTAGTTCTTAATTCCTTACCTTTGCATCCAATTTTAAGTATCGTGGGCGTAAAAATCTTTGCAGGCAGGGCTTCCGAACAACTCGCAGCCAACATCGCTAAATCATTTGGTGCAGCTCTTGGCGACGTCAAGGTAAGTGTTTTTTCTGACGGTGAATTCCAACCCTCTTTCGAAGAAACAGTTAGAGGCCAAGATGTGTTCATTGTGCAGTCCACCATGCCCCCTACCGAAAACTTATTCGAACTCTTATTGCTCATAGATGCCGCTCGTCGTGCTTCTGCGCGCAAAATCATTGCCGTTATTCCTTACTTTGGCTTTGCTCGTCAAGACCGCAAAGACAAACCAAGGGTAGCAATTGGTGCCAAATTAGTCGCCAACATGCTCATGGCTGCCGGCGTAGACCGCATCATGACCATGGATCTCCACGCAGATCAAATCCAAGGCTTTTTTGAAGTACCTGTAGACCACCTTTTTGCTTCTACACTTTTCTTCGGCGAACTCGATCAAATAGACCACGACAACCTAGTTGTTGCAGCGCCTGACGCCGGTGGAGCTAAACGCGCTAACTCATACGCCAAGAAACTCAACTGTGGCTTAGTGCTTTGTCACAAAAACCGCAAGAAAGCAAACGAAATTGCTGAAATGACCGTCATTGGCGATGTCGCTGGCAAAGACGTCGTGATCATCGACGACATGTGCGACACCGCAGGTACGCTCACCACAGCAGCCGACTTACTCATTGAAAAAGGCGCGAAAAGCGTGCGCGCATTCACCACACACGCCGTCTTGAGCGGACCTGCATTCGAACGCATTGCCGCTTCTAAACTCACCGAACTTATCGTTACCGACACCATTCCGCTTCAACAACACAGCGACAAAATTCGCGTTGTGAGTGTTGCTGACCTCTTTGCAGATGTCATCAAGCGTTTGGTCAACAACGAATCGATCAGTTCACATTTTGTAATCTCTTAAATAAATATATAACATGAAAACAGCACATTTGAGCGGTTCGCTCCGAGCGAACGTAGGGAAGAAGGATGCTGCGGCTTTGCGTAACGCAGGCCTAGTTCCTTGTGTGCTTTACGGTCAAGGTGAGCAAACTCACTTCTCAGTAAAGCGAACAGCAATTGACAAAATCGTTTTTTCTCCTGAAGTATTTCAGGTTGCCCTCGACATCGAAGGTAAAAAAGCAGTTGGTATCATTCGCGAGTTGCAACAACACCCAACCAAAGACACCATCCAACACGTTGACTTCTACGAACTCGACGAAAACAAAGAAGTACGTGTCAAATTGCCAGTTCGCATCACAGGTTCTTCTCGTGGTGTAATGGCCGGAGGTAAACTCATGACCGTTTTCCGTCAGTTGCAGTGTATTGGCTTGCCAAGCGCATTGCCAGATGCCATCACCTTAGACATCACCAAACTTCGTATTGGTCAGTCTATCCGCGTGAGCAGCATCGAAATCCCTGGCGTACAATTCTTAGACCCTGCAAACGCAGTGGTTGTTTCTGTCAAAATGGCTCGTGGCGCTGTCAAAGGTGCTGACGCCGGAGACGACGAGGATGAAGAAGAAGAAGCATAATCTGTTTCAAACCCATAAAAGAAACCGCCCAAAAGGCGGTTTTTTTATGTCCTTCAAAAAAGAAACTCATGAACTAGCAAGTCATTTGTCACTTTTCTTCTTTAATTTCGTTCAAATTAGATATGGCCAGCCCAAGAACCCTCATTATTATTCCCACTTATAACGAACTTGAAAACATTTCCAAAATGATTTCTGCCGTTATGGATCTGCAACAGGGTTACCATATCCTCTTTATCGACGACAACTCCCCCGATGGTACGGCTGCGCAAATCGAAGCCCTTATGGAAAAATTTCCGGCAGTTTTTCTCGAAAAAAGACCCGGGAAATTGGGGCTCGGCACGGCCTACATTCATGGTTTCAAGTGGGCCCTAGATCGCGACTACACCTACATCATCGAAATGGACTGCGATTTCTCTCACAACCCTAAAGACCTCCCCCGTTTGGTCAAGGCTTGCGAAGACGGCGCCGATTGTGCCATTGGCTCTCGTTATGTGCGCGGAGGCAAAGTCAGAAATTGGCCCCTCAAACGCATCTTAATGAGCTATTTTGCCAGCGTTTATGTGCGACTCATCCTCCTGATCAACATCAAAGACACCACCGCGGGCTTCAAATGTTACCACCACAAAGTACTCGAGCAAATTCCGCTCGACCGCATTCCATTCAAAGGTTATGCTTTTCAAATTTGCATGAAATATGCAGCGGTCCGCCTTGGTTTTAAAGTCAAAGAAATCCCGATCACATTTATAGATCGCGTTGTTGGCGAATCAAAAATGAGCAAAGGCATTTTCAAAGAAGCTTTTTTTGGCGTTTGGCAAATGCGCAAAATGAAATGGAAATAAAATAGACATGAAAACGATCATCAAGAACGGAACTATCGTCAATGAAGGCAAAAGATTTACGGCCGACATCCTCATTTCTAATGGCAGAATCGAAAAAATTGCTCCACAAATCTCCGTCACCGAAAAAGTGCAAGAGGTCGATGCCAGTGGCCTTTTGGTTTTACCTGGTTGCATAGACGACCAAGTTCACTTTCGCGAGCCTGGCCTGACGCATAAAGGCAATATTTATACAGAATCTCGTGCAGCGGTTGCCGGCGGCATCACCAGTTTCATGGAAATGCCCAATACCGTTCCAAACGCACTCACCCAAGACTTACTCGAAGACAAATACCAAATAGCTGGCCAAAACGCGCTGGCCAACTACTCGTTTTTCATGGGCGCCTCCAATGACAACCTAGAAGAAGTACTCCGCACCGACACCTCCAAAATTTGCGGCGTCAAGGTTTTCATGGGTTCCTCTACGGGCAATATGCTTGTCGATAAAGAAAGTGTCTTAGAAGGCTTGTTTTCCCGCGTTGGAGCACTCATTGCTACGCACTGCGAAGACGAAACAACCGTAAGAGCCAATTTAGCCGCATTTCAAGAAAAATACGGCGACCAAATTCCAGTGAGTGCACACCCACTCATCAGGAACGAAGAGGCCTGTTATTTGTCATCTTCTAAAGCCGTTGCGCTCGCCAAAAAACACGATGCGCGTCTGCACATCCTGCATATCTCTACGGCAAAAGAAACAGCACTATTTGAAAACACGCTGCCCCTTGAGCAAAAGAAAATTACGGCTGAGGCTTGTATACATCATTTATGGTTCAGCGATGCAGACTACGCCGCAAAAGGGAACCTCATCAAATGGAACCCCGCCGTTAAAACTGCTTTTGACCGCGAAGGCATTTGGGAGGCGCTCTTAGACGACCGCATAGACGTCGTGGCGACCGACCACGCGCCTCACACCATTGAAGAAAAAGCACAACCATATGCTACTGCACCTTCAGGAGGGCCACTTGTTCAGCACGCGCTTTTGGCCATGCTAGACAAAGTACAAGAGGGTAAAATCACTTTGGAGCGCGTCGTCGAAAAAATGGCGCACGCACCCGCAACGCTATTTAGAATCAAAGAAAGAGGTTATATCCGCGAAGGTTATGCTGCCGATTTAGTACTCGTAGCGCCCACGCCAAACAAACCGGTCAGCAAAGCAGATTTATTATACAAATGTGGTTGGTCTCCGTTTGAAGGACATCTGTTCGCCAATCATATCCACAGCACATACGTCAATGGCAACTGTGTATATGCCGACACCAAAATCATTGAGCAAGGACCTGGCCAACGCCTCTTATTTATCCCTAGATGATATTCTTGCGCTTTTTGATCTGCTTGATATTACTGAGCGCTTGCCAACAAGATGCTGTTCCAGAAGGTATTCTTCCTCGCGCGCAAATGACACCATTAGTTGAGGAAATTACGTTATTAGAAACCCATTACCAAAGTAAGTTCGGCGTGCCCGGCCGATACAAAGCAGCCCTAGACCTTTCGGTTCAACGCGTTTTCAAAAAAGCTGGCTGTACCAAGCGCACTTTCGAAAAGAGTCTGAAATATTATGCAGCTCATCCGGCGCTACAAAAAGAACTCAACGAGCAACTACTGACGGCTTTGAGCAGAAAGATTCGCTAAGTAGTTAGAAACTGTGGTGCTCAGAAGCCACCTCTTGCTGCAAAAAATAACTCGCTTTTTCATCAAAGACCCGCGGTGTTTCTGAGGTAAAAAACCTTGTTGTAGCTGTTTTGGTAAGCCGCGTTTCGATTTCCGGATGCGCCACTAAATAATCATTGAGTTTTTGTGCAACAATAGCGCCCTGCGCCACAACTTGTACGGCTGGGCCAACGAGTGCTTCAATCTGCTGCTTCAATACCGGATAATGCGTACACGCCAATAAAACGGTATCTATCGCCTCGTGCTGTTTCATGATGGCCTGGACGTCTTCGGCAATAAACAAACGGCCGGCCTCATGAGTGTATTGTTGGTTTTCTATGAGCGGCACCCACATTGGGCAAGCGTGCTGATGTACGGCTACTTCTGGTGCAAACTTGGCCAACTCAATTGGGTAAGACCCCGAGCTGATGGTGCCAACGGTTCCTAAAATGCCCACGTGGCCGCTTTTGGTGCGTTCTCCGAGCACTTCAGTGCTTGGCCTGATAACACCAAGCACGCGGTTGTTTGGCGCAATCTGAGGGAGGTCTTT
>JAIPCC010000084.1 GCA_021738405.1 Crocinitomicaceae bacterium | reverse complement strand
ATCCTGGTCCGGCAGGCACCTCAGCCATCAATGGAAAGGTAACTGGGCAAGATTTCATTGCCGGAGAAAACGAAGTCCAGCAAATTATATTCACCTCCGGCGCACAAATTGAGCACGGAGACTACTTTTTACTCAACGAAGTGAAAGACGGCAACAACTACTACATTTATTTCAAAAATCCGACTTGGGTCTCAAGCGCAAACCCAAATATTCAAGGTAGAATCGGCCTAGAGGTTGTCTTTAATTACAGCGATGCCAATACCACAATTGCGCAAGCCGTAAAAAACAAGATTGCTGGCTTGGGTATTCTGAATTTTAACATGGCGCTAGACCAAGATATTTTAACACTCGCTTATAAAAGTCACCAAGCCATTCCAGATCCGGACAACGGCACCACCAATTTTGCCCTGGATGTTGCCAATCAAGGCAGTGCCGATTATATAAGCCCAATGGTCCAAAATATGGCCGAAAAAAATGTGTACATCTGTTACGGAGAAAATACCTTTGCCAGTGACAACGTCAAAACCAATGCTTATGGCGACTTCCAATTTACCAATTTACAAGTGGGCACCTACAAAGTTTATGTAGTCAGTGAAAACCCGCCGATAGATGGTCAGCACATAGAAATAGAGCAAACCATTGAAATTACCGCTAAGGGCAGCATTTCAGACCTCGGCACACTACATATCTTTCACTAATGAAAAAAATACTCCTGCCCATTATCATGTACGGTCAGGTACTCAGTGCCCAAACCGGACTTTGGACAGACGCGGGTATTTCTAAAAAGTGGAATAAAGCACTGCGCTCTTCTCTAGAACTCGGCTACCGCCAAAACGCAGATCAAGGTTTTGACCGCATTTATCTCGACTTTTCACAGTCCGTTAAGGTTTACGATGGCATTAGACTCGAGGGTGCTTATCGTCTGGTAATGAACGAGAATGCAAATCAATTGCAAATAGGATCTGATCAGCTATCCCAACGTTATCAACTTGGATTTGATATTTCCATTTTGGACGCCTTTGATATTGGTCCAAAACGCTTAGCCTTTTCATGGACGTCCACGCAACAATGGAGCATGCAAACTGGCAAGGCAAGCAGCAGCATTTGGCGCAATAAACTCAGCATGAGTTATGACATCAAAAATTTTCCGCTCAGCCCGTGCTTCAGTGCCGAACACTTTTACCGTTGGAATGCCAATGTAGTCTACACCCCTACTGAAGTGCTGATCAGCGGAGCAACTGTGCAATGGCGTTATTTTGTGGGTGCTGCTATTGAACTGCCCAAGCAACATTCCTTGAAATTGCAAGTTGGCTTGAGGTCAAGAGCCACTGGAATACAACCTTTGGTTCGCGCTTCTTATCAATATTTCCTCAAATAATCTGTAACGATTTTCCAGGACGGGCACCAATAAAAAAGGGAGAGTCCGAAAACTCCCCCCTTTCCATCAATCAACATTTTGAATATTAGAAACCAGGATTCTGTTGCAAATTCGGGTTCAGTACGATATCAGATGTTGGGATCGGATATAGATTGTATTTATCATCTACTCCAAGACCAGCTGCGTCGCCTCCTTTAAATGGCCACACGTAAGTGCTGCTTGTAAAGAGACCAAAACGAATGAGGTCGGTACGGCGTGTACACTCCCAGTTGAGTTCGCGTGCGCGTTCGTCAATGAAATCATTGAGTACTAACGTACTGAAGTTGTGATTTGCGTCTCCGTAAGCACGTTCGCGAATTTTGTTCATGTAGGTAAGTGCAGTAGCTTCATCACCTGAGCGGAATTTAGCCTCAGCGTACATCAAGAAAACATCGCCTAAACGGAACATAGGGAAATCTACATCGACGTGAGCAGACGTTGCGTTGTTCGAGCCATTGAGACCGTCTTTGGTTTTGTTCTTGTATTTTGGATTCGCATAACCTTGTGTAAAGGTACTCATCGAGGTGATATCGATTTGCTGCCCGGCAGTGTAGAACATCCAGCGAGAATCTTCTGTAGAATCTGCAAATTTCTCAATGAAAGGTCGCGTTGCGCGATTGCCCGCCCATTTACCATTTACACCGTAATCAGCAGCCACCATTGACCCGCCCAATGCAGAGCAAATCATGAAGGTTGTTCCACCCCAAGTTTGTGAATACAAACCATCGTAAACAATTGGGAAGATGATTTCGGGTGAAGTGTTGTTATCTGCTAAGAAAACATCTTGGTAGACGTCGTCTAGTTGGAAGTTGTTGGAATTGATCACTTTTTCACAGTAGGTAGCACAATCGTTGTAGCGCGCAGTACCTGTGTATACTTCAGCATTGAGGTACATTTTAGCCATGAGTGCGTGTGCAGCACTGCTAGATGCACGACCATAAGCAACATTAGTAGCTGGTGTGAGCTCATCTTCGATCGCTTTGATTTCAGACTCGATGTAAGCGAATAAATCTGCACGCATGATTTGCTCTGGCGTGAAGGCCCCTACGCGGTCTTCTTCTGTTACAAACGGCACATTTCCGAATAAATCCATGGCGTGGTAGTAAGCCAATGCACGCAAGAAACGCGCTTCGTTGCGCATGGTGATGATGTTTTCAACCTGAGCAGCCGTAAAGCCGCGCTCGTTGAGTTTTTCATCGCGTGCTTGCCAAATGAACTCGTTGCAAAGTGTGATTTGGTAAAAAATGCGGTAATACATTCCTTTTACCCACACGTTGTCGGCGTTCCACTCTGTTTTGTTCAAATCTGGAATACCAGGGTCGTTCCAGCCGCAAATTGCTTCGTCAGTAGGCAGCTCTTGCATGTTCCATAATACGCGAACATACGCTGAGAAGCCCTCGTCAATTCCGGCGATATCAGCTTGCCCTGCAGGGCCTTGATTGCCCGTCATGGACATGCCAGAGTACAATTTAGCAAGTACTTTGATGTAGTTGTCTGAATCGCTATACACGGCCTCAGCGTTGAGGCCATATTTAGGCGATTGATTCAAGTTTTTGCCACAGGCACCTAATAAAAGTGCGCTGGCAATAAAGGTATAAGCTACTAATCTTTTCATGGTTCAAAAATTAGAAATCAAATGTTAAGTTAACTGAATACACGCGTGGACGTGGGTAGAAATTGTTGTCGATGCCACCGCCAATTTCTGGATCTTGACCAGAATATTTAGTAACAACAAATGCATTTTGCACAACAAAGCTTGCATTGAGGCCCACTTTTTCTTTTGCAAAGCCGAGTTTGCCAAAGTTGTAGCCTACGTTGATGAAGTCTACACGCAAGAAATTGGCTTGCTCGAGGTAGTGGTCACTCATTAACTGGCTTGCGGTAACGCGCTGTACTTCGTCTTGGTAGTACAAAGAGCTGATGTTATTGAGGTATTTTTTAGTTCCGTCGATCGTTTGGAATACTGCGCTGTTTGAGTGGATGTTGTTGTAGATGGTAGCACCTAATTCTGCACGGGCAGAGAAGCCAGCATACCATTTCTTGTACTGGAAGTTAAGTGCTGTTCCGAAGAACATTTTTGGTGCAGCCTGACCAGCGTAGTAGCGGTCTTTCACGTTGATGATGCCATCGCCGTTTCTGTCCACAAATGCGTTGGTATCTTTCCATTTGTCTGCTGCTGTCACTTGACCATCGCCGTTCATATCGATTTCAGCTAAAGAACCAACTTCAATAACATCACCTTGTGAGTCATATTGTTGCTCCAAAACAAAGAATGTGTAAGTTGGGTAACCAACTTGATGTGCTTGGATGGTATTTCCAATACCGCCACCAATACCACCAATCAAGACACCCGGTGAAGTGGTATCCACTACTTGTGATAATTTAACTACGGTGTTCACGTTGTAAGTACCATTGATGCTCAAGTCTAGGCGCATATCTTTTTTAGCGATCAAACCAGTATTGAGTGATACCTCGATACCGCGGTTTTGCATCGCACCTACATTGGTAAGGATTTCGTTGGTGAAGTTTGTTCCGGCAGGAACAGGAACCGTAGCAAGGAGGTCGCGGGTGTCTTTTTGATAAACATCGACGCTTCCAGAGAAACGGTCGTTTTTAAAACCAAAATCTAAACCGATGTTGTAAGAAGTTGTGGTTTCCCACTTGAGGCCTGCATCAAAACCTGCTGGACGCAATACTTGATAGTACTGACCACCAAAAGCATACTGAGCGGTTGTTGCACCTTGGAAATAGTTACCAATGTAGGCGTAGTCTCCGATACCGTCTTGCTGACCCGTAATACCCCAACCTGCGCGGAGTTTCAACATGTTGATTACTTTGTTCTTCTTCAAGAAATCTTCTTCGGAAATAAGCCATGCAGCAGAAGCAGCAGGGAATACACCCCAACGTGTTTCAGGGCTAAAGCGAGAAGAACCATCGCGACGTACAGAAACGTTCACGACATACTTGCCAGCATAGTTGTAGATGGCACGTCCGTAGTAAGACATGAGCACGTTGCGCGTGTAGAAAGGAAAAGCAGCCTCAGGTGCAATAACACTATCTTGCGCTTCGTTCAAGGTTGGGTTATTTGGGCTGTAGGTATCCCAATCTTGGTAAGAATAACCTGCAACCATCTCCAAAGTTTGTTTTTCCCATTTAGAACCAGAATTGTAGCTCAAGTAAGATTCAAAAAGTTTGTTGGTTTTGGTGGTGCGGTAGTTTGAATAACGCCCTTGTGTGTAATAACCTGCAGCAGAAGAAGCAGGTGTGATGGTGTAGCCTGTACCTTCTGAGAAGTCACCACCTACGTTGACTGTTGCTTTCAAAGAAGGCAAAGAAGGTAAATGGTAAGAGATTTTAGCGTTGGCAATAGCACGGTTGACTTTGCTTTGGTCTGTAGACTGCTCGATAAGGCCTAGTGGGTTGCGTGCAGAAAGGGTATTTGGCTTGTTGTTGTCAATCCATTCGAAGTAACCTCCGTAGGCTTCGTTGCCTGAATAAATAGGTTGTGTTGGATCAAAAAACGCTGCGCCAAGTGCACCGCGGTTGGCGAAGAAAGAAGCCGTTTGAACGTATTTCATGTTGGCTTCGATTTGCAATGTTTTGTCTAGTAAACTTGGGTTCATGTTCAAGCTTACCGTTGTACGGGCAAATTGATCTCTTTTGAGGATACCGTTGTCCATGCGGTTACCAATTGATAAACGGTAAGGGAAGTTTTTGATACCGCCTGTAATCGAAACGTTGTTGTCGGTAACTACTGCAGAGCGGAAAACTTGTTTTTGCCAATCTGTGCTGGAATCGCCAAGTAATGCTTTTTGAGCAGTTGTACCACTGGCATTGACAAGATTGCGTAGGGAGTCTGCGCTGAGCACATCGAAATATTTTGCGATGGTAGAAACGGATGTTTTGGAATCCAATACAACTTTGACATCGTTGGAAGCAGAACCGCGCTTGGTTGTAATGAGGATGACGCCGTTGGCTGCTCTCGAACCATAGATAGCGGTAGCAGAAGCGTCTTTCAAGACAACAAATGAAGCGATATCATTTGGATTGATCAGTGACAATGGATTGGCTGCACCTGCAATACCACCGTTGTCTAGCGGAACACCATCGACAACAATGAGGGGGTCATTGGATGCATTGATGGAAGTTCCACCGCGCAAGCGAAGAGTGCTTCCCGAACCAGGGGCGCCATCGTTGGAAGTGACTTTCAAACCAGCAACCTTACCCATAACGAGTTGCTCTGGCGAAGCAAGTGAACCTTGCACAAAGTTTTTCTCGTTGATGATTGTAGCAGAACCGGTGAGGTCTTTGGTGCGTTGGGTACCATAACCAATCACGACAACATCTCCTACATCTTGCGTTCTAGACGCAAATTGGAAATCGTTGGTCGTCATTTGGTTGGCAACAACAGTTACTTGATCAGATTGTGGGTTGAAACCCATGAACTTATAAATGACATTGTAAGTTCCGGCTTTGAGGCCAGTGATTTCGTAAAAGCCTTTTTCGTTGGATACAGCGCCCTTGCCCTGACCTTCCACCAATACCGAAGCATTAAAGAGTGGAACACCAGCCGCGTCTGTGATGGTTCCTCGAATTCCGGTCTGGGCTATAGCCAATACCGACATTCCAAAAAACATCAAGAAGGCAAAAAAACTTGTAGTAGTTTGTTTTTGCATAGTTCTCGTTTTAGCGTTAATAACAGATTAATCTGTCAAATATATTTGATTTTTTGTTAACGTCAAGTTGACACAAAGAAAAAGTTTTTCACCAAGTGACCATAATTGTTTGTGAAAATTGCGTTTCGCTGTGCTTAATCGGTACAGATAGAATCAATACTTGCTGACTTGCATCGTATTGCGTGGCGCAAGATTTACCATTCAACTTTACTTTCTTAGGAGCTGAGGCACAATGAATTTGAACCCGATACTGAAACTGCTTTTCTGGAATGCGCGGTCCGAAGGTCGAGATAGCCGTCAATTCTAAAGTTTTGGCATCCGCTTTGGCGCTAAATTGCAGGCGTTTTTGACGTGTCATTTGCCAGGCCATCGCTGTAAGGCCATCGTCTTCATACCACTCCCCGCTTGCCGACTGCACAGTTGCATGATGGTAATAATGAACGGTTACGGTCGTGTCTTTGTAGGCATCTGTGCTCTGACAAACGGTAGCCATTGGCACAAACGAACCTGCGCGAACAAATACCGGAATTTGATCCAATGAAAGTGGTGTTTCAACTTCTATAAATTGTGATTCTGCACCGCTATCAACCGTTTTTTCAATTAATTGACCACTCGAAAAATCAAACCATGGCGTGCCAGCAGGTAATTTGGTGCGCACGGTATTTTCTTTAGAACTATTGATCGGGTCGGTGATGGCATGCACCAAAAATGCAGCACCCCACATATAGGTTTCTGTTTGCTCAAAGGACCAATCGGCCTTC
>JAIPCC010000083.1 GCA_021738405.1 Crocinitomicaceae bacterium | reverse complement strand
AGCCCTTTATCTTTAGCCCGCAGTGCCATTTGTGTGGTTTCTTCAGGACTGCAGTGCCCACTTATTTTGTCGTTGCTCGGGTGCACAAAAACGCGCAAACGAACCGCATTGATTCCTCTAGCCATCAGTAAATCTAGACAATCCGAAGGCACGCCATTCTCATCGTAGAATACATAACCTGTGGCCTCCATTTGGGCCAGCCAACTGATGTCCGCACCTTTAAAAAAAGTTGTAGGCGCGGGTGGTGTGGGTGGCTTGGGTTTTGGTTTTTCTTTGCAAGCGCATAAAGAAAATGCTACGAAGAGTAAAACAAGTAAGTGAAATTGCTTGGTCATTGTTCAAATTGAATAGTGAGCGAATTGATTTTCGAGTGGCCTTTGGTCAGATAAATATCGCTAAAATTTGGATGATGAGGCGCATCTGGCTCAGCTTGCTGTTCCAAACAAATCCCGGAATGCGCGTGATAAACCGTTTGTTGCTTCCCTTCAAAAGGCGTTTGCCCACCGATATACACTTGAAAAATTGGTTGATTCGTTGAAAACTGTAACTGAAAGCCATCTGCGGCTATTAGTCGAGCCTGATGCTGTTTTTTATTTAGAACAAATGCAGTGTCTAGTTGAGGGTAATGATCAAACTCAGATAGAAGCAGGGGTTCGTTCGGATCTCTATTTTCTGAGGTTTTTAAAAGTACACCAGAAGGTAGTTTTTCTCTGTTGAGTTCTAAGTATTTTTCTGTGAAGACAAAAGTTTGCGCATCTAAAACACTGCCCTGCTGCCCATTTGGATTGAAATAACCGTGCTGCGTAGGGTTTACAATGGTATCTTCTATGGCGATGGATTCAATCTGGATGTCTAATTCTGTGTCTTTTAAGGTGTAGGTCACGGAGCAGTTTAAGACCCCTGGCAAATTGAACTTTTCTTTTTCTTGCAGTTCGAAAGTGACGCTCGGATACGGTTGCTGCTGGGTTGCTTTGACCTTCCAATTGTGGTTAGAAAAACAATGCTTTCCGCCGTGCAATAAATGCTGACCTTCATTGGCTTCAAATGACCAGGTGTCATCTCCCCAAGGAATAGTTGCATTGGCGACCCTTCCTGCAATTGGACCCACGATATGACCCATGTATGCATTGCCGGCTAAATCAAAAGTTTTTTGATAACTCGTCCAATCTGGATAACCCAACACAACATCTCTTTTAGTGAAACCAGGCAAGTCTATTTCAAAGCTTTGAAGGGTAGCACCAAAAGAAAACAAAGAAATGGTGGCGCCGGCGTTGGATAAAACGACCTGACACACCGGCTGCCCATCGAGCAGCTCATTTAAATCAATCAGTTGCAGCCCTGAACTCATCTTATTTCTATTCACCACCCAACGCAGCGTCTAAATCTATGATCAAGTCCTGTGGATCTTCTACACCAATACTCAAGCGAAGCAATTTTTCAGTGATATTCATATGCAATTTATCAGCTGGTGGAATATCGACATGG
Source organism: Crocinitomicaceae bacterium (assembly GCA_021738405.1). GTDB lineage: Bacteria > Bacteroidota > Bacteroidia > Flavobacteriales_D > Crocinitomicaceae > UBA952. Next base: position 5,371 of record JAIPCC010000083.1, on the reverse strand, counting down.
GTCATGGTGGCTGGGTGCTCAGCTAAACTTTCAGTAGATCCTAAACTCACTGCTAATTTAAAGAGCTTCAGTTTATTGAGAAAAGCAAATGCAGTTTTTTCATCGCCTTTGATGTCAAAACTGATCATGGCGCCTGGTCCGAGGCATTGCTCTTGATAAATAGCTTCTGTTCTCGGGTTCAGGTTTTCTTTGATGCCTAAGAAATATACTTTTTCTACTTTGGGGTGTGTCTGCAAGAAAGCAGCCACCAATTGCGCATTGGCTTGTTGGCGCTCCATGCGAATTTGGAGCGTTTCTAAAGAGCGCAAGAGCATCCAGGCAGTGTGTGGGGAAATCATGTTGCCCAAAAAGGTGCGAAGGGTCTTGACGCGGGTAATGACTTCGGCCGTACCCATTACTGCGCCAGCAATGAGGTCAGAGTGTCCGCCTAAATATTTGGTAGCTGAGTACATCGCGATGTCGGCTCCTAATTCCAAAGGCTTTTGCCAAAGCGGCCCCAAATAGGTGTTGTCAACAGCTACAAATACTTTATTTTGATTTTGTTGTGAATAGCGCGCACCCAATGCGACCATCTCTTTGATGGAAAACAAATCGTTGGTGGGGTTGGCTGGCGTTTCGATATAAATAAGAGCCAAATCTTTGCCCTTACCGCTGTCTTCTATGCGTTTTTCGATGGCTTCAAGGGTGTCGTAGACACCAAATTCTAGGGCGCTTATGCCAAATTTAGGCAAGACATGATGAATAAAGTGATGCGTGCCACCATAAACAGGCGCTGAATAAAGCAACAGCGCACCCGGTTTTAAAAATTCCAAAAGCACCGTTGAGATGGCGCTCATACCCGATTCAAAAACAGCTGAACCCGCTGCGTTGTCCCAAAGCGTGAGGCGGTCTTCTAGGATTTCAAGGTTAGGATTATTGATGCGGCTGTAGATAAGCCCGAGCTCTTCATTTGGACGACTTTCGCGGTGACCATAGGCCAATTCAAAAAAATCCTTGCCTTCTTCTGCGGTATTGAAGACGAAGGTCGAGGTTAAAAAAATAGGGCATTTGACAGCGCCTTGGCTGAGCGCTGGCTTATAACCGTGGCTCATCATTAAACTTTCAGGTTTCATGTATTTGTTGTTGATGTTGTTGAAGATTTGTAAAATTAATTGAATACTTCTCATATGATGTTTTCTTTATATTTAATTCATATGAAATGTTGAGATTTGATACATGAAGTATTTTACACTTATTTTAATTTGTTTTGCGCTGTCTAACAACACTTTATCGCAATTGGTTAATGGACCTATGTTGGGCTACTCTACCTATCGAGAGCAGGCTATTTGGGTTCAGACAGCCAATGAAGCTAAAGTTCAAGTAGCCTTTAGGCCTTACTCGTCAGGTCAAAAATGGTCAAAAACCGCAGCATTTCAAACAACAAGTCAAAACGCGCTAGTTTGTGAAGAAATATTAACTGACTTACAGCCCGGTACAATATATGAATACCGAATCTTTGTGGACCACAAAAAAATACCTCTACAAGGCGAGCAACAATTCACCACTCGGCCCATTTGGGCTTATCAGAAGCCTGCACCTGATTTCAGTTTTACGATTGGCTCTTGCAACTTCATTAATGAAGTAAGTACAGATAGAGCGGGTGCGCCTTACGGAGGGGGGTATAACATTTTTCAAACAATTACTTCAAAGCAACCTCAATTCATGCTCTGGCTTGGTGACAATGTTTACTACAGAGAATCTGATTGGACATCAAGATCAGGCATGATCCATCGCTACACACATTCACGAAATATTCCCGAAGTTGCTGCACTTCTAGCAAATGTGCCACAATTTGCCATTTGGGATGATCACGATTTTGGACCAAATAATTCAGACCGCAGCTTCATTTATAAAACCATTAGCAAAGAAGTATTTGATTTATTTTGGGCCAATCCGCCACAATCAAATTCAACTTTATCGGGTATTACAAACCAATTTGACTGGTCTGATTGTCAATTCTTTTTACTAGACAATCGCTATGATCGGGCGCCAAATGAACGCAAAGATGCGGACCGAACCATCCTAGGTAAATCTCAATTAGAATGGCTGAAGGAGTCTCTTTTAAACAGCCCAGCTACCTTTAAATTCATTGCATTGGGTGGTCAATTTTTAAACACAGCCCCCGTTTTTGAAAATTACAGCGCGAACGGTTTCAATACCGAAAGACAAGAAATCATTGATTTCATCCTGCAACATCATATTAAAAATGTTGTTTTTTTAACAGGTGACCGCCATCATAGCGAGCTAAGTATATTGAAAACTCCTGATCAGCCCACGATTTACGATATCACGATTTCCCCTCTCACTTCTGGCGTACACGACGCCAGTCTTGAACTCAACTCCTTGCGTCAAATCGACAGCCATATTGCCCAAAGAAATTTTGGTTTAATTGCTGTTGCAGGTCCTAAAGCGCACCGACAAATTACACTCACGATTTCTGGATCAAATGGTGAGCAACTCTACCAATATCAATTCGAGGCAGAATAAGTACTTTTACAATATGCTACAAGTCTGTGTTTACTGTGCCTCAAGTGGGCATATCCATTCCGATTATTTTGATGCCACTGCCCATTTGGCGCACCTGCTGGTCGAAAACGAGGTAAAAGTTGTTTTTGGCGGCGGTTCGTCGGGCCTAATGGGTCAATTAGCCGATAGCGTTTTGGCCGCAGGTGGCCACATCAAAGGCATCATGCCGCAGTTCATGAACGAAGTAGAGTGGGGGCACACCGGTGTTTCGGACTTCGTTTACACCGAAACCATGCACGAGCGCAAGGCCAAATTTCTAGAAGGCACAGATGCACTGATTGCTTTACCGGGCGGCCCCGGCACCTTTGAAGAATTATTTGAGGCCATTACCCTGAAAAAGCTTGCGCAGTTCACCAAACCAATTATTATTCTCAATACACGCGGCTACTTCAACGCTTTTAATTTACTTATGCAACAAGCAGTAGAAGAAAGGTTTATGCCCGATGAATTAAAGCATTTATTCACTATTGTAGACAGCCCAGAGGAGGTCTTGCCCGCCATTCACAACGCTCAAGCCTGGAACAAAGGTTTGCACGATGCAGGGAGCTTGAGGTAGCTTGAAATCTTATTTTTATGTTAAATGATCAAGAGGTGGTTTCTACCCTAATTATTCATCGTAATATTGCGATATAGTTAAATAGCATGGGCATTACCAAAACCGATACATACACCGACCAAACCTTAGCAGTTGCCAGTATTTTCAAGGCACTAGGTCATCCGGCTAGAATTGCTATTCTCGAATTCTTAGCCAAACAAACCTCTTGCATTTGCGGCGAGATCGTTGCCGAATTGCCGCTTTCGCAAGCAAGTATATCTCGGCATTTAGTAGAACTTAAAGCAGCTGGTCTGATTCAAGGAACCATCAGCGGCACCTCGGTTTGTTACTGCATCAATGAGACACATTTTCCATTGATCAACACATTTATACAACAACTTCAAACACCAACCAATCAATCTTGTTGCTCATGAAAATTTCTCAATTCAAAAGTGCCTTGCAATTGGCCAAGCCAGCTGCAAGCCCCGAATTTCTTCAAACTTCAGGTATGAGCATCGCTGCGCATTACCACATCACCGAAATCGGACTCGTGCTCAAAAACTACGTCGATTGCGGCGGAGTGGTGCGCCAAGAACGAAAAGCCACCATGCAAATTTGGCTGGCCAACGATACCGATCATCGCCTAAGTACTCAAAAATTGCTCGAAATAATTGAGAAGTCAGAACAGCTCTTCGGACTCAAAGACGAAGAGTTAGAAGTGGAGTTCCAAGGCCAAACGATTGAAACCTACGGTTTGGTTGCACAAGATTTCGGCTTTCAGTTTACAAGTAAGAAAACAACTTGTTTGGCTCCAGGGCATTGCGGCATTCCCAATGAGCTCTTACCTCAAGAAATGCAAGTAAAAACCAGTTGCAGCCCAGGTTCAGGTTGTTGTTAAAAAATATACAAATGAAAAACCGCAAACTCAACTTCGTAGATCGCTACCTCACGCTTTGGATTTTCTTGGCCATGGGCATAGGGGTCACGCTAGGTAATTTATTCCCAAATATCGATCGTTGGATCAATCAGTTTGCCGTGGGTACCACGAATATTCCGCTGGCTATTGGCTTGATTATCATGATGATTCCACCTTTGGTAAAGGTCGATTTCAAGCAAATTCCTATCGTTTTTCAAAATAGAAAACTCCTGAGTCTTTCTTTGCTCATTACCTGGATTATTGGGCCCTTTTTGATGTTCTTACTGGCCATCACTTTTCTTCGAAATGAGCCAGAATACCTTACCGGACTCATCATCATTGGCCTTGCGCCTTGCATTGCCATGGTAATTGTCTGGAATGAACTCGCTGGGGGTAACCGAGAGCTTGCTGCGGGTTTGGTGGGCATCAATAGCTTGCTGCAAGTCTTTTTCTTCTCGGCCTACGCGTATTTCTATTTGGAAATCATGCTGCCTTTATTTGGCTTTGCTTCTATTCAAATTGATTTGAGCTTTTGGGATGTAGCCAAAACGGTTGGCGTTTATCTCGGACTCCCGTTTGCAGTAGCACTCCTCATTCGCTATTGGACGATTCAGAAAAAAGGCGAAATATTCCTTAAAACCCAATTGATTCCGCGCATTTCGCCATTTACGCTCTACGCCTTGCTCTTTACAATAGTGGTGATGTTCAGCTTGAAGGGGCAAATGATTGCCGAATTGCCTTTTGATGTACTGAAAGTTGCACTGCCATTGGTCATTTTCTTTTTGACCATGTTCTTTTTGATGTTTTGGGTCGCTCGCAAAAGTGGCGCATCTTATGCTCAAACTGCCACAGTGGCCTTCACGGCGTCGGGCAACAACTTTGAGCTGGCTATTGCAGTTGCCATCGGCGTCTTCGGACTCAATTCAGGACAGGCCTTCGCAGGCGTCATTGGCCCTTTGGTGGAAGTTCCCGCCCTGATTTTATTAGTCAAAGCAAGTTTATACCTGAAAAAGTATTTTTAATGGAAAAGAAAAATGTACTAGTGCTCTGCACTGGCAACAGCTGCAGAAGTCAGTTAGCCGAAGGATATATTCGCCATTTTCACGGCGAGATAGCCAACGTTTACAGCGCAGGAGTGGAGACACACGGCGTAAACCCCAAAGCAATTGCAACTATGGCAGCAGACGGCATTGACATCAGCGGCCATACCTCGAATCACGTCGATGGATACCTTCACATCTCCTTCGTCCTCATTATTACCGTCTGCCACCACGCCAGCGCGCGCTGCCCAATTTTTCCCCGTTCAGCTCACCGCATCCACCACAACTTCTCAGCTCCCCCAAAAGCAACGGGCT